>DATLRW010000071.1:0-53673 GCA_035534495.1 Candidatus Dormiibacterota bacterium | reverse complement strand
GCTGGCGGCGGCCAAGGGATGGGCCGAGGCCTTCTCGAAGCCCGCGATCGGAGTCAGCGTGCTCGAAGCCGTCGCGGCCCAGGCGACGACGCCCGCTCCGCTGCTGGCATCCGTGGTGGATGCCCGGCGAGGCCAGCTGTATGGCGCCCTGTACGAGCGGCGCAATGGCCAAATTGTCCGTTGCGGCGATGAGATGGTCCTCACACCCGAGGAGTTGTTCGCGTGGCTGGCCGAGCGGCCCGGGGGAAAATCGATGGCGCTCGTATCCCCCGCGCCGGAGACATTCCAGGCGGCTTTGGCCCGCTCGCCGCTTTGCGACGCGTCCGTCGAGCGCGTTTCTCCCTTTTTAGCCGCGATGATTGGCCTGCTGGCGTATCGCCGGGCTGTCGGCGGCGAGGCGCACGATGCCATCGGTCTGGACGCCAATTACGTGCGGCGATCCGACGCGGAAGTGAAATGGAAGGATTGACGATCCGCGTGCGCCAGGAGCGCGACCGGGCCGCGATCGATGCCGTCATGCGCCGCTCTCCCGAAGCGGCCGGCTGGGCGCCGGAGGGTGATGCGGGACTCGCCTGCTGGGTGGGGGAGACGGGTGTCGGGGTGGTCGGTTTTGTCGTGGCGCGGGCCGTGGCGGACGAGGTGGAGATATTGAACCTGGCTGTCGATCCCTCCGCGCGGCGCCGCGGAGCGGGCGCTGCGTTGCTCGCGGCGGCGCTTGAACATGGCCGGTGCGCCGGCGCGCGCGGCGCTTTCCTGGAAGTGAGGCAGTCGAACCGGGCGGCCATCGGCTTCTATGAGCGTCATGGCTTTGTTCGGACCGGTCTGCGGCGCGGCTATTACCGCGATCCGGAAGAAGACGCGTTGCTGATGGGGCTTGCGCTCCCGGACCCGGCCTGAGCGGGATTCCCCTTGGCGGCCGAAAGCCGCTATGCTAGCTTCGGTTGCAAAGACCGTGCGGCAGCGCGGGAAAATCGGGCAGGGCCGTTCCGGCCGATGCTCATCGATTCGGGGAAGAATGGTCTTTCGGGAGGCTTTGAAGTTCGGGTTCCCGCCGCTGGTTCTGGGCGGTCTCGCTCTATGGATAGGATGGACGTGGCTCGCGGCGTTTTTTTTCCTGCTGACGGCATTCGTATTTTATTTCTTCCGCGATCCCGAGCGGCCGCTTCCGTCCAGTCCAACGGCCGTGGTTTCCCCCGCCGATGGAAAGGTCCTTTCGGTGGTGGAAGAGCCGTTCGAGGGCGCACCGGGCCGCCGCATCGCCATTTTTCTATCGGTTCTGGACGTGCACGTAAATCGCGCGCCGGTGAAGGCTTGCATGGCCAGCGTGGATTACCGGCCCGGGAAATTTCATGGGGCCTTGTTCGAGCGCGCCTCGGTCGAGAACGAACAGAACGTCATTCGGTTCGAGAGTGAACGGGGACCGGTCATCGTGAAACAGATCGCCGGGTGGATCGCGCGGCGCATTCTGGTATGGAGGCCAGTCGGCTCGACCCTCGAACGGGGTGAGCGCTTTGGGATGATCCGCTTCGGTTCGCGGGTGGAGATCTGGCTGCCCAGCCAGGCGCGGGTGACGATTCAGCCCGGCCAGCGCGTGCGCTCGGGCGGGAGCACGATTGCGGACTGGCGATGAACGGGTTCGATGAATTCGATGGGGAGGATGTAACGGCGCCGGCCGATCCGAAGGCCGCCAGGCGTGGTCGCGGGATCTATCTCCTGCCGAGCATCCTTACCCTTGGGAGTCTGCTTTGCGGCTATTACGCCATCTGGACCACATTCAAGGGAACGATGGCCGACCTGGACAACGCCGCCAAGGCCATCGGGCTGGCCATTGTTTTCGACATGCTCGACGGCTTCATTGCGCGGATCACGCACACCGACAGCGAGGTGGGCAAGCAGTTCGATTCGCTGGCCGATGTCATCAGCTTCGGCGTCGCTCCGGCGCTGCTGGCCTTTGCCTGGGGGGTGAGCGGGCTTCTGGTGACGTCCGCGCCCGAAGGCTTGCAGGTATACCGGCTGGGCTGGCTCGTCGGGTTTGCCTTCCTGCTCTGCTGCGCCTGGCGCCTGGCCCGCTTCAATATCCAAGGCATGGCTCCCGAGCGTTCGCGCTACTTCGTGGGATTGCCGACGCCGGCGGCGGCGGGCATGATCGCCGCGATGGTCCACGCGGTCAAATACCCGCTCGACACCTGGTGGGTATCGCTGCTCTGGCTGGGGCTGGTTCTCGCCCTGGCCGTGCTGATGGCGAGCAATGTGCGCTACGTCGGTTTCAAAGAGATCCTATGGCAAAAACGGCATTCGTCGCTGTCCTTTATCCTGATGGGGCTTTTGATCGCGGCCATCGTTCTCTATTCGGAAGTCGTGCTGCTGACCATCGCGTCCCTCTATCTCCTGTCCGGTATGGTGAGCCGTCTGGTTCGCCTGATGCGTCACCGGCTCACATCGCACCCCACCAATGTCAACACCAATGTCAACTCCTGACCTGAACGCCCGCATGGCCATTGTCGGCGCCAACTCCCCGCGCGGGAGGGAGCTCAGAGACATCCTCGAATCGCGCGGATTTTCGAGCGCCGGAATCCATCTTTTCGATGAAGACATTGCCGTCGGCACCCTGACGCGCACGGGCGACGAAGTCGCCGTTATCGCCGCCGTCGACGAAACCAGTTTTGATCGGATGCGGCTGGTATTTTTCGCCGGACGCGCCGAAATGGCGGCGCGTCACGGGGAACAGGCCCGCCAGGCGGGGGCTCGCGTCGTCGACCTGAGCGAGGATCCGGGGCTGGAAACAGCCCGGGCTTGGGTCCCGGCGCTCGATTCCTTGGCGGGACGGCCGGAAAATATCGATGGGCGGATGCTGCGTTCTCCCTCGGCGGCGGCGATTGTGGCCGCCTCGATGGCCGCGGCGCTCGACCGGTTCCATCCTTCCCGGCTGGCGATGGTTTTTCTCCGGCCCGTATCCGAGCGCGGGCAGGAGGGAATCGACGAACTGGAACGGCAGACCGTCAGCCTGCTCTCCTTCCGGCCGGTTTCCGAAGATGTGTTTGGGGTGCAGGTGGCGTTCAATCTGATGGACGCATACGGGACGCAAGGGCAGCCGTCGCTGCAAGCGATACGGCGGGCCATCGCACACGACGCCGAAAATGCGCTGGGCGGCCGGATCCCCATGCCGGCGATTCAGGTGTTGCAGGCGCCGGTATTCTTTTCGTATGCATTCACGGCCTATATCGAACTGGCCGAACCCGTCGAAAGCCGGGAGATCGAGGCGGCGCTGGCCAAAGCCGGGTTGCGCGTCGAGGCCGGCTCCGAGTCCAGACCGACGAATATGAGCGTGACCGGCAGGCCCGAAGCCATCGTCGGGCAGCTGGAGCGCGACCTGTCGGCAAAAGCGGGATATTGGCTATGGGGCGCGGCCGACAACGCCAGGATGGTGGCGACGAATGCGGTGGCGATTGCAGAGGCCATTTTATAAGTTGGCGGGTGATCAGTTGGCGCGACGGAGGCATGCGGCGCGGCTCCTCTGGATTGCTCCGCTTTTGCTGACGCTCGCCAGCGTTGGCTGCGGCTATCACGTCGTCGGCAGCAACGGCAATCTCCCGAAGAGCTGGCGCACGGTTTCCGTGCCCGTCTTCGCCAACCATACGCTGCACTACCGTCTGGGGCAGATTTTCACCCAGGCCGTGGTCCGTGAACTCGAAGCGCGCACCACCTATCGCATCGTTCCCGATCCCGCTCAGGCCGACGCCGTTCTGATGGGCGATATCACGTCGATTCGCGCCGTCCCGGTCCTTTTCGACTCCAAAACCGGCCGCGCGACAACGATGCTCGTTACGGTGGAAGCGAAGGTGCGCCTGAAAGACCGCGCTTCGGGGAAGGTCATTTATCGGAATGACAGACTCGTTTTCCGCGACGAGTACGAGTTCTCTACCGATCCGAAGAGCTTTTTCCAGGAGGAGGACCCGGCGCTGGGCCGTATGGCGCGGGATTTCGCCTCTCGCGTGGTTTCGGACATGCTGGAGAATTTCTGATGCCCGCTTCCGCCGCGGAAAGGCTGTTTGCCGAACTTAAAAAGGGCCAGGCGCCCGCGGCCATCCTGTTGCTCGGCGACGATTCCTATTGGCGCCAGCTCTGCCGGCAAAAACTGACCGAGTCGCTCGTGCCGGAAGCCGCGCGCGAATGGGCCCTCGGGCGCCTGTCGGCTGCCCGGACCGGTGTGGCGGAAGTGGTCGGCCGGGCCCAGATGCGGCCCATGCTGGCGCCGCGTCAGCTTCTTTTCGTGGAGGACGCCGGCGCCTGGGAGCAGGGAAGCGACGATTCGCTCAAGGAAAATCTCGCCCTGCTGGCCGCCTATCTCGAGAACCCTGCCCCCTTTACCGTGCTTGTGCTTGAAGCCGCGAAGCTCGATCAGCGAACACGCCTGTCGAAACTGCTGAACCAACATGCGCTCGTTGTGGATCTGGGCGCCTCCGCCACCGATCCTGCCCCGATGGCCCTCCAGATGGCCCGGGAACTTGGCGTGGAAATGGAGCCGGCGGCGGCAGCGGCGCTGGCGGAAGCCTCCGGCGGCAACGCCGCTCGCGTGGCGAACGAGGTGGAGAAGCTGGCTTGTTACGTCGCCCCGGGCGGCCGAATCACCGCTCGCGATGTTCGCGACCTGGTGGTCGCCGAGGGCGCGGCCGAGGTCTGGGAACTGGCGGGGCTTCTCGCCTCGGGCAAACGAGGCGGCGCGATCGAGTTGGTTGACGAACTTCTACGCAAGGGCGATTCGGCGCCGCAGCTGGTGGGCGCCCTGGCCTGGATGTTTCGCAAGCTGGTCGAGGCCTCGGAACTTCCCCCGGGCACGAATTCGTGGCAGGCGGCGCGCCGCCTCGGCATGAGGCCGGATTCGGCCGGGACCGCCATCGAACATGCCCGCCGCATTCCGCGCGCGCAATTACGACAATCGCTCGTGGCCTTGGCGGAAGCCGACGACTGCCTGAAATCGGCGGGCGCCGACGACCGGGCCATCATGGTGTTCCTCGTCGCGCAGCTTTCGCGGCTGGGCGCCGGGCGCGGCGAAAAGGGAACGGGATAAACGAAGCCCTGGGTCTGGGCACTGGGTTTGCGCGCAGCCGGCCTGCGCTTCGGGAAGCCGTCGCCGGCCGGCGCGGTTTTAGGCCGGCTTTTGCGTCGAAGCCGCGCGGGCGGTGTTCAGCGCCAGGGTCAGGCGGGACTTGTAGCGGTTGGCCGTGTTCTCGTGCAGTACGCGCTTCTGAATGGCGCGGTCGAGCACGGCGTAGGTGACGGGAAGCCGGTCGCGGGCTTCATCCAGCTTGCCCCCGGCGATCAGCGCCAGCTGCTTCTTGACCGCCGTGGCGACGATGGACCGGTTCGAACGATTGATCACGGTTCGGCGCTCGGTTTGGCGGATATTTTTCAGTACCGATTTCTTCTTTTTTCTTACTTTTACAGGCGTGCCTGCCGGCATCCGGTGCTCCTTTGGGGATTGGCCGCCAGGAAAGTCGCGGCAATACGATAGACTAGGCTAGCGAAACGGAGTTGTCAATTTTCGCCGGCCGGGAAAGGGCCGGCCGAGGTTGCTGGAGAAACGCTTGCCGGGAAAACGCCTGATGGGAAAACAAAGCCTACGGATTTCGCTCTTGCTGGTGGCTACGCTCGGATTGTCGCTCTGTGCCTGGGGGCAAACGGCGAGCCGGCTCCAGCCACAAGGCTACGTCAACGATTTTGCCGGTGTCATCGACCCCGGTACGCAGCAAAAGCTCACCGCGCTCTGCCAGGAAGTGGACCGCAAGGCGGGCGCGCAGATTGCCGTCGTCACGGTTCGCACCACCGGCGGCGTGCCCATCGATGAGTTCTCGATCGACCTGGCCCAGCGCTGGGGCATCGGACCCAAGCAGAAAGACCGCGGGGTGATGATTTTGCTCGCGGTCAACGATCACCGGTACCGGTTCGAAGTCGGCTACGGTCTGGAAGGGATCTTGCCGGACGGTCTGGTGGGCCGCTTTGGCCGCGAGGCCGTCCCTCTGCTCCGCGCCGGAAATTACAGCGGGGCGCTGCTGCTCATGACGAGCCGCGTGGCCGGGGTGATCGCCGCCGATCGCGGGGTCACGCTGACCAGCGCGCCGGCGCTGCCCGCTGCGGGAGAAAACCCTCCCCCGTCCGGCTTCCCGATCGGATCGCTCCTTTTCCTGCTCTTTTTCTTCGGTTTTCCCGCCCTCAGCTGGCTGTTGCCGCTGCTGCTGTCCGGCGCTCTGATGGGTCGCGGCCGGCGCGGCTATGCTTCCCGGCGGCCGTGGGTCGTGGGGGGATATTGGCCCGGCACCTGGATGGGAGGGGGATTTGGCGGGGGCGGACGCGGTTGGGGAGGCGGGGGAGGATTCGGCGGGTTCGGCGGGGGATCGTTCGGTGGCGGAGGCGCAACCGGGGGCTGGTAACCGGTGAAGGCTGGAAGGCGAAACGAGGAAATGTATGAAAAAACTTTTGAATGAGCTGGTCGAGCGGCTCCAGCAGGCGGCCGGTTCGAATCTTCGCAGCGTTGTGCTTTACGGCTCGGCGGCCTCGAGCGACTTTCATCCCAAGCATTCCGATCTGAACGTTCTGGCCATTGTTGGCAGTCTGGACGCCGCGGCGCTCGACCGTCTGGCCCCGGTTGCGCGCTGGTGGCAAAAGAAAGGCCACCCGGGCCCGATGATGTTCACCCGCGAAGAACTCGATCGCTGCTCCGATATGTTCGCGATCGAGCTGCTCGACATCAAAATGACCGGTCGTCTGCTGTGGGGCGAGCAGGTCCTGGACAGCCTGGACGTCCCCATGCAATTGCACCGGATTCAGGTGGAACGGGGCATCGCCGAGGGTCTGGTGAAATTGCGCCAGCATTACCTGTCCACCGGCGGCTCGGGGCGCGCGGTGCGCCAGTTGATGCTGGCTTCGGTGAGCACCTTCGCCGCGCTCTTCCGCCACGCCCTCCTGGCCCTCGGCGAACCCCTGGTCCCGGATCGCCGCCAGGGAATCGACCGTCTGGCGGCTTTGCTCGGCTTCGATCCCGAGCCCTTTCAGACGCTGCTCGATTGTCGCGCCGGCCGTCGCCAGGCCGGCGCGATCAACTGGGGCGCAACCTTTGCCGCGTATCTGGCCGCGATCAAGCGCGCGGCCGAAGAAATCGACCGGCGGTTTGCGGAAACGATGAATCCGGCCCGGGGCTGAACGGTCCGGGAACGGTAAAGGCACGGATGTGAGCGAGGAGACGCGATGAAGAAACCGATGATATGGATCGTCGGGGTGGTCGTGCTGCTGTTGATTCTTGGCGGCATGTACGTCGGTATGCGCAACCAGATGGTGCGGAAAAACGAAGCGGTGAAATCGTCCTGGTCCGAAGTGGACGTGCAGCTCCAGCGGCGCGCCGATTTGATTCCCAATCTGGTCGCGACCGTCAAGGGCTACGCCCAGCACGAAGAGACCGTCTTCGACAACGTGGCCAACGCCCGGGCCGCCCTGCTCAACGCGCAAACGCCCGCCGGCCGCATCGCCGCCAACAACCGGCTTGACGGCGCCCTGGGCCGCCTGCTGGCCATCGTCGAAAACTACCCTCAGCTCAAGGCGAACGAGAATTTTCTGGAATTGCAGGATGAGCTGGCCGGAACGGAAAACCGGATCGCGGTGGCCCGGCGCCGGTACAACCTGACGCTGCAAGACTACAACTCCTATATCGGGCTATTCCCCAACAATATCGTCGCCGGATGGTCCGGCTTCCAGCGCAACAACGCCTATTTCCAGGCGGCGCCGGGGGCCCAGCAGGTCCCCCGCGTCAATTTCCAGTCCCCCGCACCGTCCCAGCAACCGGCCCCGGCCGGGCAGTAATCCGGGCCGGTAACGCCTGGCGAATCGGCGAAACCGCGCCGGGCCGCGACCAAAATCTCGACGAGCGGCGCGCCCGTCTTGACCGCGGGGTGGAGCGAGGGTAGTCTCAGAAGAGATGCGATTTCGCCCCCGCAGCATCCCACCCCAATGAAGCTGAGCGTATCCGTGGCCGGTGGCATCGAGCAACTCTTCGGCACTCGCGACGAAAACCTGAAACTGCTTGAATCCGTCCTCAAGGTCACCACCACCCTGCGCGACAGTCAGCTGGAAATCGAAGGCGATGCGGAGTCCGTCGATCGCGCCGTGCAGATCCTCGACGGATACAACGACCTGATTCGCGAGGGCCGCTCTTTCGATTATGCGGAGGTCAAGGCGGCGCTCCGGCTGGCCCTGGCCGACCCGGAGGTCACGCTGCGCAGCATCCTCGCCCCGTCGCGGCAGCGCGTTTTCGGCAAGAAATCGGTGACGCCACGCAGCCCGAACCAGCGCCGGTACATGGAGTTGATGGAAAAGCACGACATGGTATTCGCCATCGGACCCGGCGGCACGGGCAAAACCTACCTGGCCGTGGCGATGGGCGTTTCGGCGCTGCTCACCAAACAGGTGAACCGGATCATTCTGGTGCGCCCGGCGGTGGAGGCGGGCGAGCGCCTCGGCTTTCTGCCCGGAACCATTCAGGAAAAGGTCGATCCCTACATGCGTCCCCTCTACGACGCTCTCTACGAGATGGTCGATGCCGACAAGCTCGAGCGGTACGTGGAGCGTGGCATTATCGAGGTGGCGCCGCTGGCTTTCATGCGCGGGCGCACGCTGAACGATTCCTTCGTGATTCTCGACGAGGCGCAGAATTCGACCAGCGAGCAGATGAAAATGTTCCTGACGCGCCTGGGCTTCAATTCCAAGGCGGTCATCACCGGCGACGTGACGCAGATCGATCTGCCTTCCGAACGCCGGTCGGGGCTGGTGGAGGCGATCGAGATTGTCGGCCATGTCGAAGGCATCGCCCAGGTGTTCTTCACCGAACGCGACGTCGTTCGCCACAGCCTGGTGCAGCGCATCATTCGCGCCTACGAAGAGTTTGAAACCAAACAATCGCCAAGCGCCGCGCCGCCCGTCTCGCGCCGCGCCCCGGGAGCGTAGGCGGGCGCCCGTCGCGCCAATCGACGCCATGATCCTGAACCGCCAGCGCAGCGTGGCCGTCTCGCTCGCTTCGCTTGACCGCTTCTGGCAGCAAGCCCGCCAAAGCCTCCATCTGCCGGAGGATTCCCTTACGATTTGCCTGGTTTCCGAAGCCCGAATCGCCCGATGGAACCGCGCCTATCGCGGCAAGCCGGGCCCGACCGACGTGCTTTCATTCCCCGCCGATGGCCGCCGCAAATCCGCTCCTCGCGATAAAAAGCGAGCAAGCAAATCCTTCCCGGCCGGCGGAGATTATCTGGGCGACGTCGCCATCGCCCCGGTGGTCGCCCGGCGAAACGCGCGACGGCTGGGCCGCGCTCTGCCAGAGGAGCTGCGCATCCTGATCCTGCACGGCGCGCTGCATCTGCTCGGCTACGACCATGAAACCGACCACGGAGAGATGGACCGGGTCGAGCGGCGCCTGCGCCGCCGTCTCGGGCTGACGCCATGATCATGATGATCACCTGGTTGTGGACGCTCGGCGTGGTGGCGTTGATCGTGATCGTCTCGATCTTTGCCTACCTCGACCGCGTTTACCGCGAACTCGAGCGCGCGGTGGGGGGCAAGCTGCGCGAGCGCCTCGATGCCTTCGAGGCGACGGTCGAGCCGCGGCTGGGCTTCGAGCGGACGACCGCCGCGTCGCTGGCGAGTCTGGTTACGCACCTGTGGCTGGCGGCCTTGCTGGCGGTCACGCTGGTCGCGGTGGTGCAGCGGGAGCCGGTGGTATGGCGGGCGGTGCTGGAGCTGATCGTCATCATCGGCACCGAAATCGTCGTGGCGCTGCACTTCGTGCCCTCGTTCCTGCTGGCGCGCTCGGGAACGCGCTGGCTTCTGCCCTTGGTGCCGGCCATCCGCGCCAGCTTCATTGTCGCCAGTCCCCTCGAAACCGTGGTCTCCCTCGGAAACCTCCTGGCCGAATTGAAGGAGGAGCACGAACCGGGGGGGCAGCAGGACCAGGATCAGGCGATCGAAGCCCTGGTGGAAGCGGCGCGGGGCGAGGGCCTGCTCGAACGCGACGACGTGCGGCTGATTGAACAGGTGGTCGAGTTCGGCGATAAGCGCGCGAAGGACATGATGACCCCGCGCCCGGATATCGTCGCCGTTTCCGCCGTCGCGACAGTGGAGCAGCTGCGCCGTCTGATGGTCCAGACGAAATTCTCGCGCGTGCCCATCTACGAGAACAGCCTCGATGAGATTGTCGGCCTTGTCTCCAGCCATGACGTGATGGAGGTCTCCGAACGCGACGCCAGCCGGCGCATCGTGAGGGAGCTGATGCGGCCGGTGCTGATGGTGCCCGAATCGAAGTTCGGCTCCGAGCTGCTGCGGGAAATGCAGTTGAAACACCAGCAGATGGCTATCGTCATCGACGAGTACGGCCTGGTGGCGGGGGTGGTGTCGGTCGAGGACCTGGTCGAAGAGATCATCGGCGAGATTGGCGAGGAAGACCGCAAGCCGGTTCCCGATGTGGTCCGCGAGGCCCCCGGCAGCCTGTTGCTGCGCGGCAGTGTCCCGATCGAAAAGCTGGAAGAGCTGCTATCGGTCGAGATCGATCACGAACGTTCGGGCGATTCGACGACGATTGCCGGGCTGCTCAACCACCTGGCCGGGCACGTCCCCAAGCCGGGCGAGGTGGTCGATACCGACGGTCTGCGCTTCGAGATCCTCGAAGCGAATCAGCGCAAGGTCCTGCGCCTGCGCGCGCGCCGCCTCCTGGCCGCCTCGTCGAGCACGGCCCAGGGCCGCTCATAGCGGCCCCCGGGCCGTATCCGCTCAGGCCTTGCCGGGGATTGCGCTGATTGAGGCCGGGCGTGACACCCATTGAAAACCCGAAGGGGTCGTAATGAACCTGAAAAGGGGAGTGCTTATCCTCGGGCTGCTTGCGTGTTGTGCGCTGCCCGGACAGGTCCTGGGAAAACGTGTGCCGCAACCTCGTCCTTCTCAAGAGGGTTGCACGATCGCCGGTGTCGTTACCAACGCGGTGACCCGCCAGCCAATCGCCGGTGCCTGGGTCACGATGCAACAGTATGGACAAGAAGCAAGCGGCCAGTTTCCGCCCTCCATCCGTTTCCACGAGGTTTTCACGGATGCGGCGGGCCGTTTTGAGATTTCCGCCGCCGTATCGGCCTACTACGAACTCAATATCGGGAAGAATGGCTACGTGGCGTGGGGCGCGCAGTCAAACGGATGTCCACAAGGACCGGGGACGCCAGCATATCGATATCCTCCGATCCGCCTCATGCCCGCGGCGGTCATCAGTGGCCAGGTGACGGATGGGCAGGGCCATCCCCTATCGGGAGCCTTGGTGCAAGTGGTGAAGGTCTTGTACGGCGACATGGGCACCGGCTTGGGTCCCGGCAACCCGCAGAAATCAATCACAGACGACCGTGGCGAGTACCGAATCTTCGGACTTGTCCCCGGGCCGTATTTCGTCGTAGTCAACTACGAGCCGGGCCTGTCTCCCTACAATGTTAACTTTCCGGCTGACGGCCCGGGGAGTTCGCTGGAGTTCGCCTATCCCCCCAGCGTTCTCTATCCGGGGACGAGAGAGATCTCCGAAGCCCGGGAGATTCTCCTGGCCCCGGGCCGGCATGTGACGGGAATTGACTTCCGGCTGGTGGCTCAGCGCACACATCAGGTGATAGGGACATTATCGGGAATTGCTGAAGGCAAGGGGGTCGCCCTCCCGGACGTGCGCATGTCGGTTTGCGGCAACGGCGACGCCAATCTTCCCCTGCCCGTCGGGGTCGCCGGGGGTGTGGGGCCGAACGGCCAGTTTCTGGTGCGAAATGTGCCGGCCGGTTGCTACGACCTCATGGCGGACCAGCGTATGGGCCCACACGCTGGTGTGGGCCCACAAAGGAAGATGGCGTATTTGCGGCTGGAGGTGCGCGACCATGACATCAATGACCTGCACCTGACGCTAAAGCGGCTGCCGGACGTGCCCTTGCAGATCGTGGTCGAAGGGCCGCCGCTTCGGAGAGACGTGAAAGAAGTGGAGGTTGGTCTCCGGAGGGGGGACGGACACATAATTTATGCGGTCAACGGCCGGACAGGTTCGCAAGTCTTACGCCAGGTCCTGCCAGGCAACTATCGAGTCACCCTATACGGATTGAGTCTCCCAAGCGATGCCTACTTGAAATCGGCCCTGCTGGGAACGCGAGACATCCTGACGAAAAGCGTGCGGATTCTTCTCGGTGAGGATCCCGGCCGTCTGACGGTTACGCTTGCACAGGACGGGGCCGAACTAACGGGCACGGTGTCCACGGGTGACGGAAAGCCGGACCCGATGGCCAGCGTGGTTCTGGTTCCTGCGCCCGCACTGCGCAAGATCTTTTGCCTTTACAAGTCGGCGACAACCAACCCCTCCGGGCGATTCGTAATACAAGGGATTCGGCCGGGAAGCTATACGTTATTTGCGTGGCATGGCGCGCGGTAGAGGTCCTGGCTCGATCCCTTGTTTCTGAAAGACATGGAGGGACGCGGCATTCACCTTGAGCTGGGCCGGGAGGAACGGAAAACGATCCATTTGCAATCGATTGTCGTTACGCCTGCCGAGGGCGGCTTGCCTTGAGGTCTCCGCGAGCAATTGCTTCTCAGTTCCGTTACACTGGCTAAATGAGGAAACGGCAAACCGGCAAGAGACCGGCAAGGAAAGCCAAGGTCAAGAATATCCGCGCGGCCGCGAGCAGCCAGGCCGACGAGCGGCCCATCCTTGAGCCCGATGAATCCCAAGCTGTCCCGATCGAGCCCGCGCAACCCTCCGGTACCCCGCTCGAATCAAGGAACGGCTTCAAATCAGGCTTTGTCGCCGTCATTGGTTTGCCCAACGCCGGCAAATCCACCTTCGTCAACTGGCTGGTCGGCCGGAAGGTCGCGATTGTTTCCTCCAAGCCGCAAACCACTCGAAACCGGATTGTAGGCATTGTTCATCGGCCGGGCGCCCAGATCGTGCTGGTCGATACGCCCGGGCTGCATCGCCCGGCCAATGCCCTCGGGCGCCAGATGGCCGAGGAGATCGAGAAGGGAATCGAGGGCGTGGACGTGGTCGCGGTGATCGTCGATGCGGCGCGCCCGTTTGGCCGTGAAGACCGCTTCCCGATCGAGCGGGCCCGCCGTTTCTCCGGCCCTTCCTTTCTTCTACTGAACAAGATCGACTCCATCGAGAAAACCCGGCTGCTCCCGCTGATCGATGCCTTTCGGCGCGAACACGACTGGGCGGAAGTGATCCCGATTTCGGCGCTCACGGGCGTAGGGATGGGTATTCTTGTCGAGCAATTGATCCGTCGTCTTCCCGAAGGGCCGCCCTATTTCCCCGCCGATCAGTTCACCGACCAGCCGGAGCGATTCCTGGCGGCGGAACTGATCCGGGAAAAAGCGCTGAAGCTGACCGAGCAGGAGGTCCCCTACAGCATCGGCGTCGCGATCGACCGGTTCATGGAATCGGACCGCCTGATCCGCATCTATGCGACGATTCTCGTTGAGCGGGAAGGGCAGAAGGGCATTCTGATCGGCAAGGGCGGCGCGAGGATGAAAAAGATCGGCACGCAGGCCCGCCTGGAACTCGAGCCGCTGCTCGGCGCGAAAATCTACCTGGAGCTCTTCGTCAAGGTCCAGCCCGGCTGGCGCGACAATCCCTCCGTCATCGGCCGGCTCGATTGGCGCCAGGAATTCGAGGAGTTCGACCGCGGCTAAATGCCCGGCCTGAGCGGGGTTGGGGCCGCCGGGGATAGGCACTTTAGTGACGGATTGCTCCTTTGATAAACTCTTCGGTTATTTACTGAGAAGTAAATACTGTCGTCATGCTAAAACTGTCGGGCGGAAAAAATCCTATGACGACGACACATTCACTGCTCACACGGCTTCTGGGAACGGCGACTGCGAGCCGGGACTACAAACTGGCCGAGAACTACGTATTGCTGCGCAAGGCCGTATTTGCGACCACCCCCGATTCGGTCGGTATCGTGGACGGAAACGATGCCAACAGGGTCTGGGGTCTGGTGATGGAGTGCGGCTACCCGGAAACGGTGGCGAGTCTGGTCGTTTTCGCCGATGGAACCGTTAGTCTCTATTTCAGTAACGGGGGCGGAATGATCGGGCTGGGTTCTCATGAAGGCCCGCAGCGCGCCGCGCGAGCCCTGCTCAAGATCGCTCCGCGATTTCTCGGCTATTGCGATCCGACCACCAAATACCCCTTGCCTCTCAAGCAGCACGTGTCCTTCTACCTGTTCGGCCAGGACGGTATCCAGTCGTCCGAAGCGAGGGAAGCCGACATGTCCTGCGACGCTCATCCCCTTTCACCTCTCTTCCACATCGCCCACGAACTGATTACCGAGATCCGCATCCTCGATAGGAAAAGACACGCGTAGCCGGCCGCATGGCCCGGGCTGGCCCGGCGTCTGTCTGTTGATCCTTTTGTCAGCGGCAGGTTGTGTGTGGCTGGCTGACCGAGGCGGCTTGATTTAGTTTGTTCCGGCGGAGATGCCGAGGGACTTCATCTTGCGGTAGAGATGGCTGCGCTCGAGGCCCAGCGCGGCGGCCGTGCGCGTCATGTTCCACTGATTCTCTTCGAGCTTGCGCAGGATGAACTCGCGCTCGTAGGCCGACCGGGCCTCCTGCAGCGTCGCCGCGACCGATTGCGAGGGGCGCGGCAGGCTGCGGTAGAGCTCGGGCGGCAGATGGTGCGGTTCGATTTTGTCCTGCGGACAGACAATCACCAGGCGCTCGATCACGTTTTTGAGTTCCCGCACGTTTCCCGGCCACGGATAACGGAGCAGGATACCCACGGCCGCCGGTGTGAGCGCCTTGGGCCGGCGGCCGAGCGCAACGCCGTATTCCGTCAGAAAATGGCCGGCGAGAATCGGGATGTCCTCGGTGCGTTCGCGCAGCGGCGGAACGGAGACGGGAATGACGTTGAGGCGATAGAAGAGATCCTCGCGGAAAGCGCCGCGCGCGATTTCGGCCTCCAGACGCTTGTTGGTCGCGGCAATCACCCGCACGTCGACGCTCACGGTTTCGTTCGAGCCGACCGGCTCGAATCGTTGTTCTTCGAGAACGCGGAGCACCTTGGCCTGGGTCTTCAGGCTCATGTCGCCGACTTCGTCCAGGAACAGCGTGCCGCCGTCGGCCTTCTGAAATTTGCCGACCTTGCTCTCGGTGGCGCCGGTAAAGCTGCCGCGCGTATGGCCAAACAGTTCCGATTCGATGAGCTCCTCGGGCAGGGCGGCGCAATTGACCTCGACGAAGGCCTGCCCCGAACGCGGGCTCTGGGCGTGGAGGGCGTGCGCGACTAGTTCCTTGCCGGTGCCGCTCTCGCCGTAGACCAGCACGCGGCTGCCGGTGGGCGCGGTCAGCGCGATCAGCTGGCGCAGCGCTTTCATCGGCACGCTGTCGCCAAGGATGTGATAGTCCTGTTCGAGTTGGGCGCGCAGGCGGCGGTTTTCCTGTTCCAGGCGCACGTGGTCGAGGGCGTTCTTGACCGCCAGGATGGTCTTTTCCAGCGAGAGCGGTTTTTCGATGAAGTCGAACGCCCCGAGCTTGGTGGCGCGGACGGCCGTTTCGATGTTCGCGTGGCCGGAAATCATCACCACCATCGGCGCCGAATCGGTTTCGAGCAGGCGCTCGAGCGTTTCGAGACCGTCCATTTTCGGCAGCCAGACATCCAGCAGAATCAGATCGAACGGCCGGGCCTTCACCGCCTCGATGCACTCCTCGCCGGAGGCGACCGCATCGGCGCCGTATCCTTCCTCGCGGAGGATGGAGCAGAGCGAACCCCGGATGCCGGGCTCGTCATCGACAACGAGGATCGATTGGCTCACGAGCGGGCCTCTTCGACGCGCAACTCCGCGGCCGGCATGCGGATCACGAAGCGGGTGCCGAAGGGAAGATTGTCGTCGACCTGGATGGTGCCGTGGTGTTCGGCGATCACGCGGCTGGCGATTGCCAGGCCGAGGCCGGTGCCGCGGTTGCGCGTGGAGAAGTGGGGCAGGAACAGCCGGTCCTTGTCTTCGGGAGAGATGCCGTGACCGGTGTCCGCGACGATCACTTCGAGCGAATCGGCGGACGGGCAGAGGCGGGTCTCGATCTGCAATTCGCGCACGGGGGACCCCTCCATGGCTTCGGCCGCGTTGTCGATCAGGTTGACCAGGACGCCGCGCAGAAGCTCGGCATCGGCATTCACCGGCAGGCGCTCGGGCGCCAGATCGGCGTGCAGGCGGATGCCGTCCAGGCGGTCTTGAAAGGTTTCGATGGCGTTCCGGGTGATCTCGTTCAGGTCGGCCGGCTCGAGCCGGGCCGAGGGGAAACGGGCAAACTGGGAAAATTCGTCCACGAGTGATTTGAGCGTCTCGACCTCTTTCCCGATCAGCCCGGCGCATTCGGCCACGACCCGGACAAATTCCCCTTCGGTGCCGGGCCCGGCGTTCTGGCGCTCGGCGTGGCGGAGCAGCCGGCCAGCCGAGAGCCGGATCGGCGTGAGCGGATTTTTGATCTCGTGGGCGATGCGCTTGGCCACCTCTTGCCAGGCGGCCGATTTCTGCGCGCGCAGCAGCTCGGTCAGATCGTCGATCACGACGATGAACCCTCGCTCCGAGCGCGGCGGTCCCAGCGAGCTGACGGTGACGGCGGCATGAAGCAATCGCCCGGCCGCGTCGATTTCCAGCTCCGAGGAAACCGCTCCGATGCGGCGGGAGCGATGCGCCAGCCGCATGACCCGCCGGGCGGCGCTTTCCCCCATGAGTTCGTCGAGCGTGCCCGCCGCCGGGGCGCGGTCGCCGAAAATGCGGGCGACGGCGGGATTGGACTGCGCGATGCGGTATTCGGTGTCGAGCAGAATCACGCCGGTCGGCACGTTTTCGAGCAGGGTGGTCATCAAACGGCGGCGGCTCTCGATCTCCTCGAGCGCGCGTTCGAGGTTGCGCTTGGAGTCCTCGATCTGGCGCCGGCTTTCGCCCAGCTGCGCGGTCATCTGGTTGAAGGAATTGACCAGGACGCCCAGCTCGTCCTGCGCCTGCGCCTTGACGCGATGCTCGAAATTCCCGCGCGAAATCTCCCCGGTGGCCTCCGCCAGCGCTTGAATCGGCACGGTGACCGTTTTTGACAGAAACAGGGCGACCCAGGTGACGGCCGACAAAACCAGCACGGTGAAGAGCAACAGGGCCAGAAGGATCTGCTTCTTGTAGGCGCGCAGGGCCTGCTGCTCCTGCCAATAGGATTGCGTCTCGGCCTCGATCCGGTTCAGTTGCGCGAGGAAACCGCGGGGGGCGCGCCGGCCGACCAGTAAGGTTGCGCCAGGCAGTGTCGGACCAGCCAGGGCCGCGCTGCCGAAGAAATAATCGCTGCTGCCCGCCTCGAAAAGTTCAGCCCCGCCCGGAAATCGCCTGGCCAGGCGCAAGGGCGCGGCAGGCGGGCTCGACAAATCGCTCCATAGCGCCGTCGCCGGCTGGTTCGGCCTGGCGATCCAGGCGACATCGGCGCCGGCCTGTACCGCCCGGCCCAGAGCCTGCCTGTCTGTGGGCGCCTGGGCGGCCCAGGCGGCCAGACGGTCGAGCTGGTGGCAGGAACTGGCGACCTGGCTGTCCAGAAGTTTCCGGCTCTGCTCGGTGGCGATTTCGAGCGGTCGGGGAAACCATTTGTTCAGCGTGCGGTTCATCAGCGCATAGCTGACGAAGAACAGAAAAATCACGGGGAGCAGGGAAATCGCCATCGCGCCCAGCACCATGCGCGTCTTGAAGCGCGAACCGAGCTGCTGGGAGCGGTGGTCGGCCCAGAGCCGGACCAGGCTGCGCCCCAGGACCAGCAGAAATACCAGCAGGGCCGCAACGATGAACGTCGAGAGGGCGAACAGGACGGTCAGGTTCCGCCCCTGCGGTGAAATCGGCAGGTCGAGCGAGCCGAGCGTGAACACCGCCGCCAGAAGCAGCGCCACAACCAGGCCCGCAACGGCCAGCCAGATGCGATGTGCCTTTCGTCCCCTCATGGCTCACGCTCCAGAAACGGGCCGAGCGGGCAGGCATGGCATTGCGCCTGGCGCGGCCGGCACCAGCGTTTGCCGGTTTCGACCAGCAGCGCGTGGTACTGATTGAACAGCGGCGTTTCGCGCGGCAGGTGACGGTGGAAAAGATCCTGCGCGTCCTGGTAGCCGGCGCCGGCGCCCAGCAGCTCATGCCGGGCCAGAATGCGCCGCGTGTAGGCGTCGATCACGAAGACGGGGTGTTTGCCGGCGTAGAGCAGGATCGAATCGGCGGTCTCGGGTCCGATGCCATGCACGGCCAGCAGCTTCTCGCGCAGCCGGTCGGTCGGCTCGCGAAACATCCGGCTCAGCGAGCCGCCGAATTCGCGGTCGAGGAATCGCACAAACGCCTTCAGCTTGCGCGCTTTCTGCCGGAAGTAGCCGGATGGATGCACCAGGCGTTCGAGCCGCCCCATCGCGATGCTCCCGAGCGTTCGAGGGTTGAGCAGCCCCTCGCGCCGCAGGTTCGCGATGGCGCGCTCGACGTTGCTCCAGGACGTATTCTGGGTCAGGATCGCGCCAACGATCACTTCGAAGCGGGTTTCACCCGGCCACCAGTCGAGCGGCCCCAGATGGTCGTTGAGAGCCCCGTAGAATTCCGTCAGCCGGCGTCCGGCCGCCGCAGCGTCCCCGGCGATGCCGGTTGGGCTCTTCAGAGGGAATGCTGGCGAGCGGAAAGGCATATGGATGGCAAAATAGCGGCGCTTCCGGACCCCGTCAAGATGGGTCGCAACCCGGGGCCAAGCCGCCCTATATCAGAGCGATAGTACCAGTTATCCTTACCACAAAAGCAGGCAAGCGTGATTTCGTCCTTCGGCTGGCCTGCCTGTTAGACGTATCGAACCCCTTCCTTATGAACATCGAGCCGTTCCTGGTGGCCACGTCGGTGAATCTGCTTTGCGCGCAGCGCCTGGTGCGGCGGGTGTGCCGGGATTGCAGCGAGCCGGTCCCCGTGCCCCTGCTGGCGCTGATCGAGGCCGGCTTCACCGCCGAAGATGCGCAGTCGGTGCATCTGATGCGCGGCCGTGGTTGTTCCACGTGCCGCCGCACCGGCTATCGAGGCCGCGTCGGTCTGTTCGAGATGATGGAGATCGACGCCGAGCTGCGGGAGATGATTCTGGTCGGCACCTCGGCCCTGGAACTGAAACGCAAGGCCCTCGAGCACGGCATGACCACGCTTCGCCAGAGCGGCCTCCGGAAGGTCGCCTCCGGCATGACGACGCTCGAGGAAGTCGTGCGGGAAACCATCGGATAAAGGACGGGCTCTTATGGGCACGCTCAGCTTGAGCGAACTGCTGAATCAAATGACGGCCGCCGGAGCGAGCGACCTTCACCTGAGCGCCCAGAGCCCTCCGCGGCTGCGCGTTCACGGCCGCCTCTGCCCCATCGATGGACTCGATCCGCTGACGGCCTCGGAAACCAAGGCACTCGCCTATAGCGTGATGACCGACGCGCAGAAGCGGAAACTCGAAGAGGACCTCGAAATCGATTTCTCCTTCGGCCTGAAGGGCCTCGCGCGGTTTCGGGCCAACGTCTTTCACCAGAGGGGCGCTGTGGGGGCGGTTTTTCGCAGCCTGCCGTGGGAGATCAAGGTTTCGAGAGCCTGGGCCTTCCGCCGACGGTGGCCCTGTTGTGCGAGCGGCCGCGCGGGCTGGTCCTGGTCACCGGGCCGACCGGCTCGGGAAAATCCACCACCTTGGCCGCGATGATCGACAAGATCAACCGCGAACGCGATCACCACATCATCCCATCCCGAAGAACTCAGGGAAATCATGCGGCGCAGCGGGGCCGCGCAGCCGGCTTTGCGGCCGGTGGCGCGGCGATAGCCGGAGAGAGAATTATGCCGACGTTCGTCTTTCGAGGGGTCAACCAGTTCGGGGCCGTCGTCGCCGGCAAGCGCTCGGCGAACAACCGTGAGGATCTGGTGGCGGCGCTGAGCCGGCAGCACGTGCGCCTCACCAAGGTGACGGAGAAGCCGTCCCGTCTGGGGTTGGGCGCATTGGCGGCGGCGTTACGGTGAAGGAGATCGCCATCTTCACGCGCCAGTTGTCGGTGATGATCGATTCCGGTCTGCCCCTGATGCAGTGTCTCCAGATCCTCTCCGATCAGCAGGAGAATAAGAATTTTCAGCGGTCCATCCATGTCGTGCGCGCCTCGGTCGAGGGCGGGGCGACCCTGTCGGCCGCGATGGAGCCGTTCCCCAAGGTCTTCGACCAGCTCTACATCAACATGGTCGCGGCCGGCGAGGCGGGGGGCATCCTCGACAGAATCCTCCAGCGCCCTTCCACCTATATCGAAAAGAATTTGAAGCTCCGGCGCCAGGTGAAAGCCGCGCTGATCTATCCGGTCTCGGTGGTTGTGATCGCGGCCGGTGTGATCATTCTGCTGCTGTGGAAGGTGGTGCCGATTTTCGCCACCCTCTTTGCCAGCTTGGATACGTCGTTGCCGCTTCCGACGCGCATCGTCATCGATACGAGCCATTTCATCGGCAGCATCTGGGGCCTGCTGATTCTGGTGGGCGCTCTGCTGGCGGCGGGGACGGTCGCGGCCTGGTACCGCACGCCGCCGGGCCGCCTGGCGATCGACTCTCTCCTGCTCCGCCTGCCGCTCATCGGCGTCCTGCTGCGCAAGATCGCCGTGGCGCGCTTCACCAGCACCCTGGGTACCTTGATCACCAGCGGTGTCCCGATTCTCGAGGGTCTCGACATCACCGGCCGCACCAGCGGGAACGCCGTGATCGAACGATCCATCCAGAGCGTCCGACGGGCCGTGGAGGCGGGCGGTTCGCTGGTGACCCCGCTTCGCAAGAGCAGCGTCTTCCCCTCCATGGTGACCCAGATGATTGAAGTCGGGGAACAGACCGGCGCGATGGACACCATGCTCCAGAAGATCTCGGATTTCTACGAAGATGAAGTGGACATGGCCGCGAAAAACCTAATGGCCGCTCTCGAGCCGATCATGATCGTTTTTCTCGGCGTCGTCGGCGGGATCGTCATTTCCATGTACCTGCCTCTGTTTTCCCTCATCGCAAAGCTCAGCCAATAGGCAGAGTTTTCGTTGCTCGCGTTTGCGCCATCGCCGATGGCAGGCCCCGCCGTCCTGGCCTGAGGCCCGGAACTCATAGTTCGAATCGGGGGAAATCGGGCCGGATATGCGTTTATACGTCCGTAGCCGAGCATTGTTCCGAGGCGGAACATCCCGTAGCAAATTGCGCTATCATAGTCGGCGAGTCGGGGTCGGCGAGTCGGGGTTGGCGAGTCGGGGCCTGGAGCCCCTAATCGAGGGAAGAGATGATAAAGGCAAGGCGCGGGAATCGTGGTTTCACGCTGATCGAACTCCTGATCGTGGTTGCCATCATCCTGATTATTGCGGCGATCGCCATTCCGAACCTGATGCGGTCGAAAATGCTGGCCGATGAAGCCGCGGCCGTCGGCGATATGCGGGCCATTTTCACCGCCGCCACAACATATTCCGCTACCTATTCGAATGGTTACCCGCCGAGCCTTGCCGCGCTCGGACCCCCGGCGGGCGGAGGCAACAACGCCACCTGCGACAATGCCAATCTCCTCGACAGCTCGCTCTCGGCGGGGCGCAAGAGCGGCTATGTTTTCACCTATACCGGCTCGAATCCCGTTACCGGCTCGGCCCAGGGTTGTTCGAATCCGGGATTCAACAGCTATACGATCAACGCCGATCCGATCACGCGGGGCCAGACCGGTCAGCGCAGCTTCTTCCTCGATCCCTCCGGCACCATCCGCTACAACACCACTCAACCGGCCACTGCCAGCGATCCTCCCATCGGGGGCTGAGCGCCGGTTGGCGATCCGGCCGGCGGCAAGCGTCCCGGCTTCCAGGGCAAAAAACTGCGTAGGGCCTTCACGCGGCAGGAAACAGACGCTTCCTGATTTGCACCACGGCGGCATACCAAGTCCGCATCGGTACACCTGCTGAAGAGGCCGCGGAAGGCCTTTTAATAATTTCCTCGCCAAGGCCGCTAAGCATGTGTCGAAACAGGTCGTTACACGTGTCCTGCGTGTAATGTTCCTAAGGAGTTCTGGCCCGTCGCGTGCACTTCCACCTGTGTCCTCGAAAGAAAAGCGTGGCGAATCCATCGAGGTGTTTCCGATGCGCATTCCGATGCACAGAAAAAAAGAAAAGGGTTTCACTCTAATTGAGTTGCTGATCGTCATCGCGATCATCCTGATCATCGCCGCTATCGCGATTCCGAACCTGCTGCGATCAAGGATGGCGGCCAATGAGGTCTCGGCCGTCGGTTCTCTGCGCACGATCACCACGGCAACGATTACCTACTCGACGACGTACGGTAATGGTTTCCCCCCGACATTGGCCGCGCTCGGCCCTCCAGCCGGGGGTGGTGCGACCAGCTGCGATGATTCCGGATTGCTCGATAGCGTGTTGTCCGCCGGACAAAAGAGCGGCTACAACTTCACCTACGCCGGCGCGAACGCCCTTGCCGCTGCCGGTCCGGGATGCTCCACCGCCGGATTCAACACGTATACGGTGAATGCGGACCCGGTGACGCCCGGCACGACCGGTATCCGTCATTTCTTCACGGATGATTCCGGCGTTATCCGCTTCAATGCATCGCAGACCGCCGCTGTTACCGATCCCCCGATCGGATAGCATCCCCGGCCCGCAACGAAGCGTTGTTTGCGTCGCGATGGCTTGTGGCGGACCGGCCAGTCTTGCCGGCAGGCCGCTCCTTGCCACTTGCCCAATGTCCCGCCTGCTACACTGAGGATCATGCGGGCACTACTTCTTGGCGTGTTGCTTTCCCTGTTGGCGGTGGGCGGGAGAACCGCGGACCTTCCAGCCGCTCCGGCTGCCCAGCGCGAGGATGCCGAGGCGGTCGCGCGCGCGGTTGAGGCTCACTACAAGCATGCCGTGACGCTTCGCGCGGTTTTTCTCGAGACCTATAACTCGGGCGAAACCGAACTGCGGATGGAATCGGGAACGGTCTATTTCCGGCGGCCGGGGCTGATGCGATGGGACTACACGTCCCCGCAGAAGAAATTCTTTCTCGTCGACGGGCACTACGCCTGGTTCTACATCCCCGCCGATCATACGGCCAGCCGCGCATCGGCCCGCAAAAGCGCGGACTGGCGTACTCCATTCGCCCTGCTCACCGGCAAGGCCCGCTTGAGCGACCTTTGCCGGGGGATCTCGGTGGTGCCGAACCAGGGCGGTCCTTCTTCACCGCCTGCCGGCGACGTCGTGCTCGATTGCGCGCCGAAGCACAAGGAAGCGTTCCTGGACGCGCAGATTGAAGTGGACCGGACGGACCGTATTGTGAACGTTCTCGTGAAACAGCCGGGCGATGTTTCCGTCGAAGTGCGTTTCGGCAATTGGGAGGAAAACATCCCTCTTTCGAAATCGCTTTTCCGTTTCCAGCCTCCGCCGGGTGTCACGGTTGTCGATCAGCAGGCCTTGGCCGGCTCGATGGACTGATCCCGGCGATCCGCATGGGAGGTTCGGCAGCGCGCTGCCGCCTTTTCGGCGGGAGCGAACGGGAACACGGATATGGGGCGGCGAAGGCGGTTTCAGCCGGAAATGCGCTCGATCCGCGCGCCCAGCTCCTGCAGCTTCTCTTCGATTCTTTCGTAGCCCCGGTCGATGTGATAGGCGCGATCGACGATCGTGGTTCCTTGCGCGGCCAGGCCCGCGAGGACGAGCGACGCGCTGGCCCGCAGATCGGAGGCAATGACGCTGGCGCCGGTGAGCGGTGTCGGGCCGCGGACAACCGCCTGGTTGCCGTGGAGGGCAATGTCGGCTCCCATGCGCACCATCTCGCTGGCATGAAGGAAGCGGTTCTCGAAGATGGTTTCCGTGATGATGCTGGTTCCCCGGGCCTGCGTCATCAGCGCCATATATTGCGCCTGCATGTCGGTGGGGAAGCCGGGATACTCTTCGGTGGAGACGTCGGCCGACTTCAGGCCGCGCGCGGCCTCCACGCGAATCCCGCTGTTCTCGACCCGAATCACCACGCCGCACTCGGTCAGTTTTTCGATTACGGCCCCCAGATGATCCGGTTTCACGCCCCGGAGCAGGAGATTTCCTCCCGTGATGGCTCCGGCCACCAGAAAAGTCCCCGCGGCGATGCGATCGGGGATGACGGCGTGCGTGGCCCCGTGAAGCGAGGAGGTCCCCTGAATGCGGATCGTCGCGCCGCCCGCGCCTTCGATTCGCGCTCCCATCGCGTTGAGCAGCACGGCCAGGTCGGCGATCTCCGGCTCGCGGGCCGCGTTTTCAATGACCGTTTCGCCTTCGGCCAGGGCCGCCGCCATCATCAGGTTTTCCGTGCCGGTCACCGTGATCCGGTCGAACAGCAGTCGCGCCCCGCGCAATCGCCGGGCTCGGGCCTCGACGTAACCGTGCTCGGTCGTAATTTCCGCGCCCAGCCGTTCGAGCGCTTTCAGGTGCAGGTTGATGGGCCGCGCCCCGATCGCGCAGCCGCCGGGCATCGAAACGCGGGCGTAGCCGGTTCGGGCGACCAGCGGGCCGAGGACGAGGACCGAAGCCCGCATGGTTTTTACCAGGTCGTATGGCGCTTCCGCGTGGGAGATCGTGGCCGCGCGCAGATCGACGCGCGCCTCTTCTCCATCGGCCCTGGGACCGGAAACCTCGACGTTCATGTGAGCGAGCAGCCGGGCCATGGTCAGGATGTCTTTCACCTGCGGCACGTTCCGAAGCTCGACCGGTTCGGCCGTGAGCAGGCACGCGGCCATTTCCGGCAGCGCCGCGTTCTTGGCCCCTCCCACCCGCAACGCGCCCCCGATCGGGTAGCCGCCTTCAATCCGAAATTTATCCACGAACCCTTTCCTCTCGTTCCGCGCCGATTTCGATCGCCTGGCGAACGTGACCCTTGGCCCGGCGAAGCCGGCGTTGCGCCTCGGTCCGGTTCACCCCCGCCTTCCGCATGACGAGCGCTACCGGAAGATTCCCGCCCGCGAGGGCCAGAGCCCGTCTCGCCTCGGCCGAACCGATACCGGCGGATTCGGCCAGCAATCGCTCGCCGCGCTCGCGCAGTTTCCGGTTGGAAAGCGCGACGTATACCATCTGGTTGTCATACACGCGGCCCAGGCGGACCATCGCGGCCGTCGTGATCATGTTCAGCAGCAGTTTTTGCGCCGTACCCGATTTCATTCGCGTCGAGCCGGCCACCGCTTCGGGTCCGACATCGGCGATGATCGCGATGTCGGCCAGATTCCGGAGCGCGGGCCGCGGGTTGGTTGTCACCAAAACCGTCGTCGCCCCGCCCCGCTTCGCTTGATCGAGCGCCCCGGCCACGAACGGCGTCGAACCGCTCGCCGTCAGGCCGACGACGACATCCTCGCGCCCAACGCGCAACTTGCCAAGGTCCCTGGCCCCGCGCGGCGCCGAATCCTCGGCGCCTTCGACGGCATGGTCCAGGGCGCGGCGGCCGCCGGCCATCACGGCGCGCACGCGAGCGGCGGATATGCCGAACGTCGGCGGGCATTCCGCCGCGTCCAGAGCGCCGAGCCGCCCGCTGGTTCCCGCACCCACGTAAATCAATCGTCCTCCGCGCGCCCAGCCGCGAACGATCCGGTCGACCGCGCGGGCCACCGCCGGAATCGCCCGGGCCACGGCCGCCGGCACCCGGCTGTCTTCGCGGTTCAGGATGCGCAGCAGTTCCCGGGTGCTTTTGCCGTCGAGTCCGCCCGTGCGCGGGTTGCGTCTCTCGGTTGGAAGAAGTTTCGGCACAAGCGGCGATTATAGCGTGCCCTCGGGAGCGCCTTGGCCGGCGAATCGGCCGCTCCGCGTTTTCCGCAGGGCGTATCTCACGCGAAGAAAAATGCCGGATAGAACGACCAGGATGCAGAACTCCACGAACATTTTCCCCCCGCCGAGGAAATTGACCGGCCGGCCGCGCAGGTTCGGGTCGGTGAGCAGTCCGTGCGTGAAGGCCAAGGCGGCAAGCAGATAGGTGCTGAAATGCAGCGTCTTCCACCGGCGCCGGCCCAGTTGCACGCGGTAGTGGGATGTGATCAGCACAAAAACCAGCGTATAGATCGCCGCCGCGCCAATCAGAAAGATTTTTGGCTGCTTGGGCGCCCACGCGGGGAAAACGATGTCCAGCCAGTTGAATCCCGCCCGGGTGGAGAAGAGAAGGAGCAGCGGATGGAGCACGGCGGCGCACAGGGCGGCCCAGCCCGTCTGGTTGTGAATCCAGAAGATGTTGATTCGCCGGTGCGGCCAGCTGCGCCATGGGTTATAGCGCGTCGAGATCAGCAGGCCGAGCAAAATATTGAGCGAGAGCAGGGAAATGGCGACCCCCCCCACGTCTCCCGAAAGGTCGATGGACGTCAATATTCGCTCCCGGGAAAGGGCGCCGAACCGGTTTGTGCGTCGTTGCGGATGGGTGAACCGTTCATGACCGCGTCTGCGGGATCGCGCCTACGGGATCGCGCCTACGTCCGCCTGGCCCGCCGGCCGGAGATCTTCGCCTGTTTTGAAGCAGCGCCAATACACAATGGTTGCACGTCATTGCGTTCATTATCTTCCATCGTCGTAGCGCGCCGGTTCAACTTTTCGAAATAGGCCCGAGCGCCGCGATCACCGCGTCGTGGAGAGCCGGACGCACCTGGCGAATCCGGTTGTTTGCGGCCGAGGGATACACACGATTTGTCAGCAGGATGACGAAAAGGCCTTTTTCGGGATCGATCCAGATCGAGGTTCCCGTGAACCCCGTGTGGCCAAAACTCCGGCGAGAGAAGAAACGGCCGCTGGACGAGGGTTCTGTCGGCACGCCCCAGCCGAGGGCGTAAGAATTGTCTCCGATTGTCTGTCGCCGGGTAAAAAGCTCGATGGTCGTCCGGCGAATCAGGCGCCGGTGGGCGTAGATGCCGCCGTTGAGCAGCATTTGGCAGAAGATGGCCAGATCGCCTGCCGTCGAGAACAGGCCGGCGTGGCCGGCAACCCCTCCCATGGCGTGTGCGTTCGCGTCGTCCACCTGGCCCCATATTTGTCGTTTGCGCCAGAGGGTGTCGTTTTGCGTCGGGGCGATGAAGCGCCGCATCCGGGCGGCCGGCCGGAACCAGGAACGGCTCATTCCGAGCGGCTCGAAAATACTAGTCCGGGCGAACCGGTCGAGATCCTCGCCGGTAACGCGCTGCACGATTTCCCCCAGCAGCATGAAGTCCAGGTCGGAGTAGACGATTCTGCTTCCCGGCTGAAATTCAAGCGGTTCGGCCAGAGCGCGCCCGATGACCGCCCGGTATCCTGTCGCCTCGCGGTAGAACTCGCGATGAGCGGGAAGGCCGGCGCTGTGCCGGAGCAGATCGGCCAGAGTGGTCCTTGCGCCCCAATCGGGCGGCTTTCCCTGCATCCATTCCGGCAGATAGCGGGAGACCGGAGAATCGAGCTGCAAAACGCCCGCTTCCACCAGATGCATGACGGCGGCCGTGGTGACAACAGGCTTGGTCAGGGAAGCGACGTCGTAGATCGTGTTTTGATTCACGCGCGATGACTTTGCGGCGTACGTCGTTCGGCCGAAGGCATGGGTCACCAGACGGCCGTTGTGGCCCACGGCAAGAACCCCGCCGGGAAACGCGCGGTCGGCCGCCGCCCGGTGAAGCGTTTCGAAGGCCGGCTGCAACGCCGCGGCCATCTCCTTCGTGCCTGGCTGGATCGTCATCGGACTGGCCGCGATGCGCAGCCCCGCGCCGGGAGCAGCGACTCCCGGCACGGTCACGGGCAGACGCCCGCCGATGGGGATCTGGCCGAAAATGGCGCGGCCGACCGCCCGCTCCGCCACGGGTTGCGTGCTGAAAGCGGCGACCCAAGCGCGCGCGCGGGGAAAATGGGAGATGAGATAGGGGCTGCCGAAGCAGGCCACGATAGTCGGCTTTGCCGCTGCCAGCACGCGCTCGACCAGCACCGCCGCATCGGCCGGTAGTCCGACCGTGCCCTTGCGATCGGCCACGCGCACGTAAAGCGCGACGATCGCCACGTCGTAGCTCGACGCGGGCGGCAATTCCACCGATTGCGGTGGGTGGAAAGTCTTGTCGGCCCGCCGCACCTCCAGGGAATCGGCTCGCCAGGCGATTTCCGCTTCCAGCCCGTCGCCCGGCAGCGGATCGGGATCGGCCGAAATCGCGACCAGCAGCACGCGCATGGGCCTGGATGCGTCGAGCGGCAACAGTTGGCCGTTGTCGCGCAGCAGCGTCACCCCGCGGCCGGCCATCTCCAGCGAGTCGCGGGCGAATTCAGGTTTTCCGAAAGACTCATTCAGGCGGTTCAAATCCACCAGGCGACGCCCGGTGAGACGCCAAGGCGCCTTGGCCTGTAATATGCGCCGGACCGCGGCGTCGATCCTGGCCATCGGCAGCCGGCCATCGCGCACCGCGTCATGGAGCGATCGGAGCGCGGATTCCGGGCTTGGCGGGATCAGCAGCACATCCGCTCCGGCCTCCATGGAAAGCACGGCGGATTGGTCGGGCGGATAGAGCAAGGCGACGCCGGCCATGTCGAGAGCGTCGGTGACCACGAGGCCGCGGAAACCCATCTCACGCCGCAGCAGGCCATCGATGATTTTGGGCGAGAGCGTTGCCGGAAGCTCGCGGTTTGGCTCGAGCGCCGGCACGACCATGTGGCCGGTCATTACCGAGCCCACCCCCGCGCCGATCGCCACGCGAAACGGAACCAGTTCGATCTCTTCGAATCGGCTGCGGCTGGCGGAGATCACCGGCAGGCCGATGTGGGAATCGACGTCGCTGTCGCCGTGGCCGGGGAAATGTTTGGCCGTGGCGATGGCGCCCCCGGCCTGCGCCCCGCGAATGTATTCGGCAACCAGGCGCGCTACCGCTTGCGGATTTTCGCCAAACGACCGGATATTGATGATGGGATTGGCCGGGTTGCTATTCACGTCCGCGACCGGCGCAAAAACCCACTGAATGCCGGCGGCCCGGGCTTCGCTGGCGGTGATTTTTCCGCTCAGGTAAGCATCCCGCGGGTTTCCCGTCGCCGCGATGGCCATCGCATGGGGCAGGGAAGTCCCCTCGGAGAGGCGCATGGCCGTTCCCGTCTCGAAATCGGCGGCGACCAGCAGCGGGATTTTTGCTTTTCGTTGCAGCTGGTTCAGCAGCGCGGCCGTCGGATACGTCTGGTTCAGTTCAAGTCCCAGCGGCGTGCGGAACGCGTGGAGGAGCAGCCCGCCGATTTTCCCCTCCGCCGCCCACCGGCTTAGGTGCTCGAGGCCGGGATCGCTTGCCGCCGTGAAGCGGCCCCAGAGGTAGACCATCAGGAGCTGGCCGAGTTTGCGGTCGAGCGTCATCCGGCGCATGGTCTGTTCGACCCATTTGGCGTCCGCGCGCGACGGGCGGCGCTGCGCCCGGTCCTTCGCCTGGTCCTTCGTTTGCTTTTTAGAGATTCGAGCCATTACGCAATGAGCCCCAGTCGAAACTCGGTCGGGCCCCCGGGTCGCCGGTTGACGGACCCCGGCCAGGCCTTGTATATAGCACACGCTCGCCCATGAACGGGCCGCTTCTCATTATCCACGCCGGCCGCCCGATTTTTCCGGCGGCGACGCGCATTTTGCATCCGTATTGGAAGAAACGGGAGACCCGATGAATTCTCGGCCGAAAGCGTGGCTTTCCTGGAGCAGCGGCAAGGACAGCGCCTGGGCGCTTCACGTGGTCCGCCGGCAAAACGTTCTCGACGTCGTCGCGCTGCTCACCACCGTGAACCAGGCCTTTGGGCGCGTCGCGATGCACGGGGTCCGCGAAGAACTCGTCGACCGGCAGGCCGAGCGCGCGGGTCTGCCGCTGATCAAGGTGCCGATTCCCTATCTTTGCCCGAACGAAACCTACGAAAGCGCCATGGCCGCCGCGATGGAGCGCGCCCGCGGCGAAGGGGTGACGCACATCGTTTTCGGCGATCTTTTCCTCCAGGATATTCGGGAGTACCGGGAGCGGCAGCTGGCGCGCTGCTCGATGACGCCGGTTTTCCCGATTTGGGGAATCGAAACCGGCCAGCTGGCCGGCGACATGGTGGCCGGTGGGCTGGAGGCATGGCTTGCCTGCGTCGATCCTCGCAAGCTCGACCGCGCCTTCGCCGGACGAAAATTCGATTCCCGTCTGCTCGCCCAGTTGCCTGCCGGAATCGACCCTTGCGGCGAATACGGTGAATTTCATACGTTTGCCAGCGCCGGACCGATGTTTCACTCCCCGATTCCCATTGCCGTCGGCGAAGTGGTCGAGCGTGACGGTTTCCTCTTCGCGGATCTGCTGCCGGCATCGGCGCCGGAAGGGCCCCTGGAAGGGCGTGCCCGGCGCGGGGAAAACGGCTAGGCCCGTGCGCCGGTGGATGCCTTGCGCGGGAAGACGCCGGGAGGAAGTATCGAACTGGCCATCACTTGCCGGCCGGACCGAGGGGCGGTCCGAATGCGATCTCCATCGGCGTGTCCTTGGCGAGCACGACGTTGCGGCCGCGAGCGAGGAAATTGAAGTAGATTGAACGCGCCGCCCCGTAGATTCCGAGCGCTACGCCGAGGGCCCGCGAGTGCACGCCCACTCCCAAAGCGAGCCCCACCAGGCGGTACCCCGAGGCGCCCGCCAGGCCGTTCGTGCCGGCGTCGCTCGTGCCGCTGGCCCCTTTCAAGGTGCTCATGTGGTGATCGCTGTCGCCGGCCGCCGAGGTGGCGGCGATGGCCATCGAGAGCGGCGTCGTGAAATACCGCATCTTCGACTCTGTCACGCTGGCGCCGCCTTCCGAATCCAGCGCGATATTTTCCCCGCGGCCGACTTCGAGTCCTTCGACGCTCGCATCCACGCGGTGCCGGATCCCCGACGGAAATTCCATCTTGCGGATCACAAAGCGTAGCTGGCCGTTGCGATGCAGATCCCGCGCGGCCCGCACCTGCACCACGTTCCCCTCGAGCCGGGTTCCTTCGGGGATCAACAATCGCTTCTTGTGCCGGGAGGAAAAGAGCGGCTTGGTGACCAGCGCCCGGACGGGCGCGCCCTTGACCACCGTTGCCGAATTGAGCGTCGTGAGCAGCCGCGCTTCCACGACGCTGTCTTGCGGCGGGACCTGTCCCACGTCAATCGTCTCTTTCGGATTGAGCTTCACGGCGCCGAAATCGAGCGGTCTGGCGAGTTCGGCGTTGAAAATCGTTCCGGCCGGCAGGTACTGGCGGCGGTACGGCAATTCGGCGAGCGCCATCTTCTCCAGCCGGTGAATCTTCCCGGGGGCTTTCACCTCGTCGATCGCGTGGCGCCATCGCTGGTCGATCGCCTCTTTGGCCTGGCTGACCAGGCCGGGCTTCTTGCCGTTATGTTCGGTGACCAGCCGAATGACGTTCGGGATGCCGGGCAGAACCTTCGTATCGAGCGGCATGCAAGCGCCGTTTTTCAGGATCAGCGTGTCAAACTCGACTTTGGCGTTTTTCAACGGCGTGAAATCGCCGTTGAGGATCGCCTCGGTGCGCAACAGCTTGGAAACGGGGACAATCCGGGCGACCTGGCCCGTCACTTCGCTTCCCGCCGGGACGACAACCCGGTCGAATGCGTAGACGGGATCGAGAACGCGCGCGCTGACAGCGACCCCCACTTTCCAGATGCGCACCTTGTGGATGAGGGTAACGTGCAGCGGCGTTCCGCTGGGAACGATCAACTGGATTGTCCTGGGAACAGCCGTGGAAACGGCGGAGGGCGGCGGATGGGTGAGCGCGGCGGGCGCGGCGGGAGGGGCCTGTCCAAACCCTGCCGTGGCCCCGAAAAGAACTGCGACCAACCCAAGGCTCAGTCGGCAAAGTGCCGTCACGCTTCCTCCGCCTTCGGACGGGCCAACGCGTCGGCTGCTGCCATTGCGTTGCTCGTTCCCCGTTCCAGTCGAATCGGTTAGGATTCTAGCAGAAGCCCCAAGGGTGGTCTCGACCCCTTTTCCGGCCTCTATCCCTTGGTTGCGAAAGGATTCCATGCGCATCTGCTCGCTGCTCCCGGCCGCCACGGAAATTCTGTTTGCCATCGGCGCCGGGGCCGATGTCGCCGGCGTCACTCACGAGTGCGACTATCCGCCCGAGGCGGCCGCCCGGCCGCCGTTGATTCGGCCGCGAATCGATGTGCATGCGGCGCCGGGCGAAATCGACAGGCAGGTACGCCAGTGCGTCGAGAGCGGCCAAAGCGTTTACGTTGTCGACGCCGACCGGCTTCGGCAAATCGATCCGGACCTCGTCGTCACGCAGGACCTCTGCCACGTTTGCTGTGCTTCTCCCGACGATCTGTCGGCGGCGCTGTCTCGATTCGACGCGCCCCCGCGGGTGATCTCGCTCAGTCCCCAGAGGCTTTCCGATGTCTGGCAGGACATCCGAACGCTCGGCGATGCGACCGGACGGCGCGCCTCGGCCGACGCCCTGGTCGAGGCGCTGGAAAACCGGATACGCGTGGTCCAGACCGAGGTGCGAGCCGCCGCGCCGGTGAGGACCCTGTGCCTCGAGTGGCTCGATCCGCCCTTTGTTGGTGGCCACTGGGTGCCGGAAATGGTGGAATCGGCCGGTGGCATTGCCGTGCTGGCTCAGGCGGGGGTGCCGTCGGTTGCCCTCGAATGGGCCGAAGTTCTGGACAGCCGGCCCGATGAGATCATCCTGATGCCCTGCGGCTACGACCTGGACAAAACGCTCGCCGAATATTCGCAGTCCCGTATGCCGCCCGGGTGGTGGCGGCTGCCTGCCGTCATCGCCGGTCGCGTGACGGCCGTGAACGCCAATAGCTACTTTTCCCGGCCCGGCCCTCGTTTGGCTGGCGGCGTCGAGATCCTGGCTCGTATTCTTCATCCCGATGTTGCGACCACGCCGGTTCCTTCCGGATCGTGGGCGACGGTCCGGCGCGAGGCGGGTTCCGGCCTGGCGGGAGGATTGCCGGGTACTTAACCCCGGCTCCCGGCGCTTTCCTCCAGCCGCCAGTGCCGGTAGAAAACCAATCCGATCAGGATGGCGACCATGGCCAGCCCGGCGCGCAGCGGCCGTTCGATCAGTACGCTCGAAGTCACGATGACGGCTCCCAGAATAAAAATCGCCGGCAGCACCGGGTATCCCCAACTCCGGTAGGGCCGCGGCAGGTCAGGCTCTTTGCGCCGCAGGCGCATCATCGAGGCCGCGGCCAGCCCGTAAAAAATCCACTGGACGAAAATGAAGAGTGAAAAGAGGTCCTCGAAGGTGCCGGTGAGAGCCAGGACCGCCGCCAGGCAGCATTGGAAGATGAGCGCATTCGCCGGCGTGCGAAACTGGGGATGGATGCCCCCGGCGACTCGAAAGAAGCGGCGGTCGCGAGCCATCGCGTAATCGACTCGCGCCCCGCTGAGGATGGACGAATTCAGCGTGCCCAGCGCGCATACAATCATCGCCACGGTGATCCACACGGCCGCCGGCGGGCCTGACACGCGGGCCATCACGTCGGAGACCACGTGGGGCGAGGCGGCCACTTTGGAAAAGGGCAGAACGTAGAAGCAAACGGCGGTGGTGAGGATGTAAAGCGCCATGACGCTGGCGACGCCGATAACCAGTGCCCTCGGAATGTTCCTGCCCGGATGGATGATTTCCGAACCGACCAGGTTCACGTTGCTCCAGCCGTCGTACGCCCATAGCGCCGCCACCAGCGCCGCGAAAAAACCGCCGAGCGCCTTCGCGTGCCCGCCGCCGGCGGCCGATGCCAGCAAGTGAGCGTGAAACGGAAAGGAAAGGCCGACGGCGATGACCGCTACCATCACCGCGACCTTGATCGCGGTCAGCGCGACCTGCACCTGCCCGCCCAGCCGCACGCCGAAGTAATTGACGAAGGTCACGGCGGCGATCGCCGCCACGGCCAGAGGCATGGCCAGCGTAAAGACGAAGTTGTAGGGCTTGCCGCTCCAGGGCATCGAGAAATGGAGCGATCCAAGGGGCATCATGACTCGCGGGTCCAGAAATCCCCAAAAACGCAACACCCCGGCCGCGATTGCCGCGATCGAGGCGGCGCGGCCCACGATCGAATGCATCCAGCCGAACAGGAATCCCCAAACCGGGCCGAACCCGCGTCCGATGTAGGCGTACTCGCCTCCCGCTTCCGGTATCGCCGCGCCGAGTTCGGCATAGGCGAACGCCCCGAAAAGCGAGAGGAGTCCGCCCGCGACCCAGGCGACGAAGACCAGTTTGATCGTGCCCGCCGTTCGCGCCATGTCGGCTGGGACGATGAAGATGCCGGTGCCGATCATCGTGCCGACGACGATCGCCGTCGCCGCCCACGGGCCCAGGCCGCGCACCAGATCAGGATGTCGTTCGCCGTTCATTCTGTTTTTGCTTTCGACGCCGGCGATGCCAACGCGATCGCCGCGCCACGGGGCCGACTGCAGTCTACGATGGACACGTTTCCCGGAGAATGAAAAGATCGTATGCCGCTGATTCTATTCTCCATGCCGACCACATCCCGGTTTCGTCCCGGCGCCGATTCCATGACCGCCAAGCTGCCTTTGGCCATCCAGATGCATCGAAAGTCTCAGCTATTATGAGGCCCCGCGCCGCCGGTCCCCCCGATGGGGTGCGACCCGGTTCGCACCGACAGGTTGTAAAATTTATGATTCAATTTGTGAGGGTATTGGTCTTGCGCGAACACCAAATTGCGATAGGCGGCTTGGGCGGCCTGGTTCGCCATGGTTTCAGGCTGCCGAATTTCTTGACCGCCCCCCCATCAGGAAAAGCGATTTCGGGCGATAAAAAGACCTGGCCGACGCTTTCCGCCGTGCGGGGCGCCCGATGAGGCTTTATCTTGGCCTGGATGGCGGTGGAACGAAGACCCTTGCCGCGTTGGTGGATGAAGGCGGCCGTCTGGTGTCCGAAATCGTGGGCGGCGCATCGAATCCGCTCCGCTCGAGCCTGGCTCGCTCCCTGACCGCGCTCGACGACGCCGCGGCTCGAGCCCTAGCCCTGGCCAAGGCCGAGGCGACCGATGTATGCGCCGTGACCGCCGGCCTGGCCGGGGCAGGCCAGCCGCGCCTGGCCCATCGCATTGCCGCATTCCTTTCCACGCGATTTCGCGGAGCTACGGTCGAGGCGACCACCGACCTCGATATCGCTCTCGAATCCGTCGCTGAAACCGGTCCCGCGGCGGTGCTGGTCGCCGGCACAGGCTCGGCCTCGTTTGGCCGCGACGCTTCTGGACGCAGCGCGCGGGCCGGCGGATGGGGACCCTGGTTCAGCGATGAAGGAAGCGCTTTCGATATCGGCCGCCGCGCGCTGCTTGCCATGGCCCGGACGCGAGATGCCGCCCTGTCCGCCTCCCGTCTCGATCAGGCCGTTTGCGAATGCCTCGGCTACGACGATTGGCAACGGCTGGTCGATGATATCGCGCGCAAGCCCCTCGAACGCCTTCCCGCGCTTTTCCCGGCAGTGGTCGCCGCCGCCGAGGCGGGCGGCGAAACCGCTCGCGCGATTCTCGCGGAAGCCGCCGCGAGCCTGGCACAACTGGCCGGCACGGTGATTGGGCGGCTTGACCTCGGCTCGGACGATTTCCCGGTTGGCTGCGTGGGCGGCGTTTTTGGGCGCACCCGGTTTCTGGATGACGAGGTCGGGCGGCAGCTGAGCTTGCTGGCGCCCCGTGCGTGGCTCACCCCGCCCCGCATCTCGCCGGCGGTCGCTGCCGCCCAGAGAGCGCTCCGGCGCGCCGGCGGCCCCTTCTGATTCCGAGACCAGATCACCCTTTACAATTTCCGCTCTTTTCAGACAAGATGGGAGCAGATGAGCGCAAAATTCAAATGGACCATCGCCATCCTGGCCCTCGTTTTCATTGTTGTGATCGGGTACTCCTCGTTTCAGGCGACCAGGGACCGCTATCAGGTCTGCATGAGCCTTCATGGCCGCACCCATTGCGCCGTGGCGCAAGGCCGGTCGCCGCAGGAAGCCATGCGCAGCGCCCAGGAGATCGATTGCGGCCTGCTCTCGAGAGACCGTGATGAGTTGATGGTTTGCGAGACCACCGAGCCGCAGTCCGTGCAGGCCATGCCGAAGTGATTTTCCCCGCCAATTGACATTTCTTTCTGCCCGCGCCTAGCATCGCGGCAGGCGACAGGATGTTCCGTTCCGGCGCAAAGCGATGCCTCAACTGTGATGCGGTCCTCACGGGACCGGTGTGCGAGCAGTGCGAGCTCACTCCCGCCGCTGCCAGCCTGGTGCTTCGTCGCAAACTGATTCTCCGCACCGGCATGTTCCTGCTGGGTTCGATGGCATTTCTCGCCGCCACGTACCGGTTTCCCCCTCTCGAAATGGACTCCATGCTGGTTTTTTGCGGCGTGATTTTTTTTGCCGGCCTGGCGCTGGCCGTTTGGGTGGAACGAGGGGCGCTCAAAGGCGGCGGCATCGAGATTCGGAAGCGGATTTTCATGGCCCTGGTCCCGCTTCCCTGGCTGCTCGCCGGGCTGCTCGTGGCGAACGCCAAGCTGGATGATTCCCCTGCGCGCCTCTGGGAAACGCGGGTGGTGGGCAAATTTTCGATGTCGGCCATGGTGCCGACCCGGCGTCTGGTCGTCATCTCCTGGCGCGACGGACGCCGCTACGAGCGCGTTCCCGTCAGCCAGGACGAGTATTCGGAATTTCACGTCGGGGAAAAGGTCGTCATCGAGATTCATCCGGGACTGGCGGGAATTCCGTGGGTGGCCGGGGTGGTCCTGCCCGGCCGCGCTTCCGATTCGCCCTGAAACCGGCGCGTCCGGCTCAGTCTATTTCGACCCGGCTCAGTAAATTTCGATTGGGTGCGGTAGCTCGATCGCGAGCCGGTCTCCGCTAGCGGTCAGGCGCACGGAAATCTCTTGCGCCGGTCCCACGTCATGGGAATCCCAATCGGTGGTCTGGATGACGGGCGCGCGCCGGTCGGGTTCGGGTCCGGCGAGAGAGTCGCCGCGGGCTTGAAAATCGCCGCGCTCGGCCCGGTAGACGCGCTTTTGCTTCAGGTTGAGAATGAACCAGTTCCGATCGACCTGCACGAGCAGCAGGTTGCGGTTTTTATCGGGCTGGTAGATGTTCCAGGTTTTTACCGGCCTGTTGTTCTCTTTTAACAGGGCCGCCGTCACGGGCTTCCAGATGAGGGTCTTCCCGCGTGCCCGGCTGCTCGCCACGGCGGCCAGGATGATCCCCGTCAATAATGCCAGCCTTGCCGTTCTCGTCATTTCGAAGCCCGGGTCGAAAGCCCGGTTTTGCGTCCGCAGGTCCCGCTTTCGGCCGGAACCGATCTCAGTCTAATCCCCGAGGCATAGCGCGACAAGGCAGGGGGCTTCGGAACCGCCTTCCGGGTATAATCCCGCCAAGCGATGCAATCAATCTGCAAGCATCTATGGCGTGCCCTGCTGCGTGTCGTCCCTGCCGGACTTACACAGGCCCAGGCGATCGCCTTCGCCATGTTTCTCTCTTTTTTCCCCGTGCTGCTGCTTTCGCTCGGGCTGCTGAGACTTTCCGGATGGAGCGCCAATCCCGCCGGGGAATTGCCCTGGAGCTTTCAGCTGGTCCTTCCTTCAGGCAGCATCCAGCTGGTTCGGGAGTTCCTCGAACCGCTCGAGGGAACGCCGTGGCGGCTGATCCTGCTCGGCCTTTTCGGCACCTTTCTGGTCGGCACGCAGGCGATGGCGAATTATGTGGATGGGTTCGCGATCGTCTGGCGCGACCCCCAGAAGCCGAGCTATTTCGTCCGCTATCGCCGCGCCCTGTCCATGCTTCTTCTGACCATTGTTCCCTGGATGCTGACCGGCATTCTCACGGTATTTGGGCGGGAATTGCGCACGTGGGTGACGCTTGTTTTCGGCGGCGGGGTCCTCGTGCGAATGGCTTGGGCGGCCGTATACGACGGCGCCGCCCTGGCCACGGCGATGCTCGCGCTCGTGGTGATGTATTGCCTGGCGCGGCGGCATCTGGGCTGGCGCGCCCAGTTGCCCGGCGCCCTGGTAGGCACAATTCTCTGGTGGGTGCTGACCGTCGGCTTTGGCCTCTATGTGCGCCACATGCACTACAACCTGATTTACGGCGGCATGGCGGCCGTCATCGGCCTGCTGGTCTGGATGTATTTCGTCGCGTTGGTGGTGATGATCGGCGCCGCCTACAATGCCGTTTCCGCGAGCGGGAATGCCGACGAGCCGCACAGTTCCGGATCGTCCGCGCAATCCGCCTCACGGGCCACCGCGGCGAAAGCCTGAAATCGAAGCCCTGAAATCCTGAAATAAAAGCGCGGCCATCCCCCGGAGGGATGCAGGTACTATGCGTTCTCCCTCCCTGGCTTCGCCTTTCTGTCCTCGTAACCCTCCGGATAACCCGGCTCGTGGATCTTCGCCCGGGGACGCTCTCGCGTCGTACACTCGGTTCGTGCCCTCCATCCAGGTCGAATGTTACGCAGGCCACCGCGCCGACCAGCGCCCGAATCGGTTCAAGATTCGCGGTAAAACGTTTGAGATCGTCTCCATTGAGGACCAGTGGTACGAGCCGGATGCGATCTACTTCCGCGTTCGCGCAATGGATCGAAACCTCTACATTCTCCGGCACGACGAGGTTCAGGACGTCTGGACCCTCGATGCCTTCCGAGCCGCCGAAGCCGAATAGAGCCGGAAGCGTTCCCCTCATATGACCCCTCCAGCCGCCGGGCGGCCGGGAAACCGGTTTTGGCTTTGCGCCCCCCGCATTTACCTTCATGATTGCCCCTGATGAAATCGCGCAACTGGAAGCTCGGAACGGGGTTCTATATGAGTAGGAATTTCAGGCCGGCGGAGTGAATGACAGGGGTATCCGAATGGCGTTGGGGAAGGGAAGGCCAGCCGCAGTTTATTCACTCGGGGATATTTCCTCGCCGATAGCCGCCCTGGCCTTGGCCGCCGCCGGGCTTTGGTTGGTGGTGGGGTTAGCGGTGGGGCTAGCGGTGGCAGCTCCGGCTGCCGGGCCGGTACCGTCGCCTGCTCTGCCCGAGCCGGCTGCGAAAACGCCGGAGAGGCCGGCCAGGGAATTCCATCTGCCTCGTTCGTTCAAGGGCAATCTCCCGATCACCGAACTTTCCGAAGAGGAAGCCACCCTTCACGCCCTGGACCGGCTGGCCTTCGGCCCGAGCCCGGGCGACGTGCAGCGAATCGAAAAAATGGGCCTGGCGAAATGGATCGACCGGCAGCTCGATCCGGCATCGATTGATGATTCCGTCCTTGAGCGGCGACTGGGTGATTTGACGACCCTGCAGATGCCTTCCTCCGAGTTGCTTTCCCGGTTCGAGTTTCCCCAGGCGCAGGCCAAGCGCGAGGGCATCTCGCTCGAGGAACTGCAGGCGGAGCGCCGGCAGAAGGTGCGGCAGCAGATCGCCGATCTTCGCGCTTCGGGCCGGTTCAATCCGGCGCGGGCCGGGCTCATCCGCGTCGACGGCACGCCGCAGGAGATCCTCGCCCAGCTCTCCATGGCGAAGATGCTTCGCGCCATCTACAGCCGCCGCCAGCTGCAGGAGCGCCTGGACGATTTCTGGTTCAACCATTTCAACGTCTACGCGCGAAAAGGGGTCGATCTCTGGTACCTGCCATCCTATGAGCGCAACGTCATTCGTCCGCACGCGATGGGGAAGTTCGAGGACCTGCTCGAGGCTACCGCCAGGAGCCCCGCGATGCTCTTCTTCCTGGACAACTGGCTGAGCGTCGATCCGGGCGCTTTCGCGCTGCACCGCGAGGAGGTCATCGCCCGCCGCCGGCAGGCGATGATGATGGGCGGCTGCGAGTTCCTCGGTCCGTTTGCGAATCCGGTCCGCGTTCTGCGCTGCCAGCAGCGGATGGCCCGCCAGCAGCAACGCCGGCAGCCGGCGCGACCCGCGGCGAAAAAAAACGTGGAGCGGGGCCTGAATGAAAACTATGGCCGCGAACTGATGGAACTGCACACGATCGGCGTCCATTACACGCAGGCCGACGTGATTGCGATGGCGAAGGTCTTCACCGGCTGGACGATTCGCCAACCCCGCCGCGATCCTGCATTCGCCTTCGACGCCAGCTTCCATACCCCCGGCCCGAAAAGGGTGTTGGGCTACAAGATCCATGCCGGCGGAATCAAGGACGGCGAGCAGATGCTTCACAATCTGGCCGGCGATCCTCGCACGGCCCATTTCATCTGCTTCGAGCTCGCCCGCCATTTCGTCATGGACCAGCCGCCCGAGCCGCTGGTCGACCGCATGGCGAAGGAATTTCTGAAATCGCGTGGCGACATCCGCCGGGTGATGCGAACGATGATCTATTCGCCCGAGTTCTGGTCGCGCCAGGCGTATCGGGCCAAGGTGAAGACCCCGTTCGATCTGGTCGTGAGCGCCGTGCGGGCCACCGGGGCCGACGTCCGAATCGCGCTGCCGCTCGCGCAGTGGGTCGGGCGAATGGGCGAGCCGCTCTACCTGTGCGAGCCGCCCAACGGCTATCCCGATACGGCCCAGAACTGGGTATCGACGGGCGCGTTGCTCGACCGCATGAACTTCGCGATCGCTCTCGGAACCGATCACATGCCCGGCACGGATGTCGATCTCGCGCAGCTCTTTTCGCCCGGCGCCACAGGCAATGCGCGGCAGGCGCTCCAGGAGGCCTTCGCCGCCGTTCTCGATAACCAGGTGACGGCAGGGACGCGCAATACCCTCGAAAAGCGGCTCGCCGATCCGCAAATCCTGGAAGCGAAACTCGATGACCCGGTTCGGCATGTCAATGAAGGCCTGATTTTGGGCCTGGTGCTTGGCTCGCCCGAATTTCAACGGCATTGACGTAGGTGGTTTCACGAGCGGAGGAACCTGACATGACCATCACGCGGCGCGTTTTCCTGAAAAACACCGGAATCGCCATTTTCGGGATGACGGCCATGCCCATGTTCTTGCGCAACGCCATGGCTGCGTCGACGGGAACGGGGAAACGGGTCATGGTCGTGCTCTTTCAGCGCGGCGCCGTGGACGGGCTGAACGTGGTCGTTCCCTATGCCGAGCGGAATTACTATTCGATGCGGCCCACGATTGCAATTCCTCGCCCCGGCCAGGGCGGCGGCGACGGGGCGCGAGGGGCGGCCATCGATCTCGACGGCTTCTTCGGCCTCCATCCGAATCTGGCCCCGATCGAGCCGCTCTACCGGCAGGGCTTGCTGGCTGTGGTCCACGCGACCGGCTCGCCCGATCCCTCGCGCTCTCATTTCGACGCACAGGACTACATGGAAGCCGGCACGCCCGGCGTGAAATCGACCGTGGACGGCTGGCTGAATCGCGCGCTGCAGCAGGAACGCGAACCCCGCCCCTCCACCCTGCGGGCCATCGCCGCCAGCCCGAACCTTCCGCTCACCCTGCGCGGGCAGGCCCCGGCCATCGCCGTGCCCGACCTGCGCCAATTCAAGTTCTTCGGATCTCCACGGCTTGTGGAGACGAATTTCGAGGCCATGTACGCGAACACCGTGGACAAGGTGATGCGCGGGGTGGGCCAGGAGACATTCGAGGCGGTCAATACGCTCGGCAAGCTCGATCCGCAAAAATATCAGCCGGCAAACGGGGCTGTGTATCCGAGCAGCCACTTCGGGCACGGCCTGCGGGAGATCGCTCAGCTCATCAAGGCCGATGTCGGCATGGAAGCCGCATTTCTCGATAGCGGCGGTTGGGACCATCATGTCAACGAAGGAGCGGTCCAGGGCCGCATGGGCAACCTGCTGACGGATCTGGGCCACGGGCTTTCAGCCTTTGCCAGCGACCTCGGTCCCCGGATCGAAAACGTGGTGTTCGTCAGTATGTCGGAATTCGGCCGCACGGCGCACGAAAACGGCAATCGCGGCACCGATCACGGCCATGGGAATTACATGTTTGTGATGGGCGGCGCGGTGAAAGGCGGAAAAGTCTACGGCCGCTGGCCGGGCCTTGCGCCCGAGCAGCTCAACCAGGACCGCGACCTCAAGGTCACCACGGATTACCGCACGGTGCTCGGCGAAATTCTTCGCTCGCACATGGGCATTGCCGATTTTTCAACCGTCTTTCCTGACTTTATCGCCGACCGCCCGAGCAACTTCCTGAATCTGATTCGCAGCTGAAACGCGCATTTAGCAAGCCTGGCAAACAAGCCTAGCTCACAGGCCTAGCTCACACGCCAGCGCGCCGGTAGTGGTGTCATTTGAACTGGAAGCTAGCGCGGCCTGGTTATCCAGTTCCAGATCACGGGTTTTACCCAACCCTGTCTATTGGCGAGATTCACTTCGCAGGTCAGAACTTGGTCGCTGGCACCTAGGTGCGGTTTGATCCTTCTATACCACCCGTCTATGTCAGTAGTTGTCCAAAGAATCCAGCAGTTCGGTGCATATCTCACCCAGTCGAGGGCCGTATCGAAAACGGGTTTTATCGCCTCGACAATCTCCGAGGGGCTGTAGCGCTCCCGGTTCTCTTCGTCTCCCTTGCAGACCTTGACCAGCATCGCGTAATCGACGTTGCTCCCGAACGTGCCGTCAACCGCGTCCACGTAGGGCTTAAAACCATCGGTCGTAAGCTGCACACGGTCGGCAAGCCGGGATTCCAGGTCCTTCATAAGCCAATAGCAGTTTGCTGCGTTCCTCTTGCCCACCAGAAACGAGCGAATCAGTTTCGTTTCCGAATCCATGGCGACGAAAACATGTTGCTCGCCCATCGTGGCTTCATCGTGTCGACCCGGATTCAGGTTTTTCTGCCGCACTTGGACGAATCCGTGCATCTCGTCAACCTGAATGAACCTGGAACGGATATTCCGCATCCGTTCGTCTAGGAGCCTCTGGCAGCGTTCCCCTGCTCGCAGAAGCACGCGCACAGAACGGTTTTGTGCTCGACGCCCACCAGACGGGCCGTAGAGCGTACAGAGCAGCCTTCCACCAAGGCATTCAGGATTTGGGCTTGTTTCTCAATCGGTAGGACGTTCATTTCGGCTTGCCTTTTCTGCGGGGCAAGCCGAGAATGCTGTTTACGGTTCGGCACGCGGCTAACCCCGCTTGCTGGATTTGGCCCCGCTTCCAGTTCGCTGCTGGAGCGGGGCCTTTTGTTTGCGCCTACGTTTATATACGTGCACGAGTACGAAGTCAAAAAAATTTTACATTCGTTCCCGAGCAGGTATATGCTGTAAAACGAGAGGTGCAAGGAACATGGAAAACGACAAGCCGGATGCCAGCGAGGGAGCCAAAGCCTTATCCGCCTTGGGGGCCTCAAAAGGCGGTCTAGCACGGGCTAAAAAGTTGACCCCTGCACAGCGCAGCGAAAGCGCACGGGCAGCGGTTGAGGCCCGTTGGGCCAAGGAAGGGAAAACTCCCCTACCGAAGGCCACGCATGAAGGCGTGCTTCGCGTCGGGGACGTGGTGATCCCCTGCGCTGTCTTGGAAAACGGCCAGCGCGTTTTAACGCAAAGCGGCTTCATGAAAGCTCTGGGAAGAGCGAGGCAAGCTAAAGGACGAAAGTACTACGATGCTGACGTCAATATGCCTGCGTTCCTAACGGCTAAGAACCTAAAGCCGTTCATATCCAAGGAGCTGGAAGTGACGTCGAGCCAGGTAGAATTTCGGACGGTTCGGGGGATGATAGCCTTCGGGTACCCCGCTGAACTGCTTCCCAGGGTCTGTGACGTGTTCATAGATGCCGACGAAGCCGGGGCTCTAGCCGAGGGTCAAAAGCACGTCGCGAGGCAAGCACGCCTGCTGATTCGCGGGTTGGCCCATGTCGGAATCATTGCCCTGGTAGACGAGGCCACAGGCTACCAAGACGAACGGGCGAGGGATGCCCTTGCAAAAATCCTTGAGGCGTTTATTGCGAGGGAACTGCGGCCGTGGGTGCGGACCTTCCCGACAGACTTTTACAAAGAAATGTTCCGGTTGCGGGACATTCCATACCGAGAGGATGTCAAGAGGCCGCAATACATCGGGGTTCTGACAAATGATCTGGTTTACTCGCGCCTTGCCCCTGGAGTTCTCGACGAGCTTCGGAGACTGACGCCGCGTGACGACAAGGGTAGATTAAAAACACATCTTCACCGCCGATTGACTGATGATTTTGGCCACCCCAAGTTGCAGCAGCACCTCTCAGCAGTAACGGCTCTAATGAAGGCGTCTGATACATGGGACCAGTTCAAGCCGATGGTTGACCGCGCACTCCCGAAATACAAGCACCTCCCCCTATTTGACGGTCTCGAAGCTAAGGAGACAAAGGAGTGAGTCACTGGCGGCCTTCTCTCGCTAGGCCGCCACCACCGTTCAACCAAATGACACCACTACCAGCGCGCCGGGCTCTTTGACGTTGTCAGAAGCGGGTGTTATAAGGAACTGAATGCCTCGGTGGGGCCGTGGCGCAGTTGGGAGCGCGCCTCGATGGCATCGAGGAGGTCGTGGGTTCGAATCCCATCGGCTCCACCAATCTTTTCCCGGATCCCTTCGGTTTTTCCCCGGTTCCTTCGGACGAAATGCGCGGTGAGTGCCCGGCGAGTCCGAGGTTAGTGCTCGGCGAGGCGCTTGGCGTCTGGCGCCAGCAGCGGCTCCGGGTGTCCCGCGATAGGCCCCGCCGCAACCGCCTCTTTCGTCGGGCCGTGCCTGCGCCACTTCATGAAACCGTCCATGTAGGTGTAGAAGACCGGCGTCAAATACAGCGTAACGATCTGCGCGAAAACCAGCCCGCCCACCACGCAGACGCCCAGCGGGCGGCGCTCGTCGGCGCCCGCTCCGAATCCGATGGCGATGGGCAGCGTGCCCATGATCGCGGCCGCCGTGGTCATCATGATCGGCCGGAAGCGAATCATGCAGCCCTGGTAAGCCGATTCGCTGGCGCTGTAACCGCTGTGCTCGAGCACCACCGCGAAATCGACCATCATGATCGCGTTCTTCTTCACGATCCCGATCAGCATGATCAGGCCGACGAAGCCGAAAAGGTCCAGCTGCATGTGAAACAGGGACAGCGTGAGAAGCCCACCAAAGGTCGCCGCCGGCAGGCCGGTGAGGATCGTGATGGGATGGATGTAGCTCTCGTAGAGAATGCCCAGAACCAGATAAATCACCAGCACCGCCATCACCAGCAATAGGCCCAGCCCGGTCAGGGACTGCTGGAACGCCTGCGCCGTGCCCTGGAAGCTGCCGGTGATCGTATCGGGCAGCACCGCGAGGGCGAGTTTCTGCACCTCGGCCACGGCCTGGCCTAGGGCAACGCCGGGCGCCAGGTCGAAGGAGATGGTCACCGAAGGGAGCTGGCCGGTGTGGTTGACGGTGAGCGGACCATAGCTGGTGGTGAATTTCGAGACGGCGCTCAGGGGAACCAGCTGGCCCGAGGAGGAACGGATGTAGAGGTAGGAGAGCGTGGCGGGATCGCTTTGATATTTCGGTTGAACCTGCAAAACGACCCAGTATTCGTTGTTGGGCGTGTAAATGGGAGAGACCTGATCCTGACCGTAGGCGGCGTAGAGGGCCGTTTCCACCTGTTGCGGCGTGACGCCGAGGGCGGAAGCCTTGTCGCGGTCGACGACGACGTTGGCCTGCGGATTTTGGTTTTGCAGGTCGGTCGTTACGTTCGCCAGGCCGGGTAATTTCTTCATTCTGGCTTCGAGGATCGCCGCGTACTTGTAGAGGTCGGTGGTGTCCGGGCTGAGCAGCGTGTATTGATACTGGCTCTTGCTGGGGCGCCCGCCGATTTGGATGGCGGGGGGATTCTGCAAGAAAACGCGAATGCCGGGCACGGCGGCGAGCTTGACTTGCAGCTCGGCGATGATGTCCTGGATGGTCATGTGGCGCTCGAAGAGCGGGCGGGCGGCGTGAACGAGGAATCCCAGTACGGCGGTGTGTCCGTATTTCGCCACCAGACGATCGTATTCGGGGTTGTCGGTCCAGGGACGGTCGGAAGGGTCCTTCAAATGGACGGCCATATTGCCGTTGTTCAGGCCGGTTCCACCGGAGTCGCTGATGCCGGAGTGGAACTGGATGACGTTCGGGTCGGCGAGGATAATCCGATTCAAGGCTTCCTGGTGCGCCTTCATCGCGTCGAATGAAATGCCCTGTTTGGCCTCGGTGCTCACATGAAGCGAAGAGATGTCTTCTTCGGGAAGGAAGCCCTTGGGGATCACCCAGAATTCCCAGGCAGTGCCCACCAGCACAAGAAGCCCGAAGAGCATCACCAGCGCGCGATGCCGCATCGCCCATCGCAGGCTGACCCCGTACCCGCGAAGCGAAATATCCAGAACACCTTCCAGTTTGCGGTATATCCAGCCGTGCCGCTTCTCGTGATCGGGGCGCAGATAGCGGCTGCACAGCATCGGCGTGAGCGTGAGCGAAACCACCCCGGAAACTAGAACGGCGGAGATGATGACGACCGCGAATTCATGCAACAGCCGGCCCAGGATTCCGCCCATGAAAAACACCGGCAGAAACACGGCGGCCAGAGCCAGGGTCATCGAAAGGATGGTGAAGCCGATCTCCTTCGAGCCCTCGAGCGAGGCTTCGATCGCGCTCTTGCCCATCTCCATGTGGCGCACGATGTTTTCAAGCATGACGATGGCGTCGTCGACGACGAAACCCACCGACAAGGTCAGCGCGAGCAGCGAGAGATTGTCGATCGTATAGCCCAGCACGTACATCACGGCGAACGTGCCCATGATGGCCATGGGCAGCGCGAGGCTGGGGATCAGCGTGGCCGAGATGTTTCGCAGGAAGAGGAAGATGACCAGAACGACCAGGCAGATGGCCAGCAGCAAGGTGAATTTGACGTCGCTGACCGATTGGCGGATCGAGATCGAGCGGTCGTATTCCACCGTCATGATCATCGATGGCGGCATGATCGCCCGGAACCGCGGGAAGAGTTTACGGACACTATCGACGACGTCGATGGTGTTGGCGCCGGGCTGGCGTTGAATGGCCAATATAACGCCCGGTACGTCGTTGACCCAGTTGGCGATGTTGGTGTCGATAACGCTGTCGCTGACCTTGGCGACCTGGTCGAGACGGACCGGCGCGCCGTTCCGATAGGCAATAATCAGAGGGCGAAATAGGGCTGCATCGGTGAGTTGACCGTTCGACTGTAGGTTGTAGGCGGTGTTCGCTCCGTAGAGTGTCCCCATCGGCAAGTTGACATTGGCGTTTTGAATGGCGCTGCCAACTTCATCGATGCCGATCTGCCGGCTCGCCAGTTCCTCGGGATTCACCTGGACACGCACGGCATACGGCACCGACCCGTAGACCTGCACCTGAGCGACGCCCTGCACCATCGAAATCTGCTCGCCGAGCAGCGTTTCCCCATACTCGTCCACGGTGTAGAGCGGAAGCGTGGGGGAAGTGAGGCCCAGGATCAGGACGGGCGAATCGGCTGGATTGACCTTCCGAAACGTGGGAGGGCTCGGCATGCCGCGTGGCAGTTGGTTGGTGGCGGCGGAAATGGCCGACTGAACGTCAAGGGCCGCCGCATTAATATCCCGGCTCAGCGAGAACTGCAGGGTGATCTGGGTCGAGCCGAGCGAACTGGTCGAGGTCATCTGATCCAGGCCGGCGATGGTCGTGAACTGCTTTTCGATCGGGGTCGCGACGGCCGAGCCCATTGTCTCCGGGCTCGCGCCGGGCAGGTTGGCGGACACCTGGATCGTCGGAAAATCGACGTTGGGCAGATCGCTGACGGCCAGATAGCGGTAGCCCAGAATGCCGAAAACCAGGATGGCCAGCATCAGGAGGCTGGTCATCACCGGACGGCGAATAAAGAGTTCCGTGTTCATGCGAAATCTATACCGTCAGAGCCCCTTGGCAAAATAGACCTTGATGCCGGGGGCTAGGCGCATCTGCCCATCCGTGACCACGGTTTCCCCCGCGCTCAGCCCCTCGAGGATTTCGGTGATGTTATTCACGCTTCGCCCGGTTTTCACCAGCCGGGCCGCGACCGTCATATCCGGTTTCACGATGTAAACGTATTCGCCCTGCTGGCCGTTCTCGACGGCCTGCGACGGCACGACCAGCGCGTTTTCCTGTTCGGACAGGCGAAGGACGACGTTCGAGAACTGGCCGGGCCAGAGACGGTGGTCGGCGTTCGGGAAAGTCGCCATCAGCTCGATCGTGCCGGTGTTGGTATCGACGGCGTTGTTGACGAAGGTCAGGACCCCGGTCTCCGGTTTCGAGTCGCCCGGCGGGGTTGCCTGAACGGGCAGGCGCGCGCGCGCCATGAACGCCTTGGTCGACTCCAGGTACTGCTGGGGAACGGAAAATGTGACGTAGATCGGCGAAACCTGGTTGATGACCGCGAGAACGGGCACATCGTTCGCCTTCACCGTCGCGCCGGGATAGACCAGTTGCGCCCCGACCACGCCGCTGATGGGGGCGTAGATCGAGCAGTAGGAGAGCTGAATTTTCGCCGTTTGAATCGCGGCGTCATCGGAGCGAACGGTGGCCTTGGCGGCCGTCGATGTCGCCAGGTATTCGTCGTACTGCTCCTGGGGAACAATGCCGGCCTTAAGGAGTTGATCGTATCGATGGAGCTGGGCCTGCTGGAGCTGCGATTGCGCCTGGTCCCGGGCGAGCGCCGCCTGCGCTTGGGCGAGCGCGGCCAGAAACGGGCGGTTGTCGAGCGTGACCAGGAGGGTCCCCTTGCCGACAAACTGCCCCGGCTGGTAATGAACGTCCTTGACGATTCCCGCCACTTGCGATTCCACGGAAACAGTCTTGTAGGCTTGCCCTGTGCCGATGGCGTTCAGTTCGACCGGAATCGCCTCGCGCGTGGCCTTGGCCACAAGGACCGGCACTCCGGCGGCGTTTGGCGGGGGTGGTGCGGCTCGTTCGGTGCAACCGGCCAGAACGAACAACAAAAGCGAAAGGGAAAGCGCTGAGAAAATCTTGAACACTCGAATCCGACTCCCGACCCCTAGTTTTCGGGTGGCAAGGGGCACACTCCCTGGCCAATTTGACATCAGCGAAAATAAGGTTGCGCACCGGCTCGCTTCACCACGAAAGTGGCGAGTCTTCACCGCGGGCCCACCCAGCGCATACACAACCCTCGCTCTCTGTCCTCACTATCAGACGTACCGGGTGCCTGTTCCGTTACCGGCAATATTGAGTAACCCCGCCTAGCAATTCGGGGGTGGGATCGGACGCCGGCCTGTCCGCATCGATGGATATTTCTTGACTCCGCAGGGTGAAGATTTTTTGGATTTGCGGAGTCGTCCGTCCCTCGCGTTCCCTGGAAATACGTTTGAATAAACCGTGAGGGCCCCGGCCGTGAGGGTGCCGGCCGGGCTAGGGCCGCTGGAGCTTGCCGAGACGCTCCGCGGCGGCCTGCAGCGTCTGATCGGTTTTGCAGAAGGCGAAGCGCAACTGGCGGCTGCCGCTTGCGGGATCGTTGTAAAAACTCGATCCGGGCACAGCGGCAACTCCCACATCCTGAACGAGATGACGGGCAAAGGCGACATCGTCGGCAAAGCCGAAGGCGGAGATGTCGGTCATGATGTAGTAGGTTCCGCGCGGCCGGAAACAGCGGAAACCGGCGCGCTCCAGCATGCCGAGCGCGATATCCCGCCTCTTGGCGTAGGCGGCGGCGAGTTTCTGGTAGTAGCTCTCGGGAAAGCCCAGGGCGACGGCGCCGGCCTGTTGAAGCGGCGCGGCGGCTCCGACGGTCAGAAAATCGTGCACCCTGCGGATCGCCGTCGTGGTTTCCGGAGGGGCGATGCACCAGCCGACGCGCCAGCCGGTGACGCTGTAGGTTTTCGAAAGGCCGTTGATGGTGATCGTCCTCTCGCGCAGGCCGTCGATCGTGGCGGGAGCGATGTGGCGGGCGCCGTCGTACAGGATGTGCTCGTAGATTTCGTCTGTGATCACGAAGGCGTCGTAGCGGACGGCGAGATCGCGAATGAGCTCGAGCTCCTCCCGCGTGAATACCTTGCCGGTCGGGTTGTTCGGGGTATTGACGATGACGGCTTTTGTGGCGGGGGAAAACGCGCCGGCCAGTTCCTCGGGATCGAAGCTCCAATCGGGAGGGCGAAGCGTGACGAAACGCGGCGTGGCGCCCGAGAGGATCGTGTCGGGCCCATAGTTTTCGTAGAACGGCTCGAAGATGACCACTTCGTCGCCGGGATTGATCACCGCCAGCAACGCCGCCACCATCGCCTCGGTGGCGCCGCAGCAGACCGTGATTTCGCGCTCGGGATCGATGGCGAGTCCCTGGGCGCGCCTGGCCCGATCGGCAATCGCGTCGCGGAGCCGCTTGGCGCCCCAGGTGATGGCGTACTGATTGACGTCGGCCTCGATCGCCTCCTGCGCGGCGCGTTTGAGCTCGGCGGGAGCGGCGAAATCCGGGAAACCCTGCGCGAGATTGATGGCGCCGCAATCGAGCGCCAGGCGCGTCATTTCGCGGATTACCGATTCCGTCAGGCGCTGGGACTTTGTCGAATGGCGCGCCCGCCCGGCGCGGGGCCCGGTGAGAGGAACGCTCATCGGCGGTCCTCGTAGAGCCGGCGGTAGATGGCCGCGCCGTTCAGCACGACCTCCGCGTAATGGCGCGTCTGGCTGAAGGGAATCGATTCGACGAATTCGGCGGCATCGTCGTAGTGGTGGTCGGCCTGCCAAGTCGCCACGCGACTCTCGCCGGCATTGTAGGCGGCGACAGCTTCTTGTACGCTTCCGAACATCGTGATCAGAGATTGGAAATAGGCGCCACTAACCCGCAGATTGTACCGCGGATCGCTCAGCCGCCTGTAGGAATACCAAAGGTGGAGTATACGGCTCCATTTCCGCGCGGTGTAGGGTTCGAGCTGGGCCAGGCCAACCGCGCCGGCTGAGCTGAGTGCGTCCGGTTGAAACCCGGACTCCTGGCGAATCAACGAGGCGTACAGCATCGGATCGAAATGGTAGTGATCGGCATAGTAATCGATGAGGGGGCGCATGGGCAGGGGATAGACGATGCGCCAGACCCAGGCCGGAACCGAATCCATGGGCCGGGATTCGAGGTCGGGCACCAGTTGGCGGATCAGCTCCGCGCCGGTGAGATAGTGCTTGGCCTGCTGGGCGGCCTTGGCGGCTTCGATGAGCAGCTGCGGCGCATGCGAAACCTGATAGGCGTTGCGGAGTTCGAGCATCGCCGATTCGTCGAAGGCGATCGAGCGCAGGGCCATGGCCCGCTCGTATTGCGCGCGCACATCCGGGGGAATGGAATCGCCCGGCGCGTGGAACGGCGCGAGTGCCGGAATCCGGGAAAGCAGCGGCAGCGAAACGGGCGGATCGTTTTTTGTTTCGAGCCGCGCCCCGCGCCGCCCTGCCAGCCGGCCAAAATAGGTTTCCGCGAAGCGCGAAGAAGCCGTGTCGTAATAGGTGCGTGCCAGAGAGACATCTTTGGCGTTCTCGGCCAGGCGGCCCAGCCAGTAAAGGGCATCGGGAATGTAGGGTGAATCGGGGAATTTCTCGATATGGCTGCGGAGAAGCAGCGTGGCATCGGCGCTCTTCTCGAGATAAGCGGTCCAGGCGATTCGCCAGTCCGCCGTCGCCGCGTCCGGCCCGGTCGTCTCGCGCGCGGTGAACCGGCGATAGTAGGCGGCGGCCTGATCCCGCTTCAGATTTGCCCAGTAGTAATTCCCCATGCGATAGAGGGACCGATTGGCCAGTTCGGCCAGTTCGCCCGCCTCGTCCGGCGCGGCCGCCGAACTGAGATGCAGCACCTTGTCCACGGTCGCCTGCATCCCGTCTTCGTTATCGCTCGCGCGGTATACATCGAATAGGGCCAGCTGGCGCTCGGCGTCGAGCGCCGGATCGGTGAGCGTCAGCGTCTCGAGCGCGCCCGCTTTGCCGGTCAGGCGGCTATCGCATTCGGCGACGCGCAGAGCGGCCCGCTGGCCTTCGACGCCGCTCTGCGAATCGAGCAGCGCCTCCCAGGTGTCTTTCGCGTCCGTCCACCGGCCGTTTTCAAAGAGCGTTTCCGCCCGCGCCACGCGATCGGCAATCGGCGCTTCGGGAAACTGGTCGCCTAGGGCGGCGCGAAGCCGGTCGATTCCTTTGCGGGCCGTTCCGGCCGCGCCGTTCAGCGGGAACAGGTCGTAGACGCGCTGGAAATCGAGCGCCGCGGCCTGCAAATCGCCGGTCTTTTGCCTGGCCAGCGCCAGACGGACCAGCAGATCGGAATACTGCTCGACGCCCGGATAGGCGAGCAGAGCGGCCAAGGCGCGATCCGGCTCCTGGCCGTCGATTGCGGCGTCGGCATAGGCCTCGAGCGCCGGCTTGTCCACGACCGATCCGGGAAATTTTTGCCGGAACTGGCCGAGCAACGCCATCGCGTCGGCATCCTGTCCCGCGGCGGCCGCGGCCAGACCATCCCAATAGATCGCGTAGCCGGTGAGCAGGCGGTCGCCGCGAGCCTCGCGGAACCATGCGCGAGCCTGAGCGTATCGTTCGCGTTGGTATGCGTAATAGCCCAGGGCCAGGGCCGCCCGGTCTCGGCGGGCGCGGGGCCAATGGCGCGATAGCGCAACCAGGCGGACGTAGGCGCGTGCCGCGACCGCGCGGCTTGGATCGCGCAGGCGCCGGGCGAGGATTTCGAGTTCCGGCGTCGCTGCGGCGGGTTTTCTCGGGGACGCCTGTTTTCTGGTGGCGACGCGCTTGCGGGCCTGTTTTTGGGCATTTTCCCGGGCGGATTCCCGAGCGGGCGCCCCGCGCCCGGCGGCGCCGCCCAGCGCCGTGGCGGATAAACCGGCCGCGAGCGCGCACATCCCGAGCATGCGCGTCATGATGGGGAGACGTTGGAAAGTGCCGGAACTGCCGAAGGAGCTTGCCCGAATGGCCGAACCCTCCCTGAGGGCCTGTCTTCCAGTGTTAGCCGTTCGGGGCGCGAGGGCAAGTGTTAATTCCAAGAATCAATGGGGCTGTAGGCGTATGAATTGACCTGACTCCGGGGGCAGGGTAGCATCATCAAAGATAGTACAAGGGGGCGAAACGGTCTCGACGGAAGTTCGAGCTATCAGAAGGCATGCCGGTCTCCACTTGACCGCTATCGAGTGGAAAAAAGAAAACTGCCAATCCACAATTGGCTTTGGCTGCCTAACTAAAGGCTAGCCCGTCTCCCCAGGCTTCGCCCGTGGGCCTGGGATGAGGCGTCGCACAGCGGGCTGGCCGTTCGGTTTCGGCCCGTAATCGAACGGTGAGACACATCGGGCTAGTCGTCGCGGTTTCTTGCCGGTTCTGAGCTCCGGCGGCGAACCCAATGGAATCGGATACGCATGTAGTCTTCTGACGGCGAGGCTTTTCGGACGGGGGTTCGACTCCCCCCGCCTCCACCATACTAAACCATTGTATATCAATATGTTAGGTGTAGGCATCGGTGGTCTATGTACACGGCTACGTACACAGAGTCGCCCACTTTTCTGCGTCTATCTGGAGGTGGGGGAAACGCGGCGATATCCACACCACTCCCCTTGCGGGATTCTGCGGGGCTGGTTTAATTAGGTTAATGGATATCTTGATGTTGAAGTGCGGATGTGCGGAGATGGTGACCCACCACAACCCTCACGATGGATTGGCAGGGGACCATCCCAGCTGCATCGTGCACGATTGCTGCGAAGTCATTGCCGCGCCCGACCTGACGGGGCGCATGGCTCGATGTTCGTATTATGGGTGTGCCGTCAACAGAAACGAATGTGACCGGTGCCACAGCGTGTGTAACGATGAGCGGCCGTCCAGTGTGACCCAACTC
>DATLRW010000070.1:0-5488 GCA_035534495.1 Candidatus Dormiibacterota bacterium | reverse complement strand
ATTTTGCATTGGCCCGGCGAAATGATGCCGGGACAGTTGGGGCCGATCAGGCGGGTGCGGCTGGCCCGCAAGGCGGCGTTTACGCGCACCATGTCGAGCGTCGGGATGCCTTCGGTGATGCAAACAACCAGCGGCAGGTCGCTGTCGATGGCTTCGAGAACGGCATCGGCGGCGAACGGCGGCGGCACAAAAATGATCGATGCCGTAGCGCCGGTCTCGCGGACCGCTTCGGCCACGGTGTTGAATACGGGGCGCTCGAGATGCTGCGTGCCGCCCTTGCCGGGAGTCACGCCGCCGACGACGCCCGACCCGTATTCGATCATCTGCTGCGCGTGAAAGGTGCCTTCCCGTCCGGTGAAACCCTGAACGATGACCCGCGTATTTTTGTCGATGAGAACGCTCATAAGATGTCCGCTAACGAATGGAATGTTTGCCTAAATTCATTTCCTGTACTGGGCGCGCCGCGGCGAAACCGGTTGCCTGGACGAGGAATGAAGCATCCCGGCGCCGGGCCGGCAGGCGGCTTACGCGCTGGCCAGCTTGACCGCTTTTTCCGCGCCGTCCTTCATGTCCGCCGCGACGGCAAAGTTGAGTCCCGATTCGCGAAGGATTTCGCGGCCCCGCTCGACGTTGGTGCCTTCCATCCGTACGACGACCGGCACGCGGAGGTTCAGCTCGCGCGCCGCGTTGACGACGCCGGTCGCCAGAACGTCGCAGCGCAAAATGCCGCCGAAAATATTGATGAAAACGGCCCGCACGCTCGGATCGCTCGTCAGGATGCGGAAGGCGTTCTTCACCTGTTCGGCCGATGCGCCGCCGCCGACGTCCAGAAAATTGGCGGGGCTGCCGCCGGAAAGCTTGATGATGTCCATCGTGGCCATGGCGAGGCCGGCGCCGTTGACCATGCAGCCGACGTTGCCGTCGAGCTTGATGTAGTTCAGCTTGTACCGGGAGGCTTCGACTTCGAGCGGCGCTTCCTCGTCGATGTCGCGCAATTCGGCCAGTTCCGGATGCCGGTAGAGGGCGTTGTCGTCGAAATTCATCTTGGCGTCGAGCGCCACCAGGCGCCCGTCGGCGGTGACGATGCAGGGGTTGATTTCGACCAGCGACGCATCGGTTTCGACGAAGGCGCGCTGCATCCCCGCCAGCAGCTTGACGGCCTGGCCGACCAGTTCCGGCGCGAGGCCCAGGGCGAAGGCCAGCTTGCGCGCCCGGAATGGCTCCATGCCGAAACCCGGCGAGAGCTTCTCGCGAAGGATGGATTCGGGCTTTTCCTTGGCGACTTCCTCGATTTCCATTCCGCCCGCGGCGCTGGCCATCAGCACCGGCGCGGCCGCCACGCGATCCACCAGCAATCCCAGGTAGATTTCGCGGCGAATTTCCAGCCCTTCTTCGACCAGCACCTTGCGGACGAGCTGTCCTTCGGGACCGGTCTGCGGCGTGACGAGCCGCTTGCCGAGAATCTCGCTGGCGATGCGCTCGGCCTCTTCGGGCGACCGGGCCAGCTTCACGCCGCCGCCTTTGCCGCGGCCGCCGGCATGAATCTGGGCCTTGACGACAACGACGGACGTGCCGAGCCGCTCGGCGACCGTACGGGCTTGGTCGGGTGTGGTGGCAAGTTGCCCGCGAGGAATGGCAACGCCGTGACGGGAGAGAATTTGTTTGGCCTGATATTCGTGAATCTTCATGGGTAACCGGTCGATGTTAAAATTCTAAATTGAATTCATCAGTGTACTCGTTACGCCGCCGAGCGGCAAGACGCCGCCGGGAAGAAGAAAAGAAAAAGAAAAAGAAAAAGAAAAAATAAATGCAGATCAGCGACGCACTGGAATATCTGGCCGGCGGAGGCGATCTCGATTCCGCCCAGGCCGAAGCCGTCATGGAGCAGATTCTCGCCGGCGGCGCCACCGACGCCCAAATCGCCGGTCTGCTCGTCGCGCTCCGGGTGAAGGGTGAAACCGTGGCGGAACTGGTCGGCTTCGCCCGCGCCATGCGGCGAAACGCACGGCCGGTGTTTGCGCCCGGCCGCCGGCCGGCGGCCGAATCGATCGTGGATACCTGCGGCACGGGCGGCGATCGCTCGGGCACGTTCAACATCTCGACGGCGGCGGCGCTGGTCGTTGCCGGGGCCGGCGTGCGCGTGGCCAAGCATGGCAACCGCTCGATCAGCTCGCGTTGCGGCTCCGCCGACGTCCTCGAAGCGCTCGGGGTCCGTCCCGAACATGAGATCGAGCTGGCCGGCCGGGCCATCGAGCAGGTCGGCATCGGATTTCTGTTTGCCCCCGCCGTTCACCCGGCGATGAAACACGCCATGCGCGCCCGGCGCGAACTGCGTCTGCGAACCGTCTTCAATCTTCTCGGACCGCTCACCAACCCGGCCGGCGCGTCGGCGCAGCTGGTCGGCGTATTTTCGGCGGATTTTGCCGAGCGCGTCGCGCAGGCCTTGGGCGAGCTGGGCGCGCGCCGCGCGTTTGTCGTCCACGGGCGCGAGGGCCTGGACGAGATTTCGCTTTCCGGCGCCACGTTCGTCGCCGAGTTGGCCGCCGGAAAGGTCCGCGCCTACGAAGTGACGCCCGAGGATTTCGGTCTGCGCCGCGCGCCGCTCGAGGAACTGGCCGGCGGCGATGCGGCCCGGAACGCCGAAATAATCCGGCATGTTCTTGCGGGCCAGGCCGGTCCGCCGCGCGATGCCGTACTGGCGAATGCCGCGGCCGCGCTCGTGGCCGCCGGACGGGCTGAAGGCTTCCGGGAAGGTGTGGCCGTGGCCGCGCAATCGATCGATTCGGGCGCCGCGGCGGAAAAACTCGAAGCTCTCATCCGCTTCCTCGCCGCCGACGAAGGGCCATCGCAGCATCGTTCGGGTTGAATTTCGAATGGATGGTTCCGCGCGCCCCGCGCGGACGGATTATGGGGCCGGAGCGAGCGGTGTGGTGGGAATCCGCAGGGCATCCACGAAACGGGTGAAGTACTCAAAGGCGGCCGCGACGGCGGTCAGCTCGATGATCTGCCGGTCGTCGAACAGCTTTTTCGCGGCCGAGTAGAAGGCGTCGTCAATTTCCATCGGGGAACGGTGGAGAAGGTCGGCGTAGCGAAAGCCGAGTTTTTCCGCCTCGGTGAACGGTCCGTTTTCGAAATCGCCCACGGCCTCGACTTGCGGATCGGTTGCGCCCTTCTGCTTCGCCGAAGCAGAGTGTGCGGACATTCAATAGTCGCAATCGTTCAGCAGCGCCACGCGCGTCGCGACCAGCTCCTTGTACCAGCCGGCCAGCGCGCCGTCGCCCATCAGCGGTTTCAGGAACGCAGCCACGCCGAGGGCCAGCGCGGGCGTGTGCGCCAGCGTCTTGAACATGTTGGGAACCACGCCGCGCTGCGCCAGCAGCAGATCGTAGATTTCGCCGACTTCGGGCGAAACCTCTTCCCGTTCGAGCATCGGAATGCGTTCAGGAACGGTTTCCATGTTTGTAGAATAGCTCAATTTGCGGGACCAGTGGCGCAGGGAAGGGTTGTGATTCCGAGCGAAGCGGGCAGTCTCTCTTCAGGCCGGCAGAGCGGCAAAGTTTTCTCGCGGGAGCATCACCGCCGCCCGGCTGTTCTCGCCGAGGCCTCAGCGGCCGCCCGGTTGTTTTCCGCTGCGGCCTAACTGCCGCCCGGTAGTTTTCTTTGCGGCCTAGCGGCCGCCCGGCATTTTCCGCTGCAGCCTAGCGGCTGCCCTTCAGGGCGTAGGAGCTGAGCACCTGCATGTAGTTGCCGCGCTCGTAAGCCGCCGGGTCGGGGACCGAGCGACGCGCCATGCTTCCTTGCATCTGGCGTATGGATTCGTATTCGTGTTCTTCCATCCAGGATTGCATCTGCGCCAGCACCTGCGCGATATGGCCGATTCCGTTGTGGAGCAGGGCGGAGGTCATCATCGCCACGCGCGCCCCGGCCATCATGCATTTTAAAACGTCGCTGCCCGCGTGCACGCCGCCGGTGACGGCCATGTCGGACCGAATATGACCGTAGAGAATGGCGACCCAGCTCAGGCGCGGGAGCAGTTCCTCCGAACGGCTCAGGTTGAGCGTCGGTACCACTTCGAGCGCCTCGAGATCGAAATCCGGCTGATAAAAACGGTTGAAGAGCACCAGGCCGTTGGCGCCGGCCTGATCGAGTTTCCGGGCCATGTTGGACATCGAGCTGAACGACGCGCCGATTTTCACCGCCAGCGGAACATGCACCGATCCCCGCACATGGGCAACCAGATCGCAGTAGCGCTGCTCGATTTCGTCGCCGGTGGCGTTCGGGTCGGTCGGCACTTCGTACAGATTCAGTTCGATCGCGTCGGCGCCCGCCTGTTCCATCATGTGTGCGTAGTGGGTCCAGCCGCCTCGGGAGATCCCGTTCAGGCTGCCGATGATCGGGATGTGGACGGTGTTCTTGGCGCGGGCGAGGTGTTCGAGATAGCCCTCCGGCCCCAAATTGTAATTTTCCATATCCGGGAGGTAGCGAAGCGACTCGGCGTAGCTTTCGGTGCCTTGCTCAAGCCAGCGATTGAGTTCGCGGCCTTCCAGGCGGATCTGCTCTTCGAAGAGGGAATGCATGACGATCGCGCCGGCCCCGGCGTCTTCCATCCGGCGAATGTTGTCGAGTTCTTTCTGCAAGGGCGAGGCGGACACCACGACCGGGTTCTTCAGGACGATGCCCAGGTAGGTCGACCCAAGTTCGATCATGACCGTTTCTCCTTTTCGCCTTCGGGCGACGCGGGGGGCGACGCGGGGGGAGATGCGGGAATCGTGCCGGCGTCCGCGCCCGGCAGCGAGGCGAGCGCCGCATAGAGTTTCCAGCGGGAATCGACGTCGTGCTGCGCCAGTTGAAACAGGTTGCTGGCGATCTGCGGCTCGCTGCGCGCCAGCATCGTAAACCGCGTCTCGTTAGACATGTATTTCATCAGGGGAACGGTCGGCGGCCGCGAGTCGAGCTGGAGAGGATTTTTCCCCTGGCCAATCAGGCCGGGATTGTAGCGGAATAGTGGCCAGTAGCCCGATTGCACGGCGATTTTCTGCTGCTGCATTCCAAACTTGAGGTCGTAGCCGTGCGCGATGCAGGGGCTGAAGGCGATGATCAGGGAGGGGCCGTCGAAGGCTTCGGCCTCGGTCATGGCCTTGAGCGTTTGCGTGTCCGAGCCGCCCATGGCCACGCGGGCCACGTAGACGTTGCCGTAACTCATGGCCATCAGGGCGAGGTCCTTCTTCGGGGTCGATTTGCCGGCGAAGGCAAAGCGCGCCACCGCCCCGCGAGGGGTCGCCTTCGAGCGTTGGCCGCCGGTATTCGAGTACACCTCGGTGTCGAGCACCAGGATGTTCACGTTGTGGCCCGAGGCGAGAACGTGGTCGAGGCCGCCAAAGCCGATGTCGTAGGCCCAGCCGTCGCCGCCGATAATCCACACGCTCTTGCGAACCAGCGAATCGCTCACCGCCAGCAGGTCCATCGCCTCGCGGCCCTCGATTGTGGC
>DATLRW010000069.1:0-10722 GCA_035534495.1 Candidatus Dormiibacterota bacterium | reverse complement strand
CCGAATCCTTTGCACAAACTACTAAGATGCCCGACTCCCGGTCCATATTGCAAGAGAGTTCGACAGGCGGCATGTCCGAATGTGAATCCTCACTTTTTAGTCAACCCCCGCTTTCCGTTTTGAAAAACCGGCAGCCGCGCCAGTTGATTTACGGCCTCCGAAATCGAGAGGGGCAACGCAACCGCGCGAATCGGCCGGCGAGATTTTCATCGGTTCTGGAACTGGCCCGAGCCTGTTCGGCTGAAAGCTTTGCTTCGAATGTACGAGGGGTTGAATTTCGGGGGATTGAGTGTCGGGCGGCGAGCACCTTACGATCTCGAGCCAAAGACCCGCTAAGCCTCCTTATTATGAATGACTTCCAGTTTCCCCGGCATTGCACAACCTGGTCATCCTGGAGAAAAAGCGAAAAATGCCCCGCGTTGCTTTCCGCCGTCATCGGCCTGAAAGGTTCCGCGGCGCGAGCATGACATGAAAATGGGACGGACGGCCGCAAGGACCGAACCTCGGGTGAACTGCCGGTGGCAGCCGTTGACAGGGCTATTCGTTTTGGATGAGCCCGTGATTGACGGCATACATGGCCAGTTCAAGCCGGTGCGACACGCCAACTTTGTCGAAAACGCGGCTCATGTGATGTTTCACCGTGTCCTCGCTGATGGAGAGCTTTTCGGCGATCTCCCGGTTCGTCAATCCTTGCACAACCGCGGAAAGGATCTGCCGCTCGCGAGCGGTCAGCGCAGGCAGGCCCGGCCGGCCGACGGGCGCAGGAGACGAGATGCGGCGGAGATACGCAACCATGTCGGTGACGGACTCGCGGCCCACCCAATATTGGCCCAGGATGACCTCACGCAAGGCCTTGATGAGCAACTGAGCGGCGGCGTCCTTCAGGACGATTCCGTGCGCTCCGAGCTGCAGCGCCTCGACGATCTGCTTTTTCTCGATGGCGACGGTGAGGATGACGATTCGCATCGTCTGAGTGGCGGGAGGGGCAAAACCGGCCAGCTCGCGCAGCGCCTCCATACCGGCCAGATGAGGCATCGCCAAATCCAGCAGCAGGACATCGGGCCGGAGCCGGGGAACCATTTCCAGCACCTCGGTCCCGTCGGCGGCCTCGCCGACGATCTGGAAATCCGGTTCCGCCTCGAGCAGAACACGGAGCCCGCGGCGAAATATGGGATGATCGTCGGCGATCAGGATGCGGATGGGGGTCGGAGTTTTGTTCATTCTTCTCTTTGCGGCACCAGAATTTCGAGCCGGGCTCCTTTGCCGGGATTGGATTCTATCTCCAGTTTACCGCCGAGGGCGCGCAATCGTTCCTGAACCACCCGCGGCCCTTTCCTCGCCGCATCCAGGGCAGCCTGGTCCAACCGTCCGGCGAAATCGAAACCGCAACCGTCGTCGGCGACTTCGAGCCGGCAAGAACCATCCCGGGAGCTGAGCCGCATCTCGACGCGCCTGGCGCCGCTATGGCGGCGAACGTTGAACAGGAGCTCCTGCGCGATGCGAATCAGTTCGCGGCAGGCCCGGCCGGTCAGGCGAGGCGAAGATTCGTCCGTGGTGAATGTAGCCTCGATGCCCGTTTCGCGCTGGAACTTATCCACCTGCTCGGCCAGGAATTCCGCGAGCCGGCGCGGGTCGAGATCGATGGGCCGGATCTGCTCCATGAGCTCGCGAAGATTCAGCACCTGCTCGTGGATCAACCCTTCCACCGGATCGAGCGGGCTGTCCTGAACGGCCGGACTTGCGCCGGTACGCCGCAGCGCGTGCATTTGGAGTTCGGCGGAAACCAGCGATTGGATGGCCCCGTCGTGCAGCTCGCGAGCCAGGCGCGCCCGCTCGCGCGCCCCGATCTGCCAGCGCATTCGGCTGAGAAGGTGAGCGTTATAAGCCGCCGGCGCGGCGGCGTCGACAATGCGCCGCAGCAGGCGCAACTGCTTTTTCCAATTTTTCCAGACGAGTAGGCTGCCCGGATCGAACAGGCAAACCCAGCCCTGCCAATCTTTTCCCAGCCGGAACGGCACAGCCAGGGCCGTGCGGTAACCCGCGAATCCTTCCGGCAATCCCTTGGACGGCGGCGCCGCGGGAACAGCTTCCGGCATCAGAGCCGCGGTCCGGTAGGTTCCCGCACGGGTTTCCCGTGCAAACCAGCCATCGGCTCCTGGCGGGAAACGGTAATCGCCCTGCTGTTTTGGCTCGGCTTCGCGCACTTCCATGGCGATCCGGCCATCGGGCCCGGACCGGCGCAAATTCCAGACGTACATTCGGCCGTTTTCCAAATCCTCGGCGCTGAAAATGGCATGGGCGGCGCCAAACGCAGCGAGCAGTTCATCAAACATGCCTTCGAGGGTCGCCTTTAGCCCTTCTCCGACCTGCGCCTTGCCGACGATTTGGGCCGTCGCGGCCGCTTCCGATTGCAGAGCCTTTTCCCCTTCGGCCAGATAGGCAAGCAGCAGGCCCACCATCAACAGATAGGCGCAACGCAGCACCAACTGGCTGAACTCGAACGGTTGCGCCATCGGGATTCCCCAATGGCGGGAAAGATGCGCCGGAATGCTTTGGGGAATGAGCGCGTAGGCTTCCGCCGCCAGAAGCGCGACTCCCGCTCCCGCCGTGAGCACCGTCCCGCCGAATCCCCACCGATAGGCGGCCGCCAGGAGCACGAAAATGAAAAACAGGAAGAAGGGACTTTCCGGGCCGCGGCTGAGGACGGTGAGCGCCGTCGTGCAAAGCAGGTCGGCGGCGTGCGCGCCGATGCGGACCGCGGAGTCCGTCGTCGGCTTATAACGCAGCGTAAACCACAACACCAGACTCAGAAGCAGATAGCCCGCCAGCAACACCACGACGGGCCCCTCGTTCTGAATAGGCCGGATCGGGGTCAGGCGGGTGTAGAAGAAGGCGCCTGCGGCGAGAAACACGCGCGCCGTCGCGATGACCTGCTCGCGCCGCTCGGATGCCCCCGAGGCGTCGGGGAATTGCCGAAACCGCTTAGGACGAAAGAAACGCACAGGACGATTCACCCGTGGGACGAGATTCTAATGGGAGCCGGGGCGAGCGACAAGCAGCAGGGGCGGGGTTAGGACACCGATTGATTAACTGAAAGTAAACTACCGGTCTTCGCACAAAGTATCGACGCCGGCTGGGGATAGGCGCACAACCGGGGGCAAAACCATACCGGCCCCTTCATTAACCAGTAAACATCAAGCCGGTAACGGGATTTCCCATATCGCCTTCCTTCCTTACGCCGCTTCTCGGCCGTATCTCTGCGACTTTCAAGTAATTGACAGGCCGGAGCGCTTCGCCCGGCGCAGAACAGGCCGGAACAGGCCGGGCCGAGGGAAAAGGTTGGGGGGTGGGAGGGGCGAGTCTGATAGCATAGTGGCCGATGGGAAGTGCCCGTTGCGGCCGCGGGAACCCGTCCGTCAGGAAGGCGGGCGCCGCGCCACTGGTTAGTCACAAGGATGAATCCGAGAAGCCAAACATGGCGAGGCAGGCGGCTGGCGATCGCGCGCACGCTGCGGACCTGGGGAAAAGTCGCGAAGGGGACGTTATCGACCGACCACGTCATCCTGGCGCATATCATCCCGATCCGGCGGTGCAATCTGGCCTGCACGTACTGCAACGAGTTCGATAAACATTCGGCGCCGGTGCCTCTGGGCGATCTCCAGAGCCGGCTGGATTTTCTGGCCTCGTTTGGAACCAGCATCGTGACGATTTCCGGCGGCGAGCCGCTGCTCCATCCCGAACTGGACGAGGTGATCCGGCACATCCGGCGGCGCGGGATGATCGCCGGGATGATCACGAACGGATACTTGCTGACCGGGGAGCGGATCGAGCGGCTGAACCAGGCCGGCCTCGAATACCTGCAGATTTCGATCGACAACGTGCAGCCGGACGAGGTCTCGAAAAAGAGCCTGAAGGTGCTGGATCAGAAACTGCAATCGCTGGCCGAGCGGGCTGAGTTCCACGTGAACATCAATTCGGTGCTCGGCAGCGGCGTGAAGAAGCCGGAAGACGCGCTGACGGTGGCGCGCCGGGCGGTGCAGTTGGGATTCACCAGCACGGTGGGCATCCTGCACGACGGCAGCGGGCAATTGAAGCCGCTCGGCGAACGGGAACGGGAGATCTTCGTGGAGATCATGCGGCTGGGTAAACGCTCGTTCGCCCGCATCAACGGGTTCCAGAGCGATATCGCCGCGGGCCGCGAACACCAGTGGCGCTGCCGGGCCGGCAGCCGGTACCTTTACGTCTGCGAGGACGGGCTGGTGCATTACTGCTCACAACAGCGCGGCTACCCGGGAATTCCGATCGAGCAGTACACGGCCGAGATGAGGCGGCGGGAATTTTTCACCCGGAAGGGGTGCGCGCCGCGATGCACGATATCCTGCGTGCAGCAGGTGGCCGCGATCGACAACTGGCGCGCCCCGCAGAACCTGGATTCTTTCGCCGGCCCCGCGCCGACCGAACTGGTGCAACTGGGCGGCGCAAACCGCAGCCGGTAGGGCCGGCGTCTCTCCGAGGGCCGTTTCCCTTCCCCAACGAAACGCGAGGGCTCAGGCAGAGGGGCAGTGCTCGCGAGCCGGTAGTAAGATACGGCGACGCGCGCCGGTCGGTGGTAGAAGTCGGTGGCCGGAAAAATTCGGGCGGAGAACAAACAGGGAGACGGATACATGCACCGTGTGCGCAGTGTGGCGTGTGTGGCAATCCTGGCGGCGTGTATGATCGCGGCCGCCTCGCGGCCGGCGACGGCACAGATGGACATGGCCATCCTGACCGGCCGCGTGTCCAACCCCAAGGGATTGGCGGTGGCCGGCGCGCGGATTCGGATCGTGAGACAGGCGACGGGGGTCGCGAAGGAAACGACCACCAACAAGCAAGGCAGCTATTTCTTTCTGGGACTGCAGCCGGGCGCCTATCAGTTCACCGTTCTGGCCAACGGGTTCGCGACGCTGCTGAACCACTCCCTGACGCTCGGCGTGGGCCGGCGGGAAGTCTACAACGTAGCCTTGCAAATCGCGACGCAGGAGCAGATCGTGAAGGGCGAGCCGGCCCCGATCGATACTTCGCGCAGCTCGAGCGAGATGACGATCACCGGCCGCCAGATCCGCCAGTTGCCCATCAACCGCCGCGACTATCTCCAGTTCACGCTGCTGGCGTCGCCGGTGAAAAGGGACACCACGCCACTGGCCGCCGCGATCCCGACCAGCGGGTTCGATTTCAACGGGCAGCGGGCGCGCGGAAACGAGGTGCTGCTCGACGGGGCCGATGCGATCGGCGAAACGACCGGCACGATCCGATCGACGCTGTCGCAGGGGGCGGTGCGGGATTTCCATGTGATCGAAAACAATTACATGCCCGAATACGGCCGCTCCATCGGCGGCGTGATCAACGTCACCTCCCAATCGGGCACCAATACGATGCACGGCGACGTGTACGGCTATCTGCGGAATTCGCGCATTCAGGCGCGCGATCCCTTTTCCGCCGTAAAAGAGCCCTCCACGCGAGTGCAGGCCGGCGGATCAATCGGCGGGGCCCTCCAGCAAGGCAAGACCTTCTACTTCCTTGCCGGCGAGATGCTGCGCGCCACGGCGACCGGTTTTTCGAGCATCGGCAACGGCAATTTCGGACTGAGCCAGCAGACGGTTCCCTGTCTGTCGAGCCCCGTACTGATGACGGCGCCGCAGGCCGCGTTCTTCAATAGTCCAGGCACACAGAACGCGCTCACGTCGGCCGGCGGCTGCAACAGCCAGACAGGGACGCTCCTGATGCAGGCGGAAAGCATGTATGGAACGGCCTCGACGACGGCCCTGTACGGCAATACCGCCAATGGCCCGAACAGTTTTCCCCTGCCGGTCTATTGCCCGGAGGCGAACTGCCCGTCGTCAAACGTGGTGCCGCTGCCACAAGACTATCTGGGGCTTTCCTCGCTCGTGGGCACCTATCCCACGAAGGAGCATCGGGAGACGGGATCGGTCCGGCTCGATCATATCTGGAACCAGAGGCAGCGGACATTCGTGCTGTACTCCATCACGCCGTCCTACAGCGACGGAATCCTGCAGAACGTCCCCGGCCAGAACCTCCAGCAGGTTGCCGGAACGCGCGCGGCAGCCGAGCATTTCCAGGACCAGATGGGCGAGGGGCAGCATACGATGATGCTGTCGACCACCCTGCTGAACCAGATCCGGATCCAATACAGCCGGCGCGGGTATCGCTACAACAACTCGCCGCTGACCGGCGGGAGCAACGTGGGCGTGAACATCCCCGGCTACGCCTATTTCGGGCGCGAACCGTTCTCGACGCTGGACTTCCTCGAGAGACGGTACGAAGCCGCCGACGACATGACCTGGGTGCACGGCCATCACACGATCCGATTCGGCGTGGACGCAAACTTCGTGCAAATCACTACGCCGAAGGGCCAAAACCAGATTTTCGATCTGAACTACGGCGGCGCCTACAATTTCGGGACCCTGGACGCGAGCAGCGTGCCGTACGCGCCGCTTTCGCAACTGGCCCAGCAGACGGGAGAAGCGCTGCCGGCCTTCACGTCCTTGCAGACCTACGGCCTGGGGATGCCGGGGTCGTTCATCCAGGGCTTCGGGAAGTCCGACCATTCGTTCGACGACAAGATGCTGGGCGGATTCTGGCAGGATAGCTGGCAGCTCAGCTCGCGTCTGACGCTGAACTACGGCGTGCGATACGACGTGGCGTTCACGCCGCGCTTCAGCCCGCCGATAACCGTCAATCAAACCAATATCACCCAGGCCGCCGAATCGGCGATGAACGTGGTCGAAGGGATTCCCGTCGATTACAAGGACTTCGCGCCGAGGTTGGGCGTGGCCTGGGATCCGACCGGGCACGGCACGACAGTGGTGCGGGCGGGATTCGGCCTCTATTACGGCGTGACGCCGATGGCGGTTATCTACGATGCGGCCGCGGCCGATGGCGTGCTTTCGACGCAAATGGCGTTTCCCGGCGGCAACGCCACCGGCGTTGCCGTTTCGCCCTCGAGCCAGATCCAGAATCAGGTATTGAACGCATCGTCGCTCTTCCAGGGCGTTTTGGGCGGCATTCCGACGATCCCCGCCACGGGCACAGCTGTCTGCGGAACCAACCTGCCGACGAATTTCGGCTACGTTTGCGGTCAGCAACGGTTCAACCCGACGGCTTCCGGGTCGATCTTCAGCAACCAGAATTTCCTCAGCGACGGGTTCCCGGTGCCGATTTTGCCGTCGACGCTGCCGGTGGCGAAGAATTTCGTCAGCATGTACAGCGAACAGGGGAGTCTGGCGATCGAGCATGAGTTCCCGGGCGGGTTCAAGGTCAGCGCCTCCTACACCTTCGTGCGCGGGCTGCATCTGAACCGGGCGCGAAACATCAACCAGGCCAATGCCACGCTCCTGGCGCAGAACTACGCCAACGCGTCGGCCGCGGGGCTCGGAGCCTCCGGCCCGCTCGCAGTCCAGGTGCCGCTGATTTCCGGCGGCGGTTGCAATTCCACTTCGGCGACAAGCAGCTACCAGGTGATCGCGCCCGGCGAGTTGGCCCAGGGGTTCGCCTCAGCCAACTGCGCGTCGGGAACCGCGCTCGGATACATCGGCACGCCGGCGGCATTCAACGATTTCCGCCCGTCGGGACCCAATCCATCCTATGGCGGCGCGGACGTGGTCGGATATTCCCAACTGGTGTCGCTGGCCCAGACGGCCGGATTCCCCACCGGAAACGGAACGCCGGTGCCGTGGGGCGACGTAAACCAGCAAGAGTCGACCGGAGGCTCGCTGTACAACGGATTGACGGTGACGGTCTCCAAGCGCTTCTCGGACCGGTTCGAGCTGCTTTCCAGCTGGACCTGGTCGCATGCGCGCGACAATACGACCGACCTGACGATTTTCGAGCAACCGCAGAACAACGGCAATGCGAAGCTGGAGTGGGCCAACTCGGCCTTCGACCAGCGGCAGCGTTGGGTGACGAGCGCGATCTTCGACAGCCCTTACAGCGGCAAGCAAAAAGGCTTTCTGAAGAGGCTGCTCGAGAACACATCGGCCGCTCCGATTATCGAGTTCGGCTCAGGGCGCCCCTACACGGTGCTGACGGGAACCGATACCAACCTGAATTTCAATTCCTACACGGACCGGCCCTCGACGGTCCCGGTGGGAACGTCGGGATCGGTGACCTCGCCCTACATTCCGAACGTGGCCTTTGCCGCCCCGACCGTGTGCGCGGCCGGGATTCCCGTCTCGGTCAGGCCCTACGGCTGCGACGGGAACCTGGGACGAAACAGCTTCGTGACGCCGAATACTTTCAATATCGACCTGCGAATCGACAAGAAATTCTATCTGGGCGAAAAGATGAATTTCGAATTCATCGCCGAAGGCTTCAATCTGCTGAACCGGTTCAACGTGCTCGCGGTGAACCAGATGTGCGATCTCTCGGCCGGGGGCACCTGCACGGCGGGCCAGCCGATGGCGGCCTTCAATCCGCGTCAGTTCCAATTTGCGCTGCGATTCAATTTTTAGACGCGTCGGATGCGCCGTCGGAATCCGGGGCGGAGCGAAGATCGACCTCGGTGGGATCGAGGGCCGGCAACTCCGCATCGGCGGAGACGCCCAGCTCACCGAGCCGCCGCACCGAGGGAAGCAGCCGGTCATTGAACGACCCGACCGAACGGTTATAGGCGGCTGCGGCCCGCTCCAGCCCATCGCGAACGCCCGCGATGTGTTCGACAAATTTCCCGATGCGGTCGTAGAGCTCCTTGCCCAGGGCGCTGATCCGCGCGGCATTTTCTTCCATCTGGTGCTGGCGCCAGCCGTAGGCGATCGAGCGCAGAATCGCGATCAGCGTGGTGGGACTGGAAAGCAGGACGCGGCGCTCGAGGGCGTCCTCGATCAGCGTGCGGTCGCATTCGAGGGCGGCGCTGAAGAACGATTCGCCGGGCATGAACAAAATCACCAGTTCCGGGGCGTTCTTGAACTGACTCCAGTAGGCCTTCGAGCCCAGGCCCTGGATGTGCTCGCGGACCAGGCGAGCGTGGCTGCGCATCGCCTCCTGGCGCTCCGTATCGGTATCGGCTTCGGAGGCCTTCAGGAAGGCGCTGAGCGGCACCTTGGCGTCCACAACGATATCCCGGCCGCCGGGCATGTGGACAATGAGGTCCGGGCGCAGCCGGCCATCCTCCCCCGTGAGGGTTCCCTGCTCTTCAAAATCGCAATGGGGCGACATGCCGGCCAGTTCGACGGCGCGGCGCAGCGTCAGCTCGCCCCAGGCGCCGCGCACGCGCGGCTGCCGTAGCGCCGAGGTGAGCGTCCCCGTTTCCTGGCGAAGATCGCGGCCGACGTCGGAAAGCTGCCGGACCTGATTGAGCAGTTCTCCATAGGCCAGCTGGCGCGCCGATTCCAATTGGGAGAGATGCGATTCCAGATCCTTTAAGCGTTCCGCGAGCGGATGGACCAGACCCTCGATGGCAATTTTGCGGGGCTCGAGCTCGCCTTCCAGGTGCGCCTGGGACAGCTCGATGAACTGCTGCGTGGTGGCCGAGAGCGCCTCCGAGGCCAGCGCCCGGAAAACATCCTTCATCTCCGCCTTGGCCTGATCGAGCGATTTGCGCTGTTCGCCCAGGTTTTCCTCGGATTTTTGCAGGGAGGTCTCCGCCGTTGCCCGCAACTCCTTTTCCCTCTCCAGCCGTGACTGCAGGTCCTGAAGGCTCGAACGGAGATTTTCGACCTGACTTCTCAATTCGGCCGCCGATCCCTCGATCGAGGCGCGACCGGTTTCGACGCCACGAAAGCGCAGGGAGGCCAGCAGGTAACCGAGCAGCAGGCCGAAAAGGGCCGCTCCGGCGACGAGAAACATGGCGGAAAGGTTCATCGGTCTATTCGGAAGCCTTCGCCGGACTCGCGCCGGGCGACTGCCCCTGGGATTTCAACCGAAGGGCATCGCGTAGCTGGGCGAGTTGGCTTTCGAGCGAGGCCCGGGCCTGCTCGACCTTTCGCAGCTCTTCTTCATAGCTCATGCGGGATCTGGCCTGGCCGAGCAGGAAACCGAGCAAGATACCCACGATCATCGTCACGCCCGCAAAGATCATCGCCGAGACAATCACTGGCACACCCTCAAAAGTCTTTCCGGTCCGCGAGAGTACCACAGCCGGCCCCCCGCTCTCACCTGGCAGGCCGGGACACGGGCCTGAATGAGCGAACTTGGGGCAACGGCGCCGGCCGAGTGGAGAATGAAAGTTCCAGTACTCTTCCGATTTTACAGTGGGACAGGAGGCCGGGCACTGTTATCTACAAAGTAAACTGTTCGCAAATGAAACAACAGAGAGCAGGCGCCGGGTCTAAAATGAGCGGCCTAAGAGGAGGGACTTCAACCATGAGCGTCGTGTCAGTTGTCGTTGTGGTGGTCGTGGCAATTTTTGCTGCATCGGTGCTCGGGGCATGGCTCAGGGGCGGCACTCCCACGAGCGACGCGAAAGAGGTGCGTGAGGAGATGCAGCGCCTCCTAACCGCCCAGGCGCAAGGATTCTCTGCACAGATGGGGCAGATTACCCAACTGGTTTCGCAACAGTTGTCGGAAGTGCGCCGCGAACTGGAACAGGGCGTAGCCAACACCGGCCGGATTACCGTCGATGCCCAGAAAGAGATGTCAGACCAGCTTCGGGGTTCGAACGAGGTTTTGAATCGCTTGACCGAGCATCTGGGAAAGGTGCAGGAATCGGGACAGGAGCTGACGCAGGCC
>DATLRW010000068.1:0-7209 GCA_035534495.1 Candidatus Dormiibacterota bacterium | reverse complement strand
GGTCGTACGCCAGAACGGGACGTACGAATGCGCGCTGTCGGGCGGCTGTCTCGAACCGGCGGTGGCCGGCGCCGCCGCCCGCGTCATCGAGACAGGCGAGCCGGCCATCGTGAGTTACGACCTCGCCGACAATTCGATCTGGGGACTGGGCATCGGCTGCACCGGCGCCGTCGACATCCGCATCGAGCGGGTCGAGGATGATGCCATCGCGAACGAGTGGCTGACGGTCCTCGAACGGGGAGACGCGGCTGTTCTCGTCACTCCCCTGTCGGGCGTCTCAGGACGAATGATCGTTCGGGGCCTTCACGCGTTCCTCGGGGGCTTGACCGATCCCGCCATCGAGCAAGAGGTTATCGCGCGCGCCGTCGGGCGGCTGGGAGCCGCGCGCCAGCAGTCCGGTCCCGAGCAGGTTTTGAGCGCGGAACTATTCTTCGAGGTCGCTACCCGGCCGCCGGAACTGGCGATTTTCGGCGCCGGAAATGACGCCGTGCCCCTCTCCCAACTCGCCTGGACACTCGGGTTCGCGGTCAAGGTCATCGACGTCCGCGAAACATTTCTCACCCCGGTTCATTTTCCCGGCGCCGAAGTGGTGCGCGCGCATTTCAGCGAGTTTGCGCAAAAGGTGAATTTGCAGCCGGGAAGCTTCGTGCTCGTAATGAACCATCATGTCGAGCGCGATCAGGAGAGCCTTCGTTTCAGCCTGGAATCGGAGGCCTCCTATATCGGCGTGCTCGGGCCTCGTTTGCGCTACGAGAAGCTGCTCGCGGGCCTGGCACAGCAGGGCTACGTGGCAAATGCTTCGAAGCTCTCGCGCGTGCGAAGTCCTGTGGGGCTTTCCCTTGGCGCGGAAACGCCCCAGGAGGTCGCGGTGTCGATTCTCGCGGAAATCCTGGCCTTTCGGCGCGGATTCGAAGGGGGCTTCCTCAGTGGCTCGCGTGGCAGCCTTCACCTGCCCGAAGACAGCCGCTCCCTGGCCCGCTCATAGTCCTCGGGCGTGTCGATATCCAGCAGCAGTTCGGGCGGGAACTGGATCACAACGGTCCGGTCGCGATGACGTTCGAGCACGGGCCGGGCCCCGCCTTCGAGCCGGGCGAGTTCCGGAAACAGTTCACGGCTGAACAGGTGCGGGGGCGCCGTTACATCGCCGTAGCGGACCCGGACGACGGCCGGCGCCTGTTGCAAATAGACATCGAGAATGGCCCGGTATTCCTGCGCCGTCAGGAAGGGCTGGTCGGCCAGCGCGAACATGGCCGCCGCGCTGTCAGCCAGGTGCTCGACGGCCGTGCGGAACGAGCTGCCCATACCCGTTTCGTACTGCGGGTTCATCGCAAAACGGACCGGCAGTCCATCGAGCGCTGCGCGCACCCTTTCCGGCTCATGCCCCAGAACGACCAGCACGTCGTCGTAACCGGCGTCGCAGACTTGGCGCGCGGTTCGCCGCACGATGGGTTCGTCGCCAAGCGGCAACAGGAGCTTGGGCTGCCCCATCCGCGTCGAGGAGCCCGCCGCAAGAATAACCGCGCTTACCATCGAGGATAAATCCACTGTACCTTACTTCCGCGCGGTTGTAGTAGAGTTGACCTATACCCGCAGCGCACTCTGCGACGCCGACGGGCGACAGCAGTTCCAGCGCAGTCAAGGCAGGAGGTTCGCCGTGATTCCCGCAACCTTCGAGTACCTCCGGGCCCACTCCGTAGACGAAGCTTTTTCTCTCTTGCAACAGCATGGAGGCGACGCCCGCGTATTGGCGGGAGGGCAAAGCCTGATCCCCGCGATGCGGTTCCGGCTGGCGCGTCCCGCCGTTCTGGTCGACATCAACGGGGTCGGCGAATTGAGCTACCTTCGACCAAACGGCAAAGTGCTGGCCATTGGGGCGACGGCGCGCGATAGCGATATCGAGCGCGCGCCCTGGATCGGCGAGCGCCGCTGGAGCCTCCTGCATGACGTCTCGCGCGTGGTGGCCGATCCCGTCGTGCGGCAGATGGGCACGGTGGTCGGCAGCCTCTGTCACAACGACCCGTCCGGGGATTGGACGGCGACGGCTTTGGCCGCTCGCGCCGAAGTCCTTGTGCGCGGCACGTCGGGACCACGCACCGTGGCCATCAACGATTTTCTGGTCGACAGCTTTGCCACCGCCGTCGCCGAGGGCGAGATGGCGCTGGCCGTCCATTTCCCCATGCCCGACGATCGCACAGCCGGTTCCTACCAGAAAATCGAGCGCAAGGTGGGCGACTTCGCCACCGCCGCTGCCGCCGTGCAGCTCTCGTTGAATGCAGACGGCACGATCCGCAGCGCGGGCGTGGCACTGTCGGCCGCCGGGCCCCGCGCCGTGCGCGTCGAACAGGCCGAACGCCTGCTGGCGGGCCAGAAGCCGGACCGGGAGATGATTCGCGCCGCCGCCGATGCGGCATCGCGCGTCAGCTCGCCGCAGGCCGATCTGCGCGGCAGCGTCGAATACAAAAAGAACCTGGCCGGCGTGCTTGTGGCGCGGGGTTTGCGTCAGGCCCTGGCGCGCCTGGGGGTACAAATATGAAAGTCAATATCAAGGTCAACGGGGTCTCCTACGAGCGGGAAATCGAGCCGCGCACCCTGCTCGCCTACTTCCTGCGCGAAAGCTGCGGGCTCACCGGCACGCATGTCGGCTGCGACACCTCCAGTTGCGGCTGTTGCGTGGTGGTTCTAGATGGCGACCGGGCCGTCAAATCGTGCACGATGTTCGCGGCGCAGGCCGATGGACACGAGATCCTCACCGTGGAAGGCCTTGCCAATGGCGCCACGCTCCATCCACTCCAGCAGGCGTTTTGGGATCAACACGGCCTGCAGTGCGGCTACTGCACACCGGGGATGCTGCTGACCTCCTACGTACTGCTCCAACACAACCCGAATCCGACCGAGGACGACATTCGCGAGGGTCTTGCCGGGAACCTATGCCGGTGCACCGGCTATCAGAACATTGTGAAGGCCGTGCAGCAGGCGGCCGGCGCGTTGCGCCAACCGGTTGCCGCCAAGTAACGCGGAAGGCGAGGAGCAGCCATGAGCACTGAACCGCAGCCCGTAGGCTCGTTGGGGGTCGCGATGAAGCGCAAGGAAGACCCGCGCTTCATTCAGGGCAAGGGCCACTACGTCGACGACATTTCCCTGCCCGGCATGCTGTATATGGCGCTGGTGCGAAGCGCGTATCCACACGCCGAGATCCCCTCCATCGACATCGGCGAAGCGATGAAAGTGCCCGGCGTCAAGGCGGTGATTACCGGCAAGGACCTCGTGGCCGCCGGGCTCGGGTGGTTGCCGACATTTCACGGCCTGGACAAGCAGATGGTGCTCGCCGTCGGCAAGGTCCTGTTCCAGTATCAGGAAGTCGCCGCCGTGTTCGCCGAAACGCGCGGGGCGGCGGCCGATGGCGCCGAGGCGGTAGAGGTCGAGTACAAGCCGCTGCCGGTTGTCGCGGACCCGTTCACGGCCAAGGAAGACAAGGTCATCCTGCGTCCCGACCGCGAGCAGAAGACGAATCATATTTATCATTGGGAAGTCGGGGACCGGGACCGCACCGCGCGGGCGCTCGAGTCGAGCCCCAAGCGAATCCGCCAGCGGATCTGGTTCCAGCGCTGCCATCCGGCTCCCCTGGAACCGTGCGGCTGCGTGGCGCTGTTCGACGCCATGGGGCGGCTGCAATTCCACGTCACTTCGCAGGCGCCGCACGTCTATCGCACCGCGTTGGCCCTCGTCACCGGCATCCCCGAAGACAAGATTCACGTGATTTCGCCCGACATCGGCGGGGGCTTCGGCAACAAGGTGCCCGTGTACCCCGGCTACGTATGCGCCATCGTCGGCGCGCTGAAGCTCGCGCGGCCGGTCAAGTGGATCGAGACCCGGACCGAGAACCTGACGAGCACGGGCTTTGCGCGCGACTACCACATGGACGTGGAACTCGGCGCGACGGCCGAGGGCCGCCTCACGGCATTGCGCGTGGCGACGGCCGCCGATCATGGCGCCTTCGATGCGGCCGCCGATCCCACCAAATATCCGGCCGGCATGTTCGGGGTGGTTACAGGGAGCTACGACATCCCCGTTGCGCACGCGGAAGTGGACGCCTACTTCACCAACAAAGCGCCCGGGGGCATTGCCTATCGCTGTTCGTTCCGCGTCACCGAAGCCAGCTTCGCGATCGAGCGCGCCATGGACATCCTCGCCGATGAACTCCAGATGGACCCGGTGGAACTGCGCCGCAAGAACTTCGTCCGCAAAGAGCAATTTCCCTACCCGTCGCCGCTGGGGTTCACCTACGACAGCGGCGATTATCAGAAAACGCTCGACACGGCGCTCGAAAAGATCGGGTACAAGGAACTGCTTAAGGAGCAGGCGGCCAAGCGGGCCAAGGGCGAACTGATGGGCATTGGCATCTCGACATTCACGGAGGTGGTGGGCGCGGGACCGTCGAAGCACTTCGACATTCTGGGCATCAAGATGTTCGACAGCGCGGAGATCCGCATTCACCCGACCGGCGCGGGCATCGTGCGCGCGGGCACCAAGTCGCAGGGGCAGGGCCACGAAACGACCTGGGCGCAGATTGTCGCCGAGGAGCTGGGGCTCGATCCGCAGAACATCATGGTGGAAGAGGGGGATACGGACACCGCCCCTTACGGCCTCGGCACGTACGCGAGCCGCAGCACGCCGGTTGCCGGCGCCGCCATCGCCATGGCGGCCCGCCGCATTCGCGAGAAGGCGCGCAAAGTGGCGGCGCATCTGCTCGAAGTCGGCGAGGCCGACGTCGAGTGGAAGGACTACAAGTTCCAGGTGAAGGGCGTGCCGGCCAAGAGCGTAACGATGAAGCAGGTGGCCTTCGCCGCCTATACGAACATGGCGGAGAACGAACCGGGCCTCGAAGCGACCTACTACTACGACCCGCCGAATATGACGTTCCCCAACGGGACCTACATGGCCGTCGTCGATGTGGATCGCGAGACCGGCGAGGTGAAGGTGCGAAAGTTTCTGGCCGTGGACGATTGCGGCACCATCATCAACCCCATGGTTGTCGAAGGCCAGATTCATGGCGGCCTGACCGAGGGGTTCGCCATCGCGTTCATGCAGGAGATCCAATACGACGCCGAGGGCAATAACCTGAACACGAATTTCACCGATTACCTGGTGCCGACTTCGCTCGAAACGCCGCACTGGGAAACGGCCAAGACCGTCACTCCCAGTCCGCACCATCCGATCGGCGCGAAAGGCGTCGGCGAAAGCCCGAACGTCGGTAGCCCGGCGGCTTTCGTCAACGCCGTGATTGACGCGCTATCGCCGCTCGGCGTCCGGCACATCGACATGCCCGTGACGCGCGACAAAGTGTGGCGCGCCATTCGCGATGCGGAAGCGCGGAGGAAGCAGTCATGAATCTCCAGTACAGCGGAGAGGAAAAGATCGCCGCCAGTCCGGCCGCCGTCTGGGCGTTTGTCCAGGACCCGGAAAAGGTGGCGCATTGCCTGCCGGAAGTCGTCGAAGTCAACGTGCAGGACCAGACCCATGTGGACGCCGTCGTGCAGGTAGCCGTTGGGCCGGTCCGCGGCAAATTCAAAATAAAACTCGAGGTCATGCCGGATCTCTCGGCCCATCGGATTGATGTGAAGATCTCCGGCGGCGGATTTGGTAGCGCCATGGATCTGACGGCGGGCGCCGATGTAGTCGATGCGGGTGACGGCACAACGCTCTTGCAGTGGAGCGGCCAGGCCGTCGCCAGGGGGCCCGTCGCGACCGTCGGCGGACGCGTGCTCGACTCCCAGGCGAAGAAAATGATCGAACAAGCCTTTGCCAATATACGCCGGCAGCTCTCGGGTTGACGCGCCATGCACACAGGGGCACGAGTTGCGCTCCACGAGAGATTCCTTCCATGTGCATCCATCTGCCGATGTGGACCGTTTCCCCCAAAAAACCAGGGCAGCCCGCCTGCGCGGGCGGTTACCCGGACGCTGAGGCACTGACCGCATGAACGCCACCGACCTCTTCGACCGGATCGTGGCCCTGCGCCAAACGGGAAAACCGTTTGCCGTGGCCACGGTCGTGGCGCGGCGCGCGCCCGTTTCCGCTCGCCTTGGCGACCGTGCGATCGTGTTCGCCGACGGCCGCATGGAAGGATTTATCGGCGGCGCATGCTCGCGCGAAATCATCCGGAAGCAGGCGCTCGAAGCGATGCAGGCCGGGTGCGGACGTCTGGTGTCGATTCGCCCGGACGCGAACGAAATCGCGGAGTCGACCGCAGAGCGCGTGGTCGTGCCGATGACGTGTGCATCGGAAGGAGCTATCGACGTCTATGTCGAACCTTTCCTCCGGCCGCGACGGCTCATCATCGTGGGCGCCACGCCGGTTGCCGAAGCGCTGGCGCGGCTGGCTCGCAGCATGGATTACGATGTCGCGCGCGTGGTGAATCGTTCCGAGGTCCACGATATCGAGCCGGAAGCCATGTCGCGCGGCATGAGCGTGGTCCCGCTCGACGGCCTCGACACGTTTCTGAAAGAAGGCAGCGCCGCAGGCGCGGACCGGGCGGCCGTCGTCGCCTCGCAGGGGCACTATGACGAGCAGGCGCTGGAGTTGATTTTGAAATACGGCCTGCCGTATGTCGGGCTGGTCGCGTCGCGCAAACGCGGCCAGGCGGTTCAGGCTCTTCTCAAGGAAAGCGCCGGAGCCGGTGTGGAGACGATCCGCATTCCCGCAGGGATCGATCTGGGCGCTCGGACGCCTTCCGAGGTTGCGCTGTCGATCATCGCCGAAATCGTGCAGTCGCATCCGGGCGGCGTGCCCGCGAAAGCGGTTGAGGCCCCGCGGGCTGAACCTTCCGCGGCGCCGGCGACAACCAGCGCCACCGATCCCGTGTGCGGAATGCAGGTTGAGATCGCGACCGCCGACCACACGGCAACCGTTGACGGAGTCGCCTATTACTTCTGCTGCGCCGGCTGCCGGGCGAAATTCCTCAAAGATCCCTCGCCCTATCGAACGGCCACTGTCTGATGGATGCCCCCACCATTCGCGCGCGTTTTCGCGACCACGGCTTCATTGTCGACGAGGCGTTCGCGACCGCATTGCAGATCATGCTCGCCCTGGAGAAGCCGCTGCTTATCGAAGGGCCGGCCGGCGTGGGCAAGACCGAGAGCGCCAAGGTCCTGGCGGAAGTGCTCGACACGCGGCTGATTCGCCTGCAGTGTTACGAGGGCCTCGACGCCG
>DATLRW010000067.1:0-11927 GCA_035534495.1 Candidatus Dormiibacterota bacterium | reverse complement strand
GGGCAGCACGATGTTGGCGTCATCGACGCGAATGGGCTCGTGCAAGCCGCGCGAACCCACATAGGCAACGCTCATCATGAAGTCTTTCGACAGGGTCTGCTCGATGTTCAGGTTCCATTGCATCACGTAATTGCGCTCGGGACGGGGCTGGTAGTAGGCCTGGCGAAAATCATTCGGCGTCAGCGGCACGCCGGCCGGGAAGGAGCCGGGCGGGAGACTCGTCGAGGAACCGGAGTCGTAGAAGGGGGCGGCATAGATCTGAGTCAGCTCGAACAGATAGGGCAACGGCAACACATCGAACATTCCGAAGCCGGCCCGGACCGCTGTCCTGCCGTTGCCGAACGGGTCCCAGGAGACGCCCACGCGGGGCTCGAAATTGCCCAGCGTGGGATTGTAGATGATCGGCGAGCCCAGGTGAGGCTGCGCGTCGGTCAGGCTACGCAGGGTGGTCAGATGGCCGTGCACTTCCGACATCACGGTGGCCATTTCGTAGCGCAAGCCCAATGCCAGCGTCAGGTTCGAACGCACTTGCCAGTCGTCCTCGGCATAAGCACCCACAATCGTCTGCCGGAATCCGCGCTCGGAGAGCGGCGGGATCAGCGAAAACTCGATGTGAGCGGGCTGGTTGGTCAGGAAATCAAAGAGCGAGTTAAAGAAGAAATTCCCCGCGGTGTGGTTGTCCGCCAATATGTTGTCGCGCAGGCGTTCGATGCTGGCGCCGAATTTGAAGGCATGCCGTCCGCGCTGCCAGGAAACGTCGTCGTAGGCCTGGACGTCGGTGAAGTGGAAATGCTGGCTGCCGTTGGAGTTGACGCCGCCCGTGAAGCCCGTGAGTCCCGGCACCGACTCGACTCCGGGGGCATTCTGCCGAGGCACTCCGCCGAAGGCGGGGTCTGTGGCATTCGGATTGGCCCCGGGAAAGGTCAGCCCCGCGTTCACCACCACCCGGTTGACCCCGAAACGGAAGGCGTTGAGCAAGGTCGGGCCGAAGGTGTGCGTTTCGCTCAACAGGAAGAACTGGTGCCGCGAGTTGTAGCCCGTTTCCTTGTTGTTGAATTCGTCCGGCTGCCTCACGCTGCCGGCATCGAACAGATAGACGCCGCTGAGCGAGTCCCGCGAGGTCAGCTTGTCGTCCACGCGAGTGGTGAAATAGTTCTCCGGGGTGACCTGCTGGCCGGCAAAGGCGAATACTCCTGTATCCCCGTTGCCCAGCAGGCCCCGATTGGGCAGGGGGTAAAAGGCGTTCAGCAACTGGAGGATTTTCGGGTCGACGGTGATCGTGCCGGTCGAGAGATTGCCTTGGCGCGCCGCCTGCGAGGGCACGTCATCCACGAAGGTCAACCCCTGCGACTGACGGAACCCCTCGTAGGAGGCGAAAAAGAATGCCCGCTTCCTGCGAATCGGCCCGCCAATCGTCCCGCCGAATTGATTGCGGCGAAAGGGCGGCTTGATCGAATCGAAGTAATTCCGCGCGTCCAGCGCGCTGTTGCGAATATATTCGAATACGTCTCCGTGGAAACCATTCGTGCCCGACCGCGTCGTCTGGGCAATGATTCCCCCCGACGAACGGCCGTACTGGGCCGGATAATTGCTCGTGATCACGGAGAAGTCCTTAGTGGCATCGGCCCCCAGATTGACGCCGGCCGCGCTGCCCGGCGGGGCGTTGGCGTAGTCGTTCACGCTGATGCCGTCCAGCGTATAGTCGTTTTGCCGCGGACGCTGGCCCGAAATCACCATCTCCGTGCCGAACCCCTGCATGGCGTTCGCGGTTGGGGCCGTGCGAGCCTGTGAGACACCTGGTTGGAGCGTGGCCAGGTTGGATGCCGAACGGCCGTTGAGCGGCAGCTCTTGCACGCTTTGGGAGTTCACGACCCCTTGCACGGCCGAAACGGACCCCTGCCCCGTGGCGGCCGGGTTATTTTGGTGAATGCCGAGCACGAGGTTCGCCACCTGCCTGGCCCCCGCGGCGACGGAAACCGTCACCCGGGCGGCCACAAAACCGGGAGCCGTGGCTATGACCTCATATTCACCCGGCGGGAGATTGCTCTCGTGGTAGAAGCCGCTACGATTCGCGGTGACCGACCGGGCCAGGCCGGTTGCGGTGTTTTGGATCAAAACGCGGGCCATTGGAATCCGGGAACCACCCGACGCCCGGACCGTTCCCGAAAGGGTCCCTTTGGCTACCTGGGCGCGCCCTATAAGGGAAACCGTTGCACCGCGAGCGACGGAGCCGCTTGGGTCTGTCATCACGCCATGGAGCGTGCCCGCCTGCCCGAGCGCGGGTGCCACGGCCATCAGAAAAATCGATAAAAAAAAGATGGCCTTCAAAGGCTCTGCCTCCTGATGCAAGACTGGCCCACAGCCCGAGCGGGTTCCATGCGGGGCTTCCTCAATTCCGTGCTTCATAACCTCGTGGACTCATTTGCATCCCCAATTACGATACAAGGTCAACCTGAAAGGCACCTGAAAAGATGAGTGAAATTAAGGATCTCCAAAGAGGCCATGCTGACCTATGACCAGGGCGCAGACGCACCACCCGGCGAGTAGTCCAGGAGGACGGTGCGTGGTCTGCCATTTGCCCAACATCAAAACGGAACCAACTCCCCGCGCGTACGCCCACGCGCCCATTTTCCACTCGATTACTCCAGGCACGATGGGGTAGTACGGCATCCCGGCCCGTGCACCTCTTCCCATGTGGGCAAGAACAACCAACGGGCAACCGCGCATCTCGATTAATGCCACTCTCTCCGGCGAATGCAATGGCTTGCGAGGGTGGGAAGCGCGAATTTGTTGCCGGTCTTCTAGGTCTCGGCGGTCGCTGAGGCCGGCCTTAGCCTTTGTCCAGCGGAAGGCGAACCTGGAAGACTGAGCCCACGCCGGGGGTGCTCCGGACCCGAATCGAGCCGCCATGGGCGTCTGCAATCCAGCGCGCAATCGAGAGGCCGAGGCCGACGCCACCCCGTTCACGCGACCGGGCTTTGTCTGCACGATAAAATCGCTCAAAAATGTGAGGCAAGTCGTCTTCGCCTATCCCAATCCCCGTATCCCGGACTTCGACAAGCGCGAATGCGCAGTCAGCGGTCAAGGAAACCGCAACGTGTCCCTCTGCGGGCGTATATTTGACGGCATTGTCGATCAAGATGAGAAATAGACGGTGGAGCGCATGGGGGTCCCCGATGACGCGTGTTTGCCCTTTAGGCAACTGCTCCTGAAAGTCGGGCCCCTTCCCTTCGGCCAAGGTGTGGCCTTCCCGGCAGGCACCGGCGAGGCAGCCGGACAGATTCAAAGGAACGCGCTCCAGAGATTCGAAACCCGCATCGGTACGTGCCAGCAACATCAGCTTCTCGACAAGCGCGGAGGTCCTTTCCGATTCACCGAGAATCTCAGACAGCGATTCGCGGTATTCCGCCTCGCTCCGCGATTTCCTCAGGGAAATCTCCGCGGTCGTTCGCATCAGCGCAAGGGGGGTGCGCAACTCGTGCGAAGCGTCGGCGGTGAACCGGGTGATCCTGCTGAAAGCTCCTTCCAGCCTTGCCAGCATGCCGTTCAACGTTTCCGAGAGGCGCTGCAGTTCATCGCGGCTCTGGCGCACGGTCAACCGCCGGGACAGATTCTTCGAATTGATTTCCTGAGCCGCCCGAGTAATTTCGTCAACCGGCTCCAAGGCGTAGCGACTCATCCAGTAGCCGCCCACGGAAGCGAGGACAAGCAGGAGCGGGCTGGAAAGAAGCAAAAACCACTTGAAACGATTCAGAGCCTCGTCGAAATCCCCCATCGGCACTGCTACCTGTACCCAATACGCCTGCCCGCCCAGATTAAACTCCTGGGTCAGCACTCGCAAAGGAAGGCCTTTGGCATGTATATTGAAATACGACGGCTCGCGTGTCCCTACCCGAGTTATATCCAAACGCACCATCCGTTCCGACCGGAAGAGCCAGTGCCCTTTTTCGTCCGACACTTGGGCAAAATCACGCTCTCCCCGCTGTTCGGAACGCTCTCGGAGCTCGTTTTTCAATCTTTCCCCGCTCTCCGGGAGCACGTTGCTCATCACCACGCTAATGCCCCTCACTTGCTCGCGCAATCCATCGTCTACGCTGCTTTCGATGCCGTGCCGCATCGCCAAGAAGGCAACCAAGCCAAACAGGATCAGTGTGGAAGACAGCACGGCCGAATACCAGACCGTCAGCTTGAGTCGGATGCTGAGCGGTTTCATACGGGTCAGTCCTCCCGAACCGCGTACCCGACCCCACGGACTGTGTGAATTAGCTTGCGGGTGTAGCTGCGATCCACTTTACTCCGCACAAGCCGAATGAACGCGTCTAACGTGTTCTCCTCGACTCCGCGGTCGGAATCCCAGACAGCCTGGATAATTGTGTTTCGTGAGACCACTCTTCCCGTGCGTCTCATCAGGAATTCCAGTAGGCGAAACTCCGTGGGACTGAGATGAATCTCCTGGCTGCCCCGTTGAACTCGGCGAGTGGCTGGGTCCAGCTCCAGATCGGCCACCTGCAAGCACGTTGGGCGCGGAGCCCCTCCCCGCCTCGCCACCGCACGCAGCCGAGCCAGGAATTCTTCAAAAGAGAAGGGCTTCGTCAAATAGTCGTCCGCGCCAGCGTCGAGCCCCTTTACTATATCCGGGACCGCATCGCGGGCCGTGAGCATTAGGACCGGCGTCTTGCGCTGGCTACTCCGAATTCGCCGCGCGACCTCAATACCATCGATTCCCGGTAGCATTACATCCAGCACGATGGCATCGAACTCGCACGCTCGGACGTGTTCCAGGGCGGATCGCCCGTCACACGCCACGTTGACCGTATGATTCTCTTCCTCGAGACCTTTTTTGAGCAACTCTGCCATCTTCTTTTCGTCTTCAACGATGAGTAGTCGCATTGCCCCCCGCCCTGCGAGCCTAGCCGCGCTCTCCGGAATGGAGGACCTTGACCCAGTCCCCAAGCATTTATCCTAGCTCCGCAGACCTTAAGATTCACTGAAAAGATATCATCCCGCGCCTCCCGGCAGGATCTGCACTGCTTTCGTTGGCTGAAGTCGCCTCGCCGCGTACGGAAGCGGCCGCAGCCTCTTACCAGATCATCTTCAACGCGAACTGAATCTCCCGGGCGGGCGTCTGCGTGCTGGTGATCTGGCCGGCGTTGCCCAGAGGATTGCCTTGGGCATCGAATAAGGCCGTATTGTTGAACGGTGGGGCGAAGTTCGCGTGATTCAGGACGTTGAAAAACTCCGCGCGGAACTGCACGTTGAAAGCGTCGGAAATCCTCTTTACGTAATTATTCTTGAACATCGAAAAATCCAGGTTCACCAGTCCCGGACCGATCAGCGTATTCCGGCCCAGATTCCCCAGTAGCGTAATGGGGTTGGGAACCGCAAAACACTGGGTCTTGATGTAGTGCAGGGGGTTGCCGGGATTCACCTGGGAGGACGCGCAGCCGGGCGCGTTCACGAAGTTCGGCACATCGAGGACGGGGTTGGAGCTGTTCAAACCCAATGAATCGCCACCGAAAATCGGCGTGAAGGGCGTCCCCGTGCTGGCCTCGAATATCCCTCCCAAGGTCCAGCCGCGCAGGGCCCACCCCCCGATTCCCCTGGCCCACTTGGGCGCTCCCAAGTTCACGATGTAGCTGGCTGTCAGGTTTTGGGCAATATTGAAATCCGCCAGGCCGCGATTGCGCCGAATGTCGAACCAGAGCGGGCTGGCAATGCTGCCGGGGAATTCATCGCCCACCAAGCTGCCCGAGCCGGTGTCGATCGCTTTTCCCCAGGTGTAGGAAACTCCCACCTGCGAGCCTCGGCCGAACGTTCCGCTGAGCCGGGCTTGCAGCCCGTCGTAGTACGAATCGCCCAGCCACCAGCAGCCCTCAATGCGTCCCGCATTCGGGTTCAGCCGCATTCCACTGCCGGCGGGCGAGGGCCAAAGATAGCCTCGCGCGGTCAGCGTGGGTAGCACCATGTCCGCGTCTTCAACGCGGAATGGCTCGTGCACGCCGCGCGAGCCGATATATCCAATCCGCATGAAAAACTCCTTCGACAGCCGGTGGTCGATGCTCAGATTCCATTGCATCACGTAGTTGCGCTCGGGATACGGCTGGAAATAGGCCTGGCGGAAGTCATTCGGGGTGAGCGGCACACCCGCCGGGTAGGAGCCCGCCGGCAGGTTCGTGGGACTGGCAGAATCGGAGAAGGGGGAAGAATGGGTTTCATTCAACTGGAAGATATAGGGCAAGGGCAATACGTCGAAGATGCCGAAGCCGGACCGGATCACTGTTTTGCCGTTGCCGAATGGGTCCCAGGCCAAGCCGGCCCGGGGCTCGAAATCGCCGAGCGTCGGGTTGGAAATAATGGGCGAGCCCAGATGAGGCTGCGCGTCGGTCAGGCTACGCAGGGTGGTCAGATGACCGTGCACTTCCGACATCACGGTCGCCATCTCGTAGCGCAAGCCCAACCCGAGGGTCAGGTTCGAACGCGCTTGCCAGTCATCCTCCGCGTATGCGCCCACGATCGTTTGCCGGAACCCCCGCTCAATCCGCGGCGAAGGCAGAGTTTCCTGCATCACAGCGGGCTGGTTGGTCAGGAAATCGTAAAGCGAATTGAATGTGAAATCCCCCGAGGGAGAACTGATGTCGAGGATGTTGTCGCGTATGCGTTCGATGCTGGCGCCGAATTTGAACGCGTGCTGTCCGCGGTGCCAGGAAAAGTCGTCGTAGGACTGGATGTCGGTGAAATGGTATTCCTCGGTGCCGAGGGCGCCGAGACCTCCCGTGAAGGTCGTCAGTCCTGGCACGGTGACGCCACCGGCATTTTGCCCGGGTACACCCCCGAACGAGGGGTTGGCGGCATTCGGGTTTTTCCCGGGGAAGGTCAGGCTATTATGCACCACCACCCGGTTCAATCCGACGCGGAACGAGTTGAGCAAGGTGGGTCTGAAGGTGTGCGATTCGCTCAACATGAAGAACTGGTTGCGCGAATTGTATCCCGTCCCTTTGTTGTTGAATTCGTCGGGCTGCGTCACGCTGCCGGCATTGAACTGATAGACGCCGCTGAGCGTGTCCCGCGAGGTCAGCTTGTCGTCCACGCGAGTGGTGAAATAGTTCTCCGGGGTGATCTGCTGTCCTGCAAATGCGAATACTCCTGTGTCGCCGTTGCCCAGCAAGCCGCGATTGGGAATGGGGTAAAAGGCGTCGAGCAGGCGCAGCACGGCTGGGTCGACGGTGATCGTGCCGGTCGAGAGATTGCCTTGGCGCGCCGCCTGCGAGGGCACGTCATCCACAACGGTCAATCCCTGGGACTGACGAAAACCCTCAAAGGACACCAGAAAGAAGGCCCGTTTCTTGAGAATCGGTCCGCCCAGCGTTCCGCCGAACTGGTTGCGGCGAAAGGGCGGCTTGACCGAATCGAAATAGTTCCGTGCATCCAGCGCGCTGTTGCGAATATATTCGAAAACGTCCCCGTGGAAACTGTTCGTGCCCGGGCGCGTGGTCTGGGCGACGATTCCGCCCGACGAGCGGCCGTACTGCGCCGGATAATTGCTCGTGGTCACGGAGAAGTCCTCCGTGGCGTCGGCCCCCAGATTGACCCCCGCCGCGCTGCCCGGCGGGCCGTTGGCGTAGTCGTTCACGCTGATGCCGTCCAGCGTATAGTCGTTTTGCCGCGGACTCTGGCCGGAGATCACCATCTCGGTACCGAAGCCCAGAGTGGCGTTCCCGGTTGGAGCCGTGCGGGCCTGTGTGACACCCGGCTGGAGGGCGGCCAGGTTGGATGCCGAACGGCCGTTGAGCGGCAGCTCTTGCACGCTTTGGGAGTTCACAACCCCTTGCACGGCCGAAACGGACCCCTGCCCTGTGGCGGCCGGGTTACTCTGTTGAATGCCGAGCACAAGGGTTGCCACCTGCTTGGTTCCCGCGGTGATGGAAACCGTCACCCGGGCGGCCACAAAACCGGGAGCCGAGGCTATAACCTCGTATTCACCCGGCAGGAGATTGGCCAGGTGGTAGAAGCCGCTTCGATTCGCGGTGACCGATCTGGCCGCGCCAGTCGTAATGTTCTTGATTAGGATGTGGGCCCTTGGAATCCGGGAACCGCCGGACGCCCGGATCGTTCCCGAAAGGGTCCCTTTGGCTACCTGGGCGCTGCCCGGCACTGCACCTGCGGTAAACAAAACTAGAATGGCGAGTATCCGGAAAAAGGCAGTATTTCCCCGCCGCTGGGTCCCCCGAGGAATCATGTCCGCTTTAGCCCCACGTCCCGATGGTCTGCCGGATTGTAACCTGATTTTAAAGGGGAGCTTTAAATCTAAACGTCTTTTAATCCGTTTGGGCCTCGCCGCGAAACACCCTCTTCTCGGAATGTTTTCGCACTCGCGCGATGCGGGGTTGCACAGCAGCGTGAAATTTCCGCGGGAGTGGTGCGGAACGATCCCGAGCCTCTTCTCCCGGAAAGTCCCTCACTCACGGGATTGCTCATCGGCTATCATTTGGCCTTGGCTTCCGTATGGGATTCCCTCGGAGAAGAAAGCGACAATGCGTGAGGCAGGCTGAAAATCAGTGTCGCCCTGGACGTTTTTTCCCGAAAGGGAGGCTGCTGATTCCGATTGCCCTGGCGGCGATGGTCATTTCTCCCCGTCTGCTTGCGCAGACAGGACGCGTCTCGGGCGCCGTGCATGACCCGACTGGCGCAGCCATCGCCGGCGCGCGAGTGCGGTTGCAAACAAGTTCTTCCGCTGCGACGACGCTCACGGACTCCCACGGGAATTTTTCTTTCAGCCGGGTCGGAGCCGCGCAGGGCACCCTGATCATCACCGCACAGGGGATGCAGACCGTCCGGCGGTCATGGAGCGGCGCTTCGGCGAACCTGGAGATTACCCTCCGGCCCCAGGCCGTAACGCAGCAGATCGTTGTCACCGCTACCCGCACGATGACCCGGCTGAGCGACACGCCGACAAGCGTCATCCTGCTCTCGCGCCGGGACCTGCAATCCACGCCCAACCTCATGCTTGACGACGCGCTGCGCCAAATACCCGGCTTCAGCACATTCCGCCGCTCCAGCAGCCGCACCGCGAACCCGACCACCGAGGGCGTTTCGCTCCGAGGCCTGGGCGCCAGCGGCTCCAGCCGCGTCCTCGTATTGGAAAACGGCATTCCGCTCAACGATCCATTCGGCGGGTGGGTCTATTGGGATCGGATTCCCAGCGAATCGATTTCCAGCGTGGAAGTCGACCAGGAAGGCGCCTCCAGCCTGTACGGGAGCAATGCCCTCGGGGGCATCGTTCAGGTCCTGACCCGCCATCCCCCGCCTCCGGCCGCCTCGCTCGAGGTGTCTTACGGGAATCAGAAAACCCCGGACCTGTCTTTCTGGGGAGGGAACGATTACAAGGGCTGGCAAACGTCTTTCGCTACCGAACTGTTTCACACCGACGGCTATTTCCCGGTTCCCCAAGCCGATCGCGGCCAGGTCGATACAAAAGCCAACGTGGAATTTGCGACGACGGATCTCACGGTCGGCCGCCAGATCGGGCAGCACGACTACGTCTTTGCCCGCGGCTGGTATTTGAACGAATCACGGGACAACGGCACGGTTTTGCAGGTGAATAGCACCACGCTAGGCCAGGGAGCCCTCGGCGCGGACCTCGACCTCGGAGGCGCGGGGAGACTTTCGCTGCGTTTTTACGGGGATTTTCAGCACTACTTCCAGACTTTCTCCTCTGTCGCGCTCAATCGCAACACCGAAACCCTCGTGGACCGGCAGACGGTTCCCTCCCAAGGCGGCGGCGGCTCGGCCGAGTGGACGCGTTCGGTCGGCTCGCGGCAAACCCTGGTCGCCGGCTTCGACGAGCACGAGGAGATGGGCCGCAGCGATGAAAGGATCGGCACGGTGGCCAATCCCATCGCCGCCCAGTCGGCCGGCGGACGCCAGAGAACCACGGGCGTTTTTGGAGAGGATCTGATTCAGATGGCGCCGAAATGGCTCCTCGGCCTCAGCGCGCGCTACGATCACTGGCGGAATTTCGCGGCATCAATGATCCGCACCCCGGTATCGACGGGGATTACGACGACAACCCCGTACCCGGACGAGTCCTACGACGCCTTCAGCCCCCGCGTCACGCTGGTACACCAGCTCACCGAGCGGATCTCCTGGTCGGCATCCATCTATCGCGCCTTCCGCGCCCCCACGCTCAACGAGCTCTATCGAGGGTTTCGCGTGGGCAGCGTGACCACGTCCGCCAATCCCAACCTGCGCGCCGAGCGGCTCAACGGCGGCGAAACCGGGCTCGCGGTGCAAAGCTTCCACGGCCGCCTCTTCGTGCGTGGCACGTTTTTCTACAATGAGGTGATTGGTCCGATCGCCAACGTCCCGCTCACCAGCACGACCGCAGAGCGCCAGAACCTGGGCCGCACGCGCGCCCCCGGTTTCGAGATCGACGCCACCGCGCGGATCACACGTCATTTCGGTCTTTCCGGCGGCTATCAGTACGTCGACTCGACCGTGGTCAGCGCGCCGGCCGAGCCGGCGCTGGTCGGCAGCTGGGTGGCGCAGGTTCCTCACAGCGCCGTCACGTTTCAAGCGCGTTACAGCGATCCCAAACGGGTCGATCTCTCCGTGGACGGCAACTTCGTCGGCAAACAGTACGACACGACCGGGGCGCCCCTGGGCCATTTTTTCGTGCTGGATGCGATGGCCTCGCGCAAGATCGGCGGCGGCATCTCGCTCTTCGTCGCGGCGGAAAACCTGTTCAACCAGGCATACTTCACCGCCGCCTCGACGGCAACCTCTCCGCCCGAACTGGGCCTGCCGATTACCGCGCGCGTCGGCTTCCGCTTCGATTTTCCGCGCCGCTAAAGCCGGTGGAAATATCGGTGGGAATCTAGTGCGCGCCGGCATTTTTGCCGCGAGCCTGAGCGATCGCGACAGCCTGCGTGGAGGGATGATTCCGGTACCGGCGGAAAAGCTCTTTCCGGGAAATCCATAGATAGGAACGCTGCGGCAAGCGGGCTTTGTGCGGCAGCGCATCGGGATTGAAAACCCACGTCAGGCCGTAGATCAGAAAAACCTCCAGGAATTCGTGCACATAACCCGGAATGGACGGGTCAGGAACCGCCGCCACAAAGCCCAGATGACGCGCCGCGAGCTGAATTCGCCTGTCCCGCAGGAAGGCGACCCGGGCACGGCACGCCTTCACGCCTCCGAGTTCCGGCTCGGACGCCACGTATTCGGCCAGCAATGTCATCGAGGCCCGCATGCGGGTGCGAAAGACCGCGCCCCACGCGAGCGAGGAATGGGACTGAACCAGGCTCGGCATCCGCTCATTCCAGAGATGCAGATCGACAATCGGGTCCTCCGGGCGCAGCTGGGCGCCGTCGGGGAGAAGAATGCGCGTTTCGGCGGGAATGACGGAGATGCGGAGAATGCACTCGGCGTCGTCGCAGAACTCAAAAATACCCTTGGCTCGCCGGAGAGAACGGTCGATGGCTAAGACCGCTCGGTCGACACTGCCATGAAGGAAAAACTCGAACCCACGGCGCATGGCGTCCCGGTGCTCCATATGGAAGTTCGCCTCTCGCGCAACGGCTCGCCGTTTCGTCAAATCGACGACTATACATTTTAACCGGATATGGGGGATTATGTCGCCATCGCCATGGCCGCGGCGCAGGGAGGGCTCGTCCCCGGCTGAAACGGCGGTCTGCCGTGTTAGATTCACCCAGGGGGAACGGTCGCGCCGTGAAGCACCGGAAAACAGGCATCGGCTGGATCGACGTTATCTGGCTGGTCTTTCTCGCCGGGCTGGCTGTCTTGCCGCCCATCAACGAAATCCACAAACAGCTCATTCTGGCGGCCTTCGGACTCTTTCAACTTTTCGAGGGACGTCTGGTGGCGTGGTTGCCTACGCGCGGCCGCATCTACTCCGTTCTTATCAAGAC
>DATLRW010000066.1:0-15373 GCA_035534495.1 Candidatus Dormiibacterota bacterium | reverse complement strand
GGGGCGGGCGCGAACCGTCGCGGGCCTTGGCGAGGGCAGCAGGTGGCTGAAAAAACAGGCGTTTTCGAGCGGGAGACGCTCTTCGCGAAGGAACTCCTCCAGATGGCCGCGCAGCGTGGCGGTCGAACCTTCGTCCAGCTTGCCGCAGATTCCCACGGAAAGATGGTCCGCGCGGGGAAACGACCATAGGTAGCCTTGAAATCCCGGCAGGAACTTGATCTTCAGGACATCGGACTGGACCGGAACGTAGTAGCCGAGCGTCTGTTCGAGGTCGGCCGGTTCGAGCGGGATCGTCCCGGGAAACAGGCGATTACGCGCTCCGGCGGTAATCGCGGCGAAATCGGCGGAAAATTCCGCATCGCCGGCCGCGCCCGCCCCGTTCGCCTTGTCGGCCCCGCCAATAACGACACGCGGCCTTGCCGAGGCGACGTCCACGGCCGTCACCCGCGCCCGAACGACGCGGCAGCCGGCGCGCTCGGCCCGTTCGAGCAGCAAACCGTTTAGAACGCGGCGGGAGTAGATCACGAACGGATCGTCGAGATGAAGACGGGCGCGAACATCGGAGCCCGCACGGGAGGCTCCATTGGAGCCCCCATGAGAACCACTGATCAGTTCGACTTCGCGAATGAGTTTCTTCGGATAGGGCCCATCGAGCAGAAACGGGTAGGAGCGTATGGCCTTCTGCGTCAGCCCGCCGCCGCAGGGCTTTTCCCAGGCCAGGTGGTCGTCGATCACCGTCGCCTGGATGCCCGCGCGCGCCAGCCGCTCCCCGCAAACCGCGCCGGCCGGACCACCGCCAACAATGACGACCTCGTTCATGCTCGACTCAGATCAGGGGAAGAATCAGCGCCAGCGTTCCGGCGGCGAGTATAGCATCGAGGATCGCCGCGGCCGCGACGTCCGCCCCGCGTCGGCGCAGCGCGTCGGCGGCCAGCCGCTGGCCGATCGAGATGATCCCGAGCCCGATCGCCAGCAGAGCGATCAGCAATCCCGAAGGCCAAAAAACCAGCACCGCAAAAACTTCGGCCAGAAATAGCAGGCCGCGCATCGCCAGAAACATCAAAACTCGATTCTTTCGGCCCGGAGGGCCAAGCGCGGCTTCTTCCGCCAGGAAATAGGGGCAGATGAAAACAGCCATGTCCGCCCAACGCCAGAGCCTTGCGCCGGAAAGAGAAGACTGGACCAGTTCCGGGCGCAGCGCCCAGGAGAAAAGCGCGACGAGAACGACTCCGGCGATCAAGGCAAAATTCAGCCACCGCGGATTGGGGGCCCATTCTTTCCCGACGGCCCTGCCCAGCAGAATCAAAAGAATAAGACCGGTCAAAAACGCCACCAGGGCCGTCCAATCGCCATCTTCCAGGCGCGTCGGGCGCACAAACTGGTCGATGCGCGAAAGACCCACCAGGGACACGGCACAGAAAGCAGCCACGGCCCACTGGACAAGGGTGGTTTTCCAGGCCACGCCGGAACCTCGACTCTCGTTTACCGTCGTTTGCCTGGAAGGATCGAGGCGGAACAGGTCCGCCATAGCTGTCAGCGCCGGGCCGACGAGGAATGCCATCCCCGCCAGCAGCGCACAACTCGAAAATAGCGCCGCCAGCGGGAGAACGAAGTTGAAACCGGAAGTGGCCGGGCGCGGGGCTCCGGGCGCAAGGGCATGACCCGCCCAGCCGAGCGTGCGCCGCCACGTCCTCGGGTCCAATACCATCGTTCCATGCAGCTCGCCCGAGAGAATGCCGAGCGCAACGGCGCGTCCCGCGGCGAAATCCTCCGGGTTCTCTCGCGTGCCGCCGGCATCGCGCAGCAGTTGCCGCGCCGTTTTCCGCACGGGCCCCAAATCGAGTTGACCCGCGAGAACAAGCAGATTGGGCGGCGTGCGTTCGGGTGGAACGACCAGCGCGGGGGAAATCGCCACCGTCGCGGCCGCCGGCAGAACGCCGGCAAGGTGAATGACGGCGGCGGCGCCAAGCGAATGGCCGACGTAAATCGCGCGGCGCGGGACCAGGACGCCGGACCGCTGGAGAAACTGCGCAGCCGCGACGGCGCAGCGGTCCACTCGCGCGTAGGAAAAGGGCACCCGGCTCCGGCCGTGCCCGGCGAGGTCCAACAAATAGACCCGCCACCCCGCTTCGGCGAGCGATTGGCCGAGCGGCTCCATGATGGCCGCGCTGGCCGCGAATCCGTGAAAGACCAGCGCGACAGGGGCCGACCGGGTATCGGGACCCAGCACCCGCGCAGGCGTTTGGCAGGCGTCTCCCAACACGATGGATTTCTCGGCGGGCCTGGCCCGGGAAAGTCCCCAGGCGCCCGCGATGCAGAGCAGCGCGCCCACCGAAAGACGGAGCCAACTCAAACGCCGGTTCAATGTTCTAAATCCTCGCTCTAAGTCCTCGCCCTAAAATTTCGAATGGTAGAATGGCACATAGCCACGGTCCGGTGGAATCCGGAGTGTAGTTTGGGAATGGTCGTTAGCGAAGACGGATTGTACGAACAGGTGGCCGCCGCCCGGCAGGCCGGACGGCGAATTGTGTTCACGAACGGCTGTTTCGACCTCCTGCATCCCGGTCACATACGTTCCCTCGAACAGGCGCGGTCTTTGGGCGACGGGCTGGTCGTCGCGGTGAATTCCGACCGCAGCGTGAGGGAGAACAAGGGACCCGGCCGCCCACTGGTCGCCGCCGGGGAACGAGCCGAGCTGCTGGCGGCGCTGGCGGCGGTCGATTGGGTGGTGATATTCGACGAGCCCACGCCGCAGCGGCTCATCGCCCGGCTGCTTCCCGACATACTGGTGAAAGGCGAGGACTGGGCGCGGAACGAAATTGCCGGGAGCGCCGAGGTGGAGGCCTCCGGCGGCCGCGTCGTGCGCCTGCCGGTTGTGGCCGGTTATTCCACAAGCGAAATCGTCCAACGCATCCTCAGTCAAAACACATGATTCTGCCCCTGCTCGCCGAGCTATTTACCCGAATCGGCACTCATGCCGCCACGCGCGCGGCCCTGGACGCCACCCGCGCCGAAGGCGGCCATGCGCGACTGGCCGGACTGACCGACCCGGCCAAAACGCTCGTCGCGGGGCAGGCGGCGGCTTCGGCGGGCCGTCCCGTAATTCTGCTCGTGCACTCGAACGACCGCGCCGACCAGATCGCCGAACCCTTGCGCTATTTCTACCGCGCGCTGACCGGCCGGCCCGGCAAGGAAGTGGTCAACGTGCCGGCCTACGACGTGCTTCCGTATCAGGAACAGTCGCCCCACCCGGAAATTGCCAGCGGACGCGCGGTCGGGCTCTGGCAGCTGGCTTCCGGCCAGGCCCGCGTGGCCGTGGTGCCCGTCGCGGCGGCCCTATGGCGCAGCCGCGAGGCGGAATATTACCGCGACCTGGCGCGCCCGGTGGCCCGCAACGACTCTCTCTCGCTCGAAGTCCTGACCATGCATCTGGCGCTCGTCGGGTATGACCGCGAGGAGATGGTCGAAATGCCCGGGCAGTACGCCGTACGCGGCGGGATCGTCGATCTGTTCCCTCCCGACGCCAATCGGCCCGTGCGGATCGAGCTGTTCGGGGACACGGTCGAATCGCTGCGCGAGTTCGATCCCCAAACACAGCGCTCGACCGGGCCGCTCGAACGCATTCTGGTCCTCCCGATGAGCGAGTGTCCCCGCCCCGCCGCTCAGCTGACGGCGGCCAGCGCGGGCGCGAGCGGGACGCTCGCCGAATCCGACGCTGAATTGCTGCTCCCCGGCTGGGAATTTCGCGTGGCCGCCATGAATCCGCCAACGAAAATGCTTTTCGATCTGGTTCGCGACCCCCTCGTGATTGTGGACGAGCCGGAAGAACTCGACGCGGCGATCACCGAGCTGCTCGAAAAAGCCGATGCCTCCTGGCAGGAAGCGCGCGAAAAGGGCGGCGAGACGCCGCCGGCCGAGCCGGCCCGCTATTTCCTGGACTCCGGCGAGTGGCGGCAGACCCTGGCCGCCGCCCGGCAACTGGACCTGGTCCGATTGGCGGTGGGAGCGGATACAGGACTGGCTCTTTCCAGCCAGACGACGACCCGCTATCAGGGAAACGTGCAGGCCTTCATGGGAGAGCTGCGCGGGCGCGTGGAAGCGGGCGAGGCGGTGGTTGTTTCCGCGGCCAGCACCGGCGAGATCGAGCGGCTCGTCGATCTGTGCCACGAGTACGAGCTGCCCTACCGGCTCGGGGAACTCGAGGAAAGCGCAACGATGAGCCGCCTGGCGGAGGATTCGACCAGCGAAGCGGCTCGGGCGGTCGTGCTCGCCAAGGTACCCCTCGCCGAGGGCGTGCGATTCCCCGATCTCCAGCTCACCATCTACGGCTACGCCGATCTTTTCACGCCGGCCATTGAGCGGCCCCACCGGCGCCGCCCGGCGGGTTTTTCGAGCGACTTTTCCGATCTCCATGCGGGCGATCTGGTGGTCCACGTCGATCATGGAATCGGCGAATTTCAGGGGCTTCGCCATATTGCCCTCGACGGCTCCAGCGGCGAATTCATGGTGCTGCGCTACGCCGACGATGCCAGACTCTACGTTCCCCTAGCCCGGCTGGACCTGGTGCAGAAGTACCGCACGATCGGCGAGACGCGCCCGCCGCTCGACCGCCTGGGCGGCGGCACATGGACGGTGCGCAAGAAGCGCGCCCGCCGCTCGATCGACGATCTGGCCAAACAACTGCTCGAACTCTACGCCGAACGCAAGACCGTCTCCGGCCATGCCTTTCCGCCCGACACGCCTTGGCAGAAGGAACTCGAGGACGCCTTCGCCCACGAGGAAACCCCCGACCAGCTGCGCGCCATCGACGACGTGAAACGGGATCTGGAATCGCCGCTGCCGATGGACCGGCTCCTATGCGGCGACGTCGGCTACGGAAAGACGGAGGTGGCGATTCGCGCCGCCTTCAAGGTGGTGGGAAACGGCAAGCAGGTGGCCGTGCTGGCGCCAACGACCGTGCTCGCCTATCAGCACTACGAGACCTTTCGCCGCCGCGTGGCCTCTTTTCCGGTCCGCGTCGAAATGCTCAGCCGGCTCCGCAGCCCGCGGGAGCAGAAACAGGCGATCGCGGATATGGAAACCGGGAAAATCGACATCGTGATCGGCACGCATCGCCTGCTATCGCGCGACGTGCGCTTCCACGATCTGGGCCTGCTGGTGGTCGACGAAGAGCAGCGGTTCGGCGTCGCCCACAAGGAGCGGCTCAAGGAACTGCGCAAAAACGTCGCCGTGCTGTCGATGTCGGCGACGCCCATCCCGCGCACCATGCACATGGCCCTGGCCGGATTGCGCGACATGTCGGTCATCGAGACCCCGCCCCGCGGCCGCCTCTCGATCCAGACGGTCGTCGCGCCGTTCGACGACGCGCTCGTGCGCCGCGCGATTGAGCAGGAACTGGACCGCGGCGGACAGGTTTTTTTCGTTCACAACCGCGTCCAATCGATTCCGCTCATGGCCGAGCGCATCCGCCGCCTCGTTCCCCGGGCGCGCATCGTCGTCGGCCATGGCCAGATGACCGAGCACCAGCTCGAACAGGTCATGATGAAATTCATCCGCCAGGAAGCCGACGTGCTCGTCTCGACCACGATCATCGAAAATGGGCTCGATATTCCCTCGGCCAACACCATCATTATCAATCGCGCCGAACGCTTCGGCCTGGCCGAGCTCTACCAGCTGCGCGGCCGCGTCGGCCGCTCGGACCGCCGCGCCTACGCCTACCTCCTGGTGCCCCCGCCGGCGACCCTCTCCTCGGAGGCGCGCCAGCGCCTGGCGGCCCTCAAGGAATTCAGTGAACTGGGAGCGGGCTTCCGGATCGCCGCGCTCGACATGGAACTGCGCGGGGCGGGCAATCTGCTCGGCCGCGAACAGCACGGCCACGTCAACGCGGTCGGGTTCGACCTGTTCTGCCAGATGCTCGAGCAGGCCGTCGCCACCTTGAAGGGCGAAACCCCGCGTCTCGAGATGCGCGTCACGCTCAACCTGGGGCTCGACGTGCGGATTCCGGCCGGTTACATCCCTGGGGAAAACGAGCGGCTGCGCACCTACAAGCGCATCGCCGCCATCGGCTCCGAGCGCGAGCGCGACGATATCCTGCGCGAACTCGAGGATCGTTTCGGGACTCCGCCGCGCCCGGTTTCGAATCTGCTCGATTACGCATTGCTGAAATCGCAATGCGAGCGGATACTGGTTTCCTCGGTCGAGCGGCGCGATCACCGTCTGGCACTGCGCTTCCACACCGAAACCCCGGTCCGCCCCGAACGCCTGGTGCGCCTGGTGCGGTCGCGCCGGGGAGCCAGCCTGGATCCGTCGGGCCTGCTGTGGCTGGACTACCGCGCCGAGGAGGGCAGTCCCGCGGCCGCGGCTCGCGGCGTATTGCTCGAGTTGGAAGCAGGGAGCTAAAATCCGTCATATGAACCTAAAATTTCGTTTTCTCGCGGGCGTGGCGATTCTCCTGGCCGCCTCGCTGGCTCTGCGGGCGCAGCAGCAGCCGCCTCCCCAGGGGCAAGTCATCGACCGGATCATCGCCACCGTCAATGACGACATCATCACGAGCCATCAGTATCAAACGGCTCTCGCCGCTTTGCGCGAGCAGATCAAGCACGACTGCGCCTCCTGCTCCGCGGCGCAGCTCGACACCCAATTTCAGGAAAAGAAAAAGAACGTCCTGCGCGACATGATCGACCAGTCGCTGCTGGTGCAGCGCGCCAAGGACCAGGGCATCAACGTCGATATCGACGTCGTCAAGCAGCTCGACCGCATCCGCCAGCAGTACCACCTGCCGACCATGGACGCCTTGCAGCAGGCCGTCCAGCAGTCCGGGATGGACTGGAACGATTACAAAGACACCATCCGCCGGCAATTGCTCACCCAGCAACTCATTCAGCAGGACGTCGGCGGCTCGCTGCAGATCGGCCGTGCCGAGATTCAGAAGTACTACGACGCCCACAAGAGCCAGTTCAACCGGCCCGAGAGCGTCGTGCTGCGCGAGATTTTCCTTTCGACCAAGGGCATGACCCCCGTTCAAATCGCGGCCGCCCGCAAGAAAATCGACAACCTGCGGCAGCGCGTATCGAACGGCGACGATTTCGGGCAACTGGCCAAGCTCTATTCCCAAGGCTCGACCGCCCAGAAGGGCGGCGAACTGGGCACGTTTCAGCGCGGCGAACTCGCTCCAGACATCGAGAACGCCGTCTTCAAGCTCCAGCACGACCAGATGACGCCCGTCATCCAAACCCCGGCCGGCTTCGAACTTCTTCAGGTGGAACAGCACTATCAGGCGGGAATTCAGCCGCTCGACGCCGTTCTGAACGACGTCGAAAACGACATCTATTTGCAGAAGATCGGCCCGGCGCTGCGCGCCTATCTCGAGAAACTGCGCGGGCAAAGCTACATCAAGATGCAGCCGGGCTATATCGATACAGCCGCCGTTCCGGAAACGCCCATCGAGGAAGTGACGCCGAGCATTCCGGGCCAGGGGAATTCGAAGAAAAAGGGCTCGGGATGAAGCCCGTCTTCGTTTCGGACCTCCAGCCCGACCAGCCGGTTGCCTGCCCGTTTCTCGTCTCCGCCAAGGAGATCCTCCAGACGCGGGACGGCAAGCAGTACCTGCGCCTCGAGCTGGCCGACCGCACCGGGACGATCGAGGCGCGCATGTGGGACGGGTTCGAGCCGGCGGCCAGCACGATCGACCGCGACGATTTCGTCAAGGTGCAGGGACACACCGAGCTCTACCGCAATCGCCTGCAACTGAAAATCGACCGGCTGCGCAAGGCCCAGAGCTCGGAAATCGACCCGCGCGACTACTTCCCGCACACGCCCGAGGATATCGAGGATCTCTACCGGCGCCTCGAGGAGTTCGCCTCCTCGATCGCCAATCCCTGGCTGGGGCAGCTCGCCCGGGGAATCGTCACCGATCCTTCCATCGCCCCGAAGCTGAAGCAGGTGCCCGCGGCCAAGGCGATGCACCACGCCTACCGTGGCGGCCTGCTGGAACACGTGATCAGCCTCTGCGGCCTGTGCCGGCAGGTGGCCGCCCACTATCCGGGCGAAATCGACGCCGACCTGCTGCTCACGGGAGCGATCCTTCACGACATCGGGAAGATCGAGGAACTCGAATATGTGCGCGAAACCGGCTATTCGACCGAAGGGCGCCTGCTCGGCCACATCCTGCTCGGCATCGGATTGATCCGGCGCCGGATCGATTCCATCGAGGGCTTCCCTGTCCCGCTCGCCCGTCTGGTCGAGCATCTGATCGCCAGCCACCACGGCCGCGAGGAGTTCGGTTCGCCGCGCCCGCCCCTGTTCCGCGAGGCGCTTGTGCTGCATTACCTCGACGATCTCGATTCGAAAATGGGCGCCGCGCGCGCCAGCCTGGATGCGCCCAGCGGCGAGCCCGAATGGACCGAGCGCAACCTGGCGCTGGGACGCCAGATTCTCCGCCTGGACCGTTACCTGAACCCCGCGTCCACCGAAGCCAAGGGCAGTGCCCCGTCGGCCACTCCGTCCCTCTTCGATCCCAGCCCCAAGACAAAATCGTAGCCGTAGCCGCCGCTACGGTTTTACCGGCTCGATCTTCTCGCAGTGGATCTGGGCTTCGTCCTCGACCCGCCCGCCGACGCGCAGCATCCGCGTTTCGAACACCAGCGCGCCGCAGCGCTCGCAAGCGTTCGGGAACAGGACGGCTTCGTAGACGCCGCGCTGATCCTCGAGCGTCAGAAACATCATGTTCCGGGAATCCTTCGTCCCAACCGCGCGGAAGGTAATCAGCCAGCCGAGCAGCTCGACCCGCTGGCCGATCCGTCGGCCCAGCTCGTTGCTCCACGCCTCGCCGTTGCGCCGGACGCGATCGAGCGGATGGCCGCTCGCCGCCACTTCCAGAAGCTCCAGCTCGCAAGCCAGGCGCTGCTGGCTGTCGTAATCGGCCAAAGGAGGGATCGCGTTTTCCCCGCCGGCCGCCGGCGCTGCCGCGTCGGGGAAAAGCAGCGCGCCGGCCGGTGCGCGTCCGGCGCGCCGGGCCAGCGCCAGATGAAGCTGCCAGAGGCGCATCGGGCGGGTGATTTTCCGTCCTTCCACGTCGGCGATTTCCCCAGGCCGAACAGAGACTTCGGGAATTTCATCGAGCGCACCGCACCGGATCAATGCGGCGAGTTCGTCGCGGCTGGCGGGAACGCGCCCGAGAAAATCATCGAGCGAGCGGTAATCGTTCCCTTCCCTCTCGCGCCCGGCGACGATCGCGGCGATGGTTTCCGCGCGCAGCCCCTTCACCTGCATGAGCCCGATCCGAATCGCTCTTTTCCCTTCGCGGCCCGTCGCCTCGACGGTGTATTCGGCCCGCGAACGATTCGCCGAGGGAAGCAGCACCGGTACGGCCCAGCGCTTGGCTTCCTCGACGTAGGCGGAAACGTGATAGAAGCCGGCGCCGGAACTGCACATCGCGGCGAGAAATTCCGCCGGATAATGCGCCTTGAGAAAGGCGATGCGATAGGAAAGATCGGCGTAGGTGGCCGCGTGCGCCTTGCAAAACCCGAATCCGGCGAATTTCTCGACCATCTGCCAGACGCGCTCCAGATTCTCGCCTTCGAGTCCCTTGCCCGCCGCAGCCTTCAGGAATTTGGTCCGCAGGCGCGCCCGTTCGCGCTCGTCGGCGAATTTCGCGCTGGCGCGGCGAACCAGATCGGCTTCGGCGAGCGAAAGCGAGCCGAGCGTCCGGGCGATGCGCATCACCTGTTCCTGATAGATGCAGACGCCGAGCGTATCCCGCAAAATCGGCTCGAGCGCCGGATGCGCGTAGCGCACCGGCTCCTGGCGGCGCAGGCGGCGCAAAAACGTCTCCTTGGCCCCGTATTCGGCAGCCCCGGGGCGGATCAGCGCCAGGGCGGCGGAAAGATCCTCCATCGTGCGCGCGCGCATCGCCCGCAACAGGGCCCGCATTCCCGGCGATTCGATCTGGAAAACGCCCATCGTGCGGCCGGCCGAGAGCATCGCGCCGGTCGCCCGGTCGTGTTCGGCGATGGCGTCGAAATCGATTTTGCGGCCCGTCGAGCGCTCGATGTTCCCGAGGGCCAGCGAAATGGTGGTGAGGCCCCTCTGGCCCAGCAGATCCATCTTCACCAGGCCCATCGCCTCGACCGCGTTCATGTCGTATTGCGTGACGACGATTCCCTTCGCCGCCATTTCCAAGGGAACCAGGCCGGCGAGCGGGGCCGGCGCGATCACCGTGCCGCAGGGATGAATGCCCATATGGCGCGGGATATCGTCGAGGCGCAGCGCGACAGCCAGAATCGTGCGCCACGGCTCCTCGCCTGCCGGCAGATCGCGGCACTGCGGCAGCACGCGAATCGCCTCCAGAATTTCCCGCACCGGCCGGTGCGGCAGCCGGCGCGTGAAACGGTTCACCTCGCCCGGCGCCACGCCGAACGTCTTGGCCACCTCGCGCAGGGCCAGCCGCGCGTGCATCGTCACGAAGCTGCCGATCATCGCCACGCGCGAGGCGCCCCAGCGCCGGTAGACGTACTCGAGCAGTTCGTCGCGCCGCGCGCCGCACAGATCCAGGTCGATATCCGGGGTGTCGCCCCGCTGCTCGTTCAGGAAGCGCTCGAAATAGAGGCCCCAGCGCAGCGGGCAGACGCGGGAGATCCCCAGGCAATAGCTGACCATCGAGCTGGCCGCCGAGCCGCGTCCGGCCGCCGGGATGCCGCGCCGGCGCGCCTCGCGCACGATGTCCCAAACGAGCAGGAAATAGGGCGCCAGGCCCATCCGGTCGATCACCTCCAGCTCGCTGGCGAGCCGCGCAATCACTTCCGGGCCCGGCGGATGGTAGCGGCGGCGCGCGCCGCGAAAACAGAGCTGCCACAGATAGGAGAACGCCGTTTCGCCTTCGGGCACGGGAAACGACGGCAGGATTCGGCCGCCGAATTTCAGTTCCAGCTCGACGCGCTCGGCGATTTCGAGCGTCGAGCGAAGCGCTTCGGGATAATCGGCGAAGGTTTTTCGCATCGCTTCGGCCGGCTTGAACCAGGCCTCGGGATCGGCGATTTCCGGGGGCGCGACGCGGCCCGCCAGGCGTCCCGTGCGAATCGCATTCACCACGCGGTGATGAAGGAACTCCTCGGGCGAGAGAAAATGCACGTTGTTCGTCGCCGCCAGGCTCGCGCCCACCGCGCGTCCCAGCGCCGTCGCCGCCCGCAGATTTCCCCCGCCGCCGGCCGGAAAATGATGCGCTTCGAGATAAAGATTTCCGCCGAAAATCTCCTTCAGCCGCCCGGCGCGGGCCATCTGCCCTTCGGCCGGCGATCGCGCCGGGGCGTAGAGCGCGATCAATCCGTCGCGACGGGTATCGAGCAGGCTCCCGGCCAGAGGGCCATTGTCCAACTGGCGGTGCGTCACCAGACGGCACAGATTGGCGTAGCCTTCCCCGGTTGCCGCCAGCAGCAGGAGCGGGAAGCTCTCGGCATCGTTTCCCTCCGGGGCATCCTCGTCCGGCAGGACGGCGGCCGGCAGCACGGCGCCGATGATCGGCCGCACGCCCGCCTCGCGTGCCGCCCGATAAAACGGCACGGCCGCGTATAGCCCGTCGGTATCGGTGAGGGCGACGGCCGGCATCTTCTCGCGCGCGGCCGCGGCCACGATCTCGGCCGGCGAGGCGACGCCGCGAAGAAAGGAATAGTGGCTGTGGCAATGGAGATGAACGAACATGGCCCTCGCCGCCCGCACCCTGGAACCTGTTGCGTAACCACCCGGCGCCGGGGTCGGAGCTTCCGCTCCGACATGCATCCGCCGACGAATCAGGGGCTTCAGCCCCTGAAGTCCGCTTCCGGCGAGTTCTGCAACGCCCTTCTAACGCGATAAACAGGGCGTCGAAAGCACCAGCCCGGAAGGCTTGGTGGCGTAACGCCGGCGCAGCAGCAATCCCCTCCCGTAAAACACCGCGTTCCAGCCGAAGCGGTCGCGCACCGCGTCCACGCCCCGGTTCAGATACCAGCGCCGGTTGGCGCGCGCATCGAACATCTCGTTTTGCCGCCGTTCGGCCTCGAGGCCCGAGACGCTCAGGCCCACCCAGCGCAGCGCCACCCGGCGCCCCTCGAGCGAATGAAAGATTTCGAGCGCGGCCGCGAGCAGCGCCTTTTCGTCGCTGGTTGCCGGATCGAGGCTCGTCCGCCGCGCCGCCCGGTCGAAATCGACGTAGCCGATTTTCACGGTGAGAGACCGGGCCGCAAGCCCGCGCGAGCGCAGCGTCGACGCGACGCGTTCGGCCAGATATTCCAGCAACCCAAACAACAGATCGAGGTCGATCGTGCCGCCTTCGATCGTCGTTTCCCGCGAAATCGATTTCGGCTCCCGCCCGGGGCATGCGCCTGTGCCTCCGTCCGGCGCCGACTCCATTTCCCCGGCCGACCCCTCCACCGGCCGCGGATCGATTCCCCGGGCGCGTTCCCAAAACTGGCGGCCCACGGCCGGGCCGAATGCGGCGGCCAGAACCCCGAGCGGCAACCGGCGCAACTCGCCGATGTTGTGGATGCCGCGCTCGCCGAGCGACGCGGCATGCGCCGGCCCGATCCCATGCAACTTCCCGAGCGGAAGCGGCGCGAGGAATGTTTCTTCCTCGCCCGGGGGAACGACCCTCAGCCCGCGCGGCCGCCGGACCTGCGAAGCCGCCGCCGCGATCAGCTTCGAGGTTCCCGCGCCGATCGAAACGCTCAGTCCCGTTTCATCCTCGACGCGCTGCTGGAGCCGGCGCAGCGTTCCGCGGAAATCGGGATAGAGGCGTTCGGCGCCGGTGAAATCCAGATAGAAATCGTCGAGCGACGCGGTTTCCACCACCGGAATGAAATCGAGCAAAATCCTCCGCACGCGGGCGGCGGCGTCGGCATAATGCTCGTACTCCCCGGCAACGATCGCCGCGTCCGGGCAGAGCCGCAGCGCCTCGCGCATCGACATGGCCGTGCGCACCCCGCGCCGTTTCGCCGGATAACTCGCCGAGGCCACCACGCCCCGGCCCACCAGCACCGGCCTGCCGCGCAGCCGCGGGTTGAGCGCCTGCTCGACCGAAGCGAAAAAGGCATCGACATCGACGTGAACGATACGCCGGGGACGCGCATTCATGGTCTGGAGACCTCCTCTGGCGCCACGGCCCCGGAATCGGGCCGGCGCGGAATCGAAGGGGGGCGGGAAGGGTTTTGGGATACCCGCGGGAAAATAATAGGCGAATAAAAGGCGAAAGTCAAAGCCGTCGTATCGCCTGGAAAATTGCGGGGAAAAACCACCGATGCGCCGATTTCCCCTGCCCCGCGAACGAAATCCCGATCCCGCCGAAATGAGCCGATCCCTGGAGCGCAAAATGGCGGGGGGCGTATACTGCACCGCATCGCTATGACAGGACAAAAATCCAGATTGGCGGCCGGACGATCCCATGAAACTGACGAGTGAAGAATCGGCCGGCGTGGAATTGCCTTCCTTCCGGCTCGAGGGGCGAATCGCCGTGGTGACCGGGGCAAGCGAGGGCATGGGACGCACCTTCGCGATCGCCTGCGCGAAGGCCGGCGCCGAAGTCGTCGTCGCCAGCCGGCGGCGCCAGAAGCTTTTGGAAGTGGTGCGCTCGATCCGGCAAGACGGCGGCGCGGCTCATGCCGTTACCCTGGACGTCGTCCGGCCGGCATCGGTCCGGGCCCTGGCCGAACGCGTCGCGAAACTGGCCGCGGACAAAAGCCGGCCCCTGATCCTGATCAACAACGCCGGTTTCGCATTCACCAAGCCCGCGCTGGAAATCACGGAAAAGGACTGGGACCGCGTCCTCGACGTGCATGCGAAGGGCACGTTTTTTTGCGCCCAGCAGATCGGCCGGCTCATGATCGAGCGCGGCTACGGCAAGATCATCAATCTAAGCTCGACCTGGTCGTCCAGCACCGATATGGGCAAGAGCGTCTACGGGCTCGCCAAAGCGGCTGTGTCCTATATGACGGCGGCACTGGCGAACGAATGGGGGCCGATGGGCGTGCGCGTCAATGCGATCGCACCCACGGCGACGCTCAGCGAAAACACGATACAAAATTTCCAGCGGAATCCGGCGCGGACAAAGCGCCTGCTGAGCCGCATCCGGCTCGGCCGGTTTGCCCAGCCTTCCGACATGCTTGGCGCCGTCCTCTTTCTGGCCAGCTCCGCCTCGGATTTCGTCACCGGTCACACCTTATTCGTTGACGGCGGATGGCGCACCGGCGGTTGGTAGAGAAGGCTGCATCGGGTAACGTCCGCAGCCGGTCCCGGCCAGGCGCTGTTTTTCGCGAAAACCTGCAGACTCATTAAACGGGGTAAACCGAGATATGAACCCAGAGGCTTCGCCATCTCCCGACAAGCAAGAGGCCGATGGCTCGCTCACAATCGCCTTGGCCATGTTCAGCATCCTGCTGGTTGCCTATGTGCTGATGGCGGCCGACCGGTACCTCTTCCCGGTGCTGGCTGTCAACATCCGCCGGGAGTTCGGCTTTTCCCTCTCCAATACGGGCCTTCTCACGACGATCTTTACCCTGGGCCTCGGCATCGGCGGGCTCCCGACCGGCTATGCCCTGTCCCGATTCTCCCGCAAGAGCGTGTTGCTGGCCGGCATCGCCATCTTTTCCGGCGCAACGGCGGCGACGACCATTGCCACCGGTTTCGGGAGCATGCTCGCCTGCCTGGTGGCCTCGGGCATCGGCGAAGCCATGCTGGCAACGGCGATCTTCGCCCTCGGGGCGAATTATTTCTCCCGCTACCGGGCCACCGCCATCGGCGCCATCACGCTTTGCTACGGCATCGGCGGCTTCGTCGGTCCGATCCTGGCCACGCTGGTTCTGGTTTCCTACGGAACCTGGCGCGCCCCGATGCTGGCGTTCGGGCTGTTCGGGTTCCTGATGATTGGCGTGATTGCGCTCACCGTGCGCAGCTGGTTCAGCGAGGCGCGAGGCGTCTCGGCCGTTCGGGCAAACGACGCCCAGGGGGCCCCGTCGCTGCTCAACATCAACACGATCGTGTTGACCATCCTGGGCCCGATTCAGGGCCTCGGCGTGTACGGAGTCCTGGGAATGTACCCCACATTTCTCCGGGAAAATCTCCACTACTCGGCGACCCAGGCGGGATTTGTGGTGAGCTTTTACGGAATCGGCGCCCTGGGCGCCGTGGTGGGCGGATGGATCGGCGACCGCTTTCCGCCGCGCCTGGTGCTCGGCACCGCCTTCGTCGGCCTGGCGATTCTCGGTTACCTGTTCTTCCAGACGTGGGAACCGATGTACGTCCGCGAGATCCTGATGTTGTTCTGCGGCCTATTCGCCAGCGCCCTGATTTACGTCAACGTCGCGGGCTATCACGTGAAGGCGGTGAAAAGCGGCCTGGCGGGCCGCGCCTC
>DATLRW010000065.1:0-3511 GCA_035534495.1 Candidatus Dormiibacterota bacterium | reverse complement strand
GGCCGCCGGCTCGGGGTGGAAAACCGAGGCCGGGTCTTTACGCCGCCTTCGGCTCGATGCGGATCCTTTTGGCCGGAGCGGTCTTCGGCATGGTCAGTTCGAGGATGCCGCCCTTGAGCGTGGCCGTGGTTTTTTCGGAGTCGACCTCCGCGGGAAGTTCGAGGCAGCGGTACAGCTGGTTCGATCGCCGCTCCGAGTACAAAACCTTCTCTTTTTCCTCTTCCTTGCTCGTTTCGTGTTTGCCGGCAATGGTGAGTTGTCTGCCGTCAATGCCGACCTCCAGATCCTTGACTTCGAACCCGGGCACTTCCGCGCGAACGATCACGTTGTTGTCCGATTCACGAAGTTCGAGGTTCACTGGATGAAGTAGTTCGCCTTCGGCGTGGAACCAATCCTCCAGGTCGCGGCCGAATTGCCGCCCGTTGCCTTCGAAGATTTCGTAGGCGCGCCGGGCGATCGAGTCAAAAGTCTGTTGCATATCCCTGAATATCTCGTTGAAACTGGTGAACTTCAACGGTCCTGTTTGCCTGCTGGCCGGTTGAAGTTGGGTGCTTTCTTCTCTCATGGCTCCTGCTCCTTTCCCAGGCGCGCATACCCCTGCGGGCATTGCTCTAGTGCGAGCCGGCTCGCGATCTTACCGCCCAGGCTTCTTGGCCGTTACCGGTGCAACTGCGCTGCCAGACTTTGCGTATCGGAGAGGAATCTAACCGTTTCCAGGTCAGTTCGATGCGGGCGGAGCCTTGGCGCGAATATCCGTATGGTTGGAAAAAAACGCGGCGCAGCGCCAAATTTCACAAATGCCCCGGCGGCCATGGAGGTTTCCCAGGGGATTTCCCCGACGCCGGGACGGCGAAAAACGCCGTTCCTCCGGTCAAAATGGGCGGCCGAAGTGGAGCGTGCCGTCCGGCAGCGCGTGTTAGAATCCGCGCATGGCCGATTACAAGATCGTTCCGGCTCGCGACCTGCAAGGCGAAACGACGGTCCCGGGAGACAAATCCATCTCCCATCGTTACGCCATGCTCGCCTCGATCGCCCATGGCACGAGCGAAATCGACAATTATTCGCCGGCGGCCGATTGCGCCAGCACGCTGTGTTGCCTGGAGCGCCTGGGCGCCCGGATGCAACGCACCGGCCAACGCGTCGTAATCGAGGGTCTGGGCCAGCGCGGTTTTCAGCCTCCCGAAGGGGCGCTCGACGCCGGCAATTCCGGAACCACACTGCGGTTGCTCGCGGGGTTGCTCGCCGGGCCGCCGTTCGAGTCCGTTCTCACCGGTGACGATTCGCTCCGCCGGCGCCCGATGCGCCGTATTGTCGATCCGCTGACGCGCATGGGCGCGTCGATCCAGGCCGAACGGGGAGAATTTCCGCCGCTGCGGATTCAGGGCGGCGCGCTCCAGGCGATCCGCTATGAAATGCCGATGCCCAGCGCGCAGGTAAAGTCGTGCATTCTTCTGGCGGGACTGTATGCTTCCGGGACCACCACGGTCACCGAGCCCGTCCCCACGCGGGACCACACGGAAATTGCGCTCGCGGAATTCGGCTGCCAGGTGGCCCGAACCGCCGGTATCGCCACCGTCGCGGGCGGGGCGCGGCTCGAAGCCCACGCCCTGACCGTTCCCGGCGATCTTTCGTCCGCGGTTTTTCTGATTGCCGCCGCTCTGCTCCTGCCGGGTTCCGAATTGCGGCTCTTGAACGTCGGTCTGAACCCGACGCGCACCGCCGCGCTCGACTTTCTGGTTTCGATGGGCGCGCCGATTCGCATGACCGGCAGCCGAACCGTCTCGGGCGAGGCGCGCGGCGATATCGAGGTGCGCTCGGCCCCGCTGGCGGGCGGAGTCATCAGCGGCGAGGCTTCGGCGCGGATGATCGACGAACTGCCCATGCTCGCCGCCCTGGGGCCATTCACCGAACGCGGCATAACGATCCTCGATGCGCGCGAATTGCGCGTCAAGGAAACCGACCGGATCTCGGCCCTGGTCGATAACCTGCGACGGATGGGCGCTCGGGTGGAATCGCTGCCCGACGGCCTCATTGTTGCTGGCCACGGAGGGGCCGGCCGCGCCGGCGGGCCGCTACATGGAGCGGAAATCGATCCGCGCGGCGATCACCGCATCGCGATGGCTTTTGCCGCCGCCGGCCTGGCCACCGCCGGGGAAACCGTGATTCAGGATGCCGATTGCGTGGCCGTTTCTTTCCCCGGCTTCTTCGATCTGCTCGGTAGCCTGGTCCGGCACTGAAGTCCCGGCACTGAAGCCCCGGCGCTGACCCACCCAGCGGGTCCGATCCCGCGCCCTGCGCGAAGCGATCGAACCCATATCGCAAGCCCCTCCTCCTGCCGAACCGGTTGAAGGGTAGAGGCTCCGTTGAACCTGATTTGCGAGGTGGAATCTCGAAGCGGCTGATTTCTTGACACTTGGAGGAGCTTGCTGATACGGTGCGCCTCGGATGAAGAAAACAGCGCGGAACCTGTTTCTACTGGCCGTCACCCTCACGATTGTGGGGGTGTTGCTGTACCATTCCCGCGGCGCATTTGCCAAGCAGGGCTTTAGCTGGTCGGCGCTTGCCGGTGCGATCCGGCAGACCCGGATCAGCCTGGTTCTTCTGGCGGCGGCAGCGATCTACGTCTGCTATGCCATTCGCTCGCAACGTTGGATTGCCTTTTCGCGCTACCTGGGCCGGGCGCGCTTCTTAAACGTCTTAACCTCGACCCTCATGGGCTTCTCGGCCGTTTTTTTTCTCGGCCGCGCCGGCGAGCCGGTACGGCCGCTGCTCATCGCTCGCAAGGACCGGCTTTCCATTTCCGGCACGTTCGGTATTTACGTTCTCGAGCGCATATTCGACGTGGCCGCCACGCTGACCCTGTTCGGCCTGGGCCTCACGCTGGCCACGAGCCAACTGACGGAGTCCAGCGACACATCGGCCATCCTGGCCATCCGCGGCAGCGGCCTTTTCGTATTGGTCTTGCTGGCGGCGATCATCGGATTTCTGGTCTATTTCCGCCTGCACGGGGCCGGCTGGATCGAGCGCCGCGCGGCGGCCTGGAGCGGCGCCCGCGGCTGGCGGCGGCGGGTGGCCCTGATGCTCGTCGGCTTCAGCGAGGGGTTGCAGGGAATCCGCACGTGGCGCGACCTGCTGGAGGCCATCGGCTATTCCACCGCGCACTGGGGCCTGGTCGTGCTGTCCTATCTCTGGGTTTGCCACAGTTTCGGCGGCAAGCTGGCACAGCTCGGCATGGCCGACGCGATGCTCCTGCTCGGCCTTACCATGCTGGGAGGCATTGTCCAGCTGCCGGCCATCGGCGGCGGTGCGCAAGCGGCCAGTTTTTTCGCGCTCACGGCCCTTTTCGGCATCGCGCCGGGGCCGGCCTTTGCCGCCGCCATCGTGCTGTGGCTGGTGACGTTTGCCAGCGTCCTCGTGCCCGGCGTTCCGCTCCTCATCCACCAGGGTCTTTCGATGCACGAGCTGTGGGAGCTGGCCTCGGAATCGAGGCGCGAAGTGGAGATCGTTGAAG
>DATLRW010000064.1:0-33026 GCA_035534495.1 Candidatus Dormiibacterota bacterium | reverse complement strand
TTCGCCACCGTCTGATATGATGAGCAAAGCCTTCCTGCTGTTGTGCGCGCTCCGCATTTCACTGAGGCCCAGATAGATTGCATCGAACAGGGCCGTCCGTCCAGAATCGCGGCTGAACATGAGCCGGTCGCGGAGCAGGCTGATGTCGGAAGTGAATGGCGAAATCAACTCCGCTCGATTGCTGAAGTCTACTAGGAAAAATTCGTCCTGGGGATTGGCTGTCTGGAAAAACTGCATCGCCGCCATTTTGGCCTTGGCGAGCTTGTCGCTCATGCTGCCGCTCGAATCGAAAATGACCCCGATCGAGATCGGCACGTCATCCTCGCTGAAGTGGGTAATTTCCTGCTGCACGCCGTTCTCGTAAATGCGGAAATTATCCGCCTCGAGTCCCGTCACCAGGCGGTCATACGGGTCCAGAACGGTCACGGGGACCAGAACCAGATTGACATTGCGGATCAGGGGACGGCCAACCGCATTGGCCGGGGGCTCCGGTTGGGCCGGCACGGGCGCTTTTATCGGACCGCGCTGCTGCGCGGGAACCGCAACCACCATGACCGCGGAAAGAACCACGCCGACCAGAGCCGGCAGAAGCGTCCTCAACCTGTTTGCCACGCGCTCTCCTTGGGTACACGAGGAAGGCGGCGCGTCGCTGCCTGGACTCGATTCTAGCACCGGGCGGCGCCGCTGCAACCTCCCGCCGGCGCCCGCGGCCGGAAGCGCCGGGCAACCCGAACGGCTTGCCGGGATTCCTTTCTTATCTTGGGTAGCAACTGGGGCGGCAGCGGGAGCGGCAACCGGGAGAAGATTTTTCGCGGCTCCTCCACGCCGTATCGGAGTCTGGTATATAAAAGGAGTCTCTGCGAGGAGTAAATGCCTTGATCGAAGTGGACAGCCTCACCAAAGTCTATAAAACGATTCCCGCCGTCGATCACGTTTCCTTTGATGTGAAGAAGGGTGAAATTCTTGGATTCCTGGGCCCCAACGGGGCGGGAAAAACCACGACAATGCGGATGCTGACCGGTTACCTGCCCGCCACTAGCGGAAGGGCGCGCATCGACGGCTTTGACGTGGCCGACCAGTCCATGGAAGTGCGCAAACGGATCGGGTACCTGCCCGAAGTTCCCCCGCTCTACGTGGAGATGACGGTCGAATCCTATTTGGACTTCGTGGCTCGCATCAAGGGCGTGCCATCGGCCGGGCGCGGCCAGAGCGTCACCCAGGCCATGGAAAAGACGCATCTGACGGACCGGCGCAAGGAGTTGATCCACCGGCTCTCGCGCGGATACCGCCAGCGCGTCGGCCTGGCGCAAGCCCTGGTTCACAACCCGGACGTGCTCATCCTGGACGAACCGACGGCCGGGCTCGATCCCAAGCAGATCATCGAGGTTCGCCGGCTGATCAAGGGTCTGGCCGGGGCGCACACGATTCTCCTCTCGACGCACATCCTGCCCGAAGTCAGCATGACCTGCGACCGCGTCCTGATCATCAATCACGGGAAAATCGTGGCCGAAGACACCCCGGACAACCTGACCACGCAACTGCGCGGAGGAGAACGCCTGCGTTTGCTGGTCCGGGCCGATGAGACGGCCCTGCGGGCGGCGCTCGGGGAAATTGAGGGCGTGGGCGAGGTGACGATCAATCCGGCGGGCGCGGACGGCCCGCTGGCGGTGGCGATTGAAGTGGCTCCCGGGAGCGAAATTCGCAGCGCCGTCGCCGCGTGCATGGTCGGAAGGGGTTTCGACTTGTACGAATTGCGCAGCGACCGGATGAGCCTGGAAGAAATTTTCCTGCAATTGACCACCGAGGAAGTCGAGGAAGGCGCGAGGAGGGAAGCGTGAGGAGTTTGTGGGCCATTTACCGGCGTGAGATGTCGCACTATTTCGTCTCCCCGATCGCCTACGTGGTCGGCGGCGTGTTTCTCGGCGTGGGCGGATTCTTTTTCAACGGAATCCTGACGTTCATGATGCAGCAGGCGATGCGGATGGGATTCCAGGCGGCCCAGTTTGGCGGCGCGCAGAATATCGACGTGACGAGCCTGGTGGCTCAGAACTTCTTCTCGCTCCTCGGCTCGCTGACCCTGTTCCTGGTGCCGATGCTGACCATGGGCGTCTACGCCGAGGAAAAGAAGCGGGGCACGATCGAGCTGCTGATGACTTCCCCGATCAGCGACTGGGCCATCGTAATGGGCAAATTCCTGGCCACGCTGTCGGTCTACGCGATCCTGCTCGCGCCGACGCTCTGCTACCAGGGATTTCTCTTTTACTACAGCGATCCGCGGCCTTCCTGGATGATTCTCCTGCCCGGCTACCTGGGCGTGCTGCTGCTGGCCGGGGCGCTGATCGCGCTCGGCGAATTCCTTTCCTCCCTCACGGAAAACCAGATCGTGGCCGCCGTGATCACCTTCGGCGTCTTCCTGGTCCTTTGGGTGCTCGACCTGGGCGCGCAGAATTCCAGCGGCGGGGTGGGCGCTCTTCTCAAGCAGATGTCTCTCGTGCAGCGCTACAACGATTTCACGATGGGAGTAATCGACTCGGCCAGCCTGATTTACCTCGTCAGTTTCGCCGTCTTCATGGTTTTCCTCACCTGGCGCTCGATCGATTCGGCGCGCTGGAGAAGGGCGTAAGGGGGAAACGATGAAGATCAACCGCGGCGAACTCTTCAAGAGCATCAGTTACGGCGGCGCGGCCCTGGCCGTGGCCGGCTATTTGCGCTCGACGATCGAGGGCCTCCTTTCGCCCCTGGACATGGGACTCATGATTGGCGGCGGGGCGCTTCTGGCGATCGCCATCGCCTTCAACCTGGGCTCGGTCGGACGCTTCTTCACCCGCCGTTCCTCGCGGATGGGGGCGAACACGCTTGTCATGGTCCTGGCCGTCCTGGCGATTCTGACGGCCGTGAACGTCGTCGGCTTTCGCCACGACAAGCGCTTCGATCTGAGCAGCGGGAAACTCTATTCCCTGTCCCAGGAGAGCCGGAAGATCGCCGGCGAGCTGAAGACGAACGTCGACTTCATCTACTTCAGCAGCCAGCCCAATCCCACGATGGCTCAGCGCATGGCCGAATACACGAGCCTGAATCACCACATTCACTTCCAGCGGATCGATCCCGTGGCGCATCCCGACGAGGCCAAGCAGTACGGCGTCCGCTCCATGGGCGACATGGTCGCCGTCAGCGGCGCCCGAAGCATCCACCTGCAAGGCACCTCCGAGGAAGACATCACCAACACCCTGATCCAGCTCACGCATCACACGGTGAAAACGGTCTGCTTCGTCGAGGGGCACGGAGAAAAGTCGATCGACGCGACCGGCGCCGGCGGCTATAGCAACGTCAAGGATGAACTGACGAAGGAAAGCTACAAGGTCCAGCCGGTCAACCTGGTGTCCAGCAACGGCGTTCCCGACGCCTGCACGGTGCTGGTGATTGCCGGGCCGACCCAGGCCTTTTTCCCGCAGGAAACGACGATGGTCGAAAAGTACCTCAACGACGGCGGAAAGGCGTTCATCCTCGCCGATCCGGAAACGCACACGGGCCTGAGCCCGATCTTTCAGGCGTGGAACATCAATGTGGGCGACAACATCGTGATCGACGCCAGCGGCGTCGGACGCCTGTTCGGCACCGGGCCGGCCGTTCCCCTGGTGCACGACTATGGCGATTCGCCGATCACCGAGGGATTCCAGGGCACGATGACCTTTTTCCCTCTGGCGCGCACGGTGAGCATCGCCGACCCGTCCAAGAACACCGACAACGAAGTGCGATTGCTCAATACGTCGTCGGCCAGTTGGGCGACGCCGAAGATCACCGGGCACACCGTCCGCTTCAACCCCGCCGTAGACACGAAGGGACCGCTCACCCTGGGCATCACCGCCGACCGCAAAGTGGGCAGCAAGGAAGCCCGGCTGGTCGTCATTGGCAATTCGACTTTCGCCACCAACCGATGGGAGGGCCTGCAACGCAACGGCGACCTCTTCTACAACACCGTCAACTGGCTCTCGCGGGAAGAGAGTCTCATTTCGATCCGGCCCAAGAGCCCGACCAATCGCCGCGTCACCATGACCGAGAGCCAGCAGCGGCTGTTCATGTGGTTCTGCCTGGCGTTGCTGCCGGGCCTGTTCGTGATTGGCGGGATCTGGATCTGGTGGAAGAGACGGTAGGGCAGAATGCGGAAGAGCACTCTCATCCTGGCTGCGGTTGCCGTCATCGTCGTGGGTTTCGTTTATTGGTATGAGTTCAAGAGAACCCCGACCGAGAAAACGCGGACGAATCCGGCCGTCTTCCATTTCCAGCCCGAGGACGTCGACTCGGTCTCGTTTTCACGGCCGGGACAGACGATCCTCGTCGACCGCCAGGGAAACGGCTGGCAGATCATCCGTCCCATCCAGACGCGCGCCGACAGGAGCGCCATCAACGCCCTGCTCAATGACGCTACCTTGGCTCACTCGTCCCGCTCGCTCACTGCCGCCGCCGGCCAGTTGAAGACGTTTGGTCTCGCCACCCCGTCTCTCACGCTGGATTTCAAGCTTAAGAACGGCCAGCAGCATGAGCTGAAGATCGGCAACGCCGACTTCACCGGGACCTCCGTCTACGCCCAAACCGGCCATTCCACCCAGGTGCTGCTGATCCCGAATTCCGTCTTCACCGACGGCAACAAGACGGTGGAGCAGCTTCGCGACAATTCCGTGCTCGGCATCTCCGGGGCTGACGTGAAATCGTTCGACCTGAAAACGCGGACCGGAACCATCGAGGCCGCCCGCTCGGGCGGCAGCGGATCCGGCTGGTCCATCGAGAAGCCGCGCAAGCTCCGCGCCGACGCCTCCGCCATCGAACAGCTGATCGACACTGTCTCCAGCGCGAAACTGGCTAAAATCGTCAGCGAAAGCACCGGTCAACTGGCCCGCTACGGCCTTGAGCACCCCGCCATTTCCCTCCGAGTCCACTTGCAGTCGGGCGCCGATCGCACGCTGGACCTGGGCCGCCAGCAGGGCGGCCAGTTCTACGCGCGCGACAGCTCCCGCAACATGGTGTTCCTGGTTCCGGCCAGCCTGGAGGGGCAACTCGATCGAAGTCTGTTCGACCTGCGCGACAAAAAAATTCTCAGTTCCCTTCCCGACGACTTCACCCGCATCGATTACCAGGCCGGCTCGCTTCATTTTTCCTGCGGCGTCAACAGCGCCGGGAAATGGGTCCTATTCCAACCCGCGGCCGACAAGGGGAAAGAAGCGGCCAACTGGAAGGTGTTCAATCCCCTCTCCAGCGCAACCGCCCAAAACGTCGTCGATTCACCTCCGGTCTCGCTCCTGGCCGCCGTGGCGCATCCCGCGATCACGATCAACCTGACTCGCGCCGACGGAGGAAAGAAAACGTTCCGCATCTCCCGTCCGGTCGGCGGAAACGTATACGTTTGGGTGAACAACGAAAGCGGCCTGTTCGTATTCCCCAAGAGCGCTCTCGATTCGCTCGTTTTCAAGAGCGCGTCCGATATCTTGCAATAGCGCGGCGTGGAATCCGTCTCCGGCCGCCAGCCGATTCAGGCGAACCGGATGGATCGCACCGGATTTTCGTTGGGGCCGCCAAATCCGGGAAGGGGGAACTTCCGCATGAAAATCGGGACGGTTGTTCGCATCGCATTACTGGCTGGCCTGGGACTGATGCCGCCAATGGCCTCGGCCGCCCGGCGGGACCTTCGGGCTCATTTCATGAGCGCTGCGGCATTGGCCCGTACGCGAGAGCCGGGCAAGGTGCATCAGGCGACGGGCGAAGTGCTTGCCTTTTCATCCGACAGCCTTCTTCTGCTTCACGCTCGCGGTCGAGGGAAACAGAAGATGGCGTTTACCTTGACGGCGCAAACCAAGGAAACCGTCAGTCTCAATAAAGGAGAGCGAATCCTCGTATTTTATCGGGAAATCGGCGGACGCCGGATTGTCGCGCGGATTCGTTCGCCGCGCCCGTACCGGCGCGCGCGCCGGTCGCTCAAAGCCAAATCCAAATCATAGAAATTCCCCTGAGAATATACGGTTCCAGGCGCTCCAACTCGGAAGGATTACTAGACCCATAGTCCTGGACTACCCCTGTTGGGCGATTAGCCTTTCTGACAACAGTCAATCCGTAACTTCTTACTGAGTAGATACTTGTGCGATCTCTCCGGCGCGGGCAGAATGACGTACTCTCGTGATCAATGTGACCAAGAAGAAGACGACGAAGAAGGAACCTGAGCAGCAAGCCCTTGGCTTCTCCGGCGACGGTCGCCGCAAACACCGTCATTGGGAAGTCACCATCCAATATCACGACGGCAAGACATTTGCCCGTGTTTACACCGACCGGACTCGCGCCGAGCGGTTCGCCGAACGGCAGAATAAGTCCCCGATCGTACGTTCCACCAAAATTCGAGAGGTCTGATCCTGGGAATCCGCATTCTGCGATTGCCTGGATTTTCTGGGGAAGGGTAAGCTTGGCTGTGCCGATTGCCGGTATCGCCGCATCATTCGGCCGGTAGCCGATTCCGGCCGAGTTCTGATAGACTGAACCTCGGCGCGACCGTAGTTTAGGGGTAGAACGGCAGCTTGCCAAGCTGCAGGCGGGAGTTCGAGTCTCCTCGGTCGCTCCAGAATTTACTTGTGTCTCTCCCGCCAGGTTGCTTTCGATGCAGCGCCGATCTGCGCTTGCACGCCATTTTCGAATTGTGAGGCATATCGTTCGTTGGGCGTGATCGGGGCTATCGCCACGGGGCGTGTCGCGCGTTTTCAGGGGCAGGCGCGTTTTCAGGAAACACGATCAAGGACCAATCGCCGATATGAGGATCGTAGCGCGCGCTCCCACCCGCATCGACCTGGCCGGAGGAACGCTGGATATCTGGCCGCTATACCTGTTCCACCCGGGCGCAGTAACCGTGAATTGCGCCATTACCCTCTACGCTTCCTGCACCGTCGAAACACTCTCGAACCCTTCCATCGAACTGATTTCCCGCGACACTCGCCGCCGGGAACGATTCCCGTCATGGCAGGCGTTCGCCAATTGCCGCCGTTACGCATTGCCACTGGTGGCTGGTCTGGTTCGTCACTTCCAGCCCCGGTGCGGGCTTCGGGTCGAAACCAGTTCTCAGGCCCCCGCAGGGGCGGGAATCGGCGGATCCAGCGCTTTGGCCGTTGCCGTGTGTGCCGCGCTGGACCGGCTGACCCACGCCGGCGCCGGGCGGCTCGGTTGGATCCACATCAGCCGCGACATTGAGGCCATCGTCATTGGAGCGCCCACGGGCACGCAGGACCATTATCCGGCCGCATTCGGCGGGATCGCTGCGCTCCATCTGGAGGTGGGCGGGGTAAAACGCGAAGCCCTCCGCACCGATCCGGACGCGCTCGGCGAGCGCCTGGTTCTCTGCTATACGGGCCAGCCGCGCCGGTCTGCCATCAATAACTGGCAGGTTTTCGTCACTCACATGAACGGCGAACGGAGGGTGCAACGGAACCTGGCTGCAATCTCCTCGATCGCCCAGGCCATGCGAGGGGCCGTTGCCGCCGAGGATTGGCCGGAGGCAGCCCGGCTGATGCGGGAGGAATGGGCGTTCCGCCGGCGCAGCCTGCCCACGATATCCACCCCCCTGATCGATCGGGTCCTGAAGCTGACGCGCCGGCGCGGGGCCCTGGCCGGCAAAGTGTGCGGGGCCGGCGGCGGCGGATGCATTGCCTTGATGATCGAACCCGGCGCCCGGCAGGCGGTCGAGGCAGCCATCCGCTCGGCTGGCGCCGTGCCGCTGGCATGCCGCATCGCCCGAAGCGGTGCCCGCCTCTCCATCGGAAGCTGAATTCAACCGTTTTACTTCTTCCCAGGGGCCGGCAGGAGTAAGATGAACGCAAGAAGTCAATGGGAAGGGACACGCGGAAATGTCGCGCGCCGGTTTTCTCTTCTGGGTTCTCGCCTTGGCCTTCCCGCTCCTGGCAACGGGCACGGCGCACCGGAAAGTGCGCGGCCCTCTTCACGCCCAGGGCGTGGTAGCCGCCCCGCCCGCTTCCGGACGCCTGAGCGAACAGGATAAGCTCGACATCCTTCGAACCGTCGACGGGGAATTTGCCCGTGCGGTGCGCCCGCTCCCCTCGCTCAAGTCTGGTTTCCTGCTCAAACCAGGCCGGAAATTCGACCAGCAGGCCCTCGACGCGGCGCTCATCCGGAGCCTTCCTGCCGCCAATCCCGGCGACAAGGTTCAGATCACGGCAATCCAATTTCGCCCGAAACAGATTCTGATCAACATCAACGGCGGCAGCCACCCGAACACTAGCTGGCGTCAGAGAATCCACGTCCAGGTCAACATGCCCTTTCCCTCCACCCAGGTCATGCAGAACCAACCGCCCGGGCTGGTCCAGCTCGGTTCGACACTCATTCTCGATTTTGGACGCCCCGTGCCCAGCCTGACCCCCGAGCAGGTGAAGCAGTACCTTTCGCCCTTTCTCAATTTCGCCAACCAGGCGTCGGCTGTCCGGAATTGGGTGGATACGATCCCCGCTCCATTCCGGCAGGCGATTGGGCGGCACGAGGCCGTCGTCGGCATGAACCGGAAGATGGTGCTCGCCGCGCTCGGCCTGGCCGACCATAAAGTCAGGGAATTCAAGCCCGATGGCACCGAAACGGAAGACTGGATTTACGGCAACCCGCCGGGCACGACCATCTTTGTAACGTTTCTCGGCGACACGGTAGTAAAGGTTAAACAGTTTCCCTGATTTTTTTTCGCTCCGTCGATTGACTTACCTACAGCCGTTTGCGTAGGATTCGTCCACTACAGTATCGGTCTTTGCTTCCCAAGAGGAGGATTATGTCCATTCGAGTGGGGATCAACGGCCTCGGCCGGACCGGCCGCAACCTTTTGCGGTCGGCTTTGGCGGACCGCGAACTGGAATTTGTGGCCGTCAACGACGTCACCGATGCGCGCACGCTGGCGCATCTACTCAAATACGATTCCGTGTTGGGCAATCTTCCCAACCAAATCCGTGTCGACAACGATTCTTTTTCCATCGACGGTCGCCGCATCCGCGTATTCAAGGAAAGAGACCCCGGGGCGATCGATTGGGCTTCGGTGGGCGCCCAGTTCGTGGTCGAATCCAGCGGACAATTCACCAAGGGCGCGGACGCGCGCAAGCACCTGCGGGGCCCGGTGAAAAAAGTGGTTATTTCGGCGCCCAGCGGCGATCCCGACCACACGATCGTGCTCGGCGTGAACGAGAAGACCTACGATCCGGCCCGGCACCACGTCGTCTCCAACGCCTCCTGCACGACGAACTGCCTGGCGCCGGTCGCCAAGGTGCTGCACGGGAGCTTCGGCATCGCCTACGGCGTGATGACCACCGTTCATTCCTACACGAACGATCAGCGCCTGCTGGACCTGCCGCACAAGGACTTGCGGCGCGCCCGCGCGGCGGCCCTCTCGATGATCCCCACGAGCACCGGCGCGGCCAAGGCGCTCCATCTGGTGATTCCCGAACTCGAGGGAAAACTCGATGGCTATGCGCTCCGCGTGCCGACGCCGAATGTCAGCGTGGTGGACCTGGTGGTATTCACCGAGCGGCCGGCAACGGTCGAGGCGGTGCATGCGGCCTTTCGGGCGGCGGCCGACGGACCCATGAAGGGGATCCTCGGGTACAACGAAGAGGAACTCGTGTCGATCGATTTTCGCGGCAACGATCATTCCTCGATCTACGATGCCGCCTACACGCGAGTGCTCGGCTCGAACTGCGTCAAAGTGCTCGCCTGGTACGACAACGAGTGGGCGTACGCTTGCCGCTGTCGCGACCTGATCCATTACATGGCGGCGCACAGTTAGTTGTGGCCGGCGCCGTGGCGGGCCGGGACCCCGGGCCGCCACGGCGCCGGCTATTTTTCCGACCTTAATTTCAACGGGAGACTCGACGTGCCAACACTTTCGATCCGCGATCTTCCCCTGCCGGGCAAACGAGTCTTCATCCGCGTCGATTTCAACGTTCCCCTCGCAGACGGAAAAATCGAAGACGAGACGAGAATTATAGAGACTCTGGAAACCCTCCGTTACGCCATCGAGCACGGGGCCAGCCTGGTGCTCGCTTCCCATCTGGGCCGGCCGAAAGGCAACCCGGACCCCGCTTACAGCTTGCAGCCCGTGGGCTGCAAACTCGCTCAATTTCTCGGGCGGCCGGTGCAGTTTGCGCCCGATTGCGTCGGGCCGGCGGCCGAAAGCGCCGCGGCGGCGCTGAAACCGGGCGAAATACTGCTCCTCGAAAATCTCCGGTTCCACGCCGAGGAGGAAAAGAACGACGAGGGCTTTGCCCGCCGGCTCGCGGGGCTTTGCGACGGCCTGTACGTCGACGACGCCTTCGGCTGCTCGCACAGGGCGCACGCCTCGATCGTCGGCATCCCGCGATTCGTCAAGCAGGCGGCCGCCGGACTGCTCATGGAGCGCGAGCTGACGTTTCTCGGCAATGCCCTCGAAAAGCCGGCGCGGCCGTTTACCGCGGTGCTGGGCGGGGCGAAGGTTTCGGACAAAATCGAAGTGGTCGAGAACCTGATGAAGATCGCCGACTCCGTGCTGATCGGCGGGGCGATGGCCTATACCTTCCTGAAGGCCCAGGGAGTGCCGGTGGGCGCCTCGCGCGTGGAGGACAATAAACTCGAGTTCGCCGGCGGTCTTTTGAAGCAAGCGCAAGAGGGGAAATTCCGCCTGCTGCTGCCCGTCGATCATGCCATTGCGCCGTCGATCGACGGCCGGGTGAAGATGCGGCTGGTGGACGTGGACAAGACCCCGGAGGGCTGGATGGGACTCGATATTGGCCCCAAGACCGTTTCCCTCTTCAGCGACGAGATCGCGCGGGCGCGCACGATCGTCTGGAATGGGCCGATGGGCGTGTTCGAAGTCGAGCCGTTTTCCTGGGGCACGACGGCCGTCGCGCGCGCCATCGCCGCGGCCACCGGCCCCGAAACGACATCGATCGTCGGCGGGGGCGATTCGACGGCCGCCTTGGACAAAACCGGCCTGGTCGGCCGGATCAGTCACGTATCCACCGGTGGCGGGGCATCGCTCGAGTTCCTCGCGGGCCGCCAGCTGCCCGGCGTTGTCGCCCTCCAGAACAAGGTGAATCGCTAGGTGGCTGCTACTGCCTCTCGTCCGCCGCTGATGGCCGGCAACTGGAAGATGCACAAGACGCGGGAGGAAACCCGCACATTTTTCGCGGCATTTCTGCCCCTGGTTTCGGCCGCCGGCCACTCTCAGGTGGTTGTCGCACCTCCCTTCACCGCCATCGCGGCAGCGGTTGAGGCGACGCGCGGATCATCGGTCTCGGTTGGCGCGCAGGATTTGCACTGGGAGCCGAAGGGCGCATTTACCGGAGAAATTTCGGCCGGGATGCTGGTCGAAGCCGGCTGCCGCTTCGTTATCATCGGCCATTCCGAGCGCCGGGAGCATTTCGGCGAAACCGATGAAATTGTGGCGCGCAAGTTGAGGGCCGCGCTCGACGCCGGCCTCGGACCAATCATCTGCGTGGGCGAGAGCCTCGCCCAGAGGGAGCAGGGACAGACCGAAGCGATACTCGAGCGCCAGTTCCACGGCGCCTTCGGCGCGTTGACCGCCAGCGAATTCTCTTCTATCCTAGTCGCTTACGAGCCGGTTTGGGCCATCGGCACCGGTCGTACAGCGACTCCCGAGCTTGCCGCCGAGGCGCATGAGTTCCTGCGCCACCGGGCCGCTTCCCGGTTTGGTGACGCCGCGGCCGCGAGATTGCGGATTCTTTACGGCGGCAGCGTCAAGCCCGACAACATTCGCGGGCTCATGGAGCAAGAGTCCATCGACGGAGCGCTGGTCGGCGGCGCAAGCCTGGACGCCGTTTCGTTTGCGGCAATTGTCAATTTTTCGAAGGAGTAAACGACTTTTCTATGCCCTCAGTTTCAAAATGGAGCATCGCCTTCGCCATCGGGATCCTGCTGCTTTGGTTGGGCTGGATCGTGCCGGTCTTTCTGTCTACCTTCCATATTTTGCTTTGCATTGTCCTCGTGCTCATCATTCTGATGCAGAGCGGCTCGGCGACGGATCTGGCCGGGGCCTTTGGCGGGGCCGGCAGCCAGACTGCCTTCGGCCCACGCTCGTCGGCGACCTTTCTGACCAAGGCCACCGTCTGGTGCGCCACGATGTTCATGCTCACCTCTCTTGCCTTGAGCGTTCATCAGAGCCCTGGCGTGCCAGGCATCAATTCGGTTCTCTCCAAGACGGTCGCTTCTCAGTCCAGTCAGCCGGCCAAGCAGGCGACGGCGCCCGCAAAGCCGAAACCCGCGCTCCCGGTTCATTTGCCGTCGACCACGCCCACCGTCCCGGCAGCGCCCGCCAAGCACTGACCCCTGCGCGACAGGGCCCTCTCTTGCCGTATCGTCCGGGCACGGGCAATCCCGCACCCGCCGTAGCGGAGGGCCCTGGTCATCCTTGCCGCAACGCCCCGCGACTTGCCCCAGGCGCTTGGGCCGTCTAGAATTCCGAACATACGCCTAGCTGTGCGGAAGTGGCGGAACTGGCAGACGCACCATCTTGAGGGGGTGGCGCCGTAAGGCGTGTGGGTTCGAATCCCACCTTCCGCACCAATGAATTTATGGCGGGTGTGCGCGCGACTGCTCGCGGCGCTTGTCTCCGAGCGTTTTCTTGAAATTCCCGCCGGGATGTATATGATGTGTGGTTTAGATTTCGTGCAGGCCTCAGGCTAGGCGCTCGGCAGTCGCGCTTTCAAATGCCCGGAGTGTGAGATATGCATTCTCGGAAGACCGAACGCGGTTCAGGTGTGGCGGGCTTGGTTCTCGCGCTGACCTTGGTGATCTTCGTCGCCGTCACGGTATACATCTTTGCGGCGAACGTCTTTCCAATGGCGCCCTCGATCACGCGCGTCGGCGATTGGATCGACAGTCAATACAACCTTACCCTATGGATCACCGGCGTGATCTTCGTTATGGCGCAACTCGGCTTGGCCTGGATGGTCTTCCGCTACCGGGATCGCGGCCAGAAGGCGCGCTTCGTTCATGGCAACAACCTGCTCGAGGTCATCTGGACATCGGCGACTTTCGTCCTGTTCATCGCGATGGGCGCCATGGCCGTACACGCCTGGTCCCGGGTCCACTTCGTTCCGGCCTCGTCCGATGCTCTGCAAATCGATGTGATGGCCGAACAGTTCACCTGGAATTTCCGCTATGCGGGACCGGACGGCCGCTTCGCGCCCACGGCCCCCGAGAACTACAGCGACGCCAACGGGAACCCTTTCGGCATCAACTCCAACTCCAAGGACACCGACGATATCGTCTCTCCGATCCTGGAAGTCCCGGTCGGCCGGCAGATCGAGCTGAACATGGAGTCCAAGGACGTCATCCACAGTTTTTACGTGCGCGAACTGCGCATCAAACAGGATATCGTCCCGGGCATGGACATCCCCATCCATTTCACCCCGCTCAAGATCGGCACCTACGACATTATGTGCGCTCAGCTCTGCGGACTGGGCCACTACCAGATGCACAGCACGCTGCACGTGGTCAGCGAGGCCGATTTCCAGAAGTGGCTGAAACAGCAGGAGGCGGAAAACCAGCAATGAAGCCGTTGCCCCTAGCAGGAGCGAGCCGATGAGCGCCCACGCCCACCCGGTATCCCATCACGCTGCAGCGCCTCAAGGATTTATCCGGCGCTACATTTTCTCCACAGACCATAAAGTCATCGGCGTCCAGTACTGGCTGCTGGCCCTGGCCGCCGTGTCGGTCGGCATGGTGCTGTCCTGGCTCTTCCGCGTCCATTTGGCCTGGCCCCATGCCATCCTTCCGGGCTTCGGCGGCGTCGTGAAGCCGGAGCAATATCTCGAGCTGGTGACGATGCACGGCACCCTCATGATCTTCTTCGTGCTCACCGTCGCCCCGCAGAGCGGCTTTGGCAACTATTTCCTGCCCATTCAAATCGGCGCGGACGACATGGCGTTTCCCACGCTGAACATGATGTCCTTCTGGGTCACGTTCGTCGCCTTTTTCGTCCTGATCTCCGCTTTCTTCGTCCCGGGCGGTGCGCCCATCAACGGCTGGACCAGTTATCCGCCGCTCTCGGCCGTCGGCGCGATTTCCGGCCCCGGCCAGGGCACGGGCGAGACGCTCTGGGTGATCAGCATTGCCATGTTCTGCCTGGCTTCGCTGCTGACCGCCTTGAACTTCATTGCCACCACAATCGAAATGCGCACCCAAGGCATGTCGCTGATGCGCATGCCGCTCACCGTTTGGGCCTGGTTCGTCACGGCGATCGTCGGGCTGCTGGCTTTCGGCGTGCTTCTGGCGGCATGCATCCTGCTGCTTCTGGACCGGACGGCCGGAACCAGCTTCTTCATTCCCGCGGGCCTGGTCTTCAACGATACGCAGCCGGCGCTCAATCACTCGGGAGGCTCTCCCCTGCTCTGGGAGCACCTGTTCTGGTTCTTCGGCCATCCCGAGGTGTATATCGCCATCCTGCCGTCGATGGGCGTGGTTTCGACCGTCCTCTCGACCTTTTCCCGCAAGCCCGTCTTCGGCTACAAGGCAATGGCCTACGCCCTTTGTGCCATCGCTTTCCTGGGATTCACCGTTTGGGGTCATCACATGTTTGTCAGCGGGATGAGTCCCTATTCCGCCATCGCCTTTTCCTTCCTGACCCTGTCGATCGGCGTTCCCTCGGCGATCAAGACGTTCAACTGGCTCGGCACGCTGTGGGGCGGGAAAATCCAATTCACCAGCGCGATGCTGTTCGCGATCGGGTTCGTCTCGTTGTTTGTCACCGGCGGTCTCTCGGGCCTGTTTCTCGCCCAGCCCTCGGTCGATCTTCCCCTGCACGACACCTATTTCGTCATCGCCCACTTTCACCTCGTCATGGGCGTTGCCGCGGTCTTCGGGATATTCGCCGGCACCTATTACTGGTTTCCAAAGATGTTTGGCAGGTGCATGAACGAAAAGCTCGGCAAGATCCATTTTTGGTTCACCTTCATCGGCGCGTATATGATTTTCATGCCCATGCACTGGATGGGGATCATGGGCGCCCTGCGGCGGTATGCGCAACCGGGCGGGCTGGCCTTCCTCCAGCACATGTCGCCCATCGAGCATTTCATCACGATTGCGGCCCTGATCACCGGAGCCGCCCAGCTCCTCTTCTATTGGAATTTTTTCTGGAGTCTTCGCCACGGCCAGAAAGCCGGCGATAACCCGTGGCATGCGACCACCCTCGAGTGGGCCGTCTCTTCGCCGCCGCCGCACGGCAATTTCGAACAGGTGCCGCACGTTTACCGCGGTCCCTACGAGTACAGCGTGCCGGGATATAGCGAAGATTACATTCCTCAGCACTTGGCGCCGGAACAGGTTGCCAAGGCCGGGGCTTGAGGGCGCCGGCCAGGAATCTGATGGCTCATACGCCACCCCTCGTCGAAGAACCGCCGATCGCGCAGGTGGAACTGGGCGATATCGGCACCGGGCCAGGAGGGCCGGGGCAAGGTCGCGATGGGGAACGCGGGCCGGGGCCGGGAGGCCGGAGCCGGCCGGTCCCACAGCGCTCCTACGTCACGGGCCTGACGATGGGCCTGGCCGCCATTTTGATGTTTTTCATGGCGCTGGTCAGCGCCTTCATCGTTCGCAAGGGACTTTCGGACGACTGGCGCGCCTTTCCCTTGCCGCCGATCTTGTGGCTGAACACGGCCATCCTGTTCGTCAGCAGCATCACCATTCAGGTGGCGCGCCGGCGGCTGGGCCGCGAGGATGTGGCGGCGTTCCGCCGCTGGTGGACCGTAACGACGGGGCTGGGCCTGCTGTTCGTGGCCGGGCAGTTGATCGCCTGGCGTCAGTTGGCGCACGAGGGGGTTTATCTGGCGTCGAACCCCTCGAGCAGTTTCTTCTACCTGCTGACCGCCGCGCACGGCGTCCACTTGCTTGGCGGTATCATCGCGCTGATCGTGATCGGATGGCGGAGTTGGCAAAACACGCGGGTGACACGTTCGACCGCCACCGAAATGGCGGCGATCTATTGGCATTTCATGGACGGGTTGTGGATTTTCCTGTTCTTACTTTTGATGATGGGACAGTGACGTGAACCAAACGGAAACGCAGTCAATCGCTGAAGTTCCGACCTGGGCGGGAGGCCGATCCCCGCTCGCTGTCGACAAAAAGAAGCTTGGTATGTGGCTGTTCCTGCTGTCGGACTCGATCACCTTTACCTGTCTGCTGGTCGGCTATTCCTACGTGCGGATCGCCAGCCCGAACTGGCCGCGCCCGTTCGAATTCTACCCGGCCATCGTCAAAGCGACACTGATGACAGGCATCCTGCTCACCAGTTCCCTGACGATGGTTCTCGCCGTTCACGCCGCCCACAAGGGCAAGCGCAGCACCACGGTGAAGTACATCCTCTTCACCATACTCGGCGGCGTGCTCTTCGACATCATCCACATCAGCGAATGGGTCAATTTGATCGTCCACGAGCATGTCACGCCGTTCTCGAATCCCTGGGGCAGTCCCCTGCTGGGCGGGGCGTTTTTCGGCCTGACCGGCTTGCACATGCTCCACGTCACGATCGGCGTGATTTATCTGGGCGTCATCGCCTGGGGATTCGGCCGCAACAAGTTCTCTTCCACCGACGTGGAGGTCAGCGGGCTCTACTGGCACTTCGTGGACCTGGTCTGGATGTTCATCTTCCCGTTGGTCTACTTGATCAACGTGTCGCCTAAATAGGCAACGATATTTTGGAGAAGAAACGATGAGTGCAAAAGAAGAAGCCATCGAGCACCAGGCTGCCGGAAGCACCAAACTCTTCCTTTGGGTGTGGTTCGGCCTGCTGATCCTGACCGGCGTCGAGACGCTGATGGCCTACGAGGACTGGGCCCTGCTGATCATGCTGACCATCCTGATGGGCCTGTCCCTCGTCAAGTCCGCTTACATTCTTTCCTACTTCATGCACTTGCGCTTTGAAAAGCTTGGGCTATTCTTGATGACGATACCTGTTTTTGTGTTCTTGATCTGCATGATGCTGCTGGTCCTTTACCCGGACAGCGTTCGTCTAATCCATATGAGGGCGTTGTGAGGCGATTAATGATGGGGAAATCGGGAAACTCTGCTGGTATTGCGGCATTCTCGCTGGGTTTCGGAAAATCCACGTGGGCCTTGGCCTGCGCGGAATGCTATTTGACCTCCTCGGCGCTGACGGGAAGCGCCGGCCATGCCCTCGACAAGGCCTTACTCGTGCTGGGAATTCCGCCGTTGATGATGTTCCTCGGAATTCTTTTCTATTTTCACCGCCGCAGCCGCACCTGGCGCGCAGAACCCGCCGGCCGCCTTCTTTAGAATCCTTTTTATTCCCTTTTCTGCAAGCAACTTACCCACGCCGCCACGCCGGCGCGGGCGGAACTCGGACAACCTGCTCCGAATCGTGTCGCATCGTAACTCGTCGTAGAACAAAAACCGACAAGGGGAGGGACCTCGCATGAAGCCAAGACCAGTTTTGGGCATGGTTTTAGGCATGGTTTTGCCGGCGGCGTTCGCGGCGCTGGCATGGGCCGGCCCGCAGGCTACGCAGTCAACAATGGCTGCTTCCAGCCACTCGAAAGCACACTCGCGCGGACAAGCAACCCTCACCGGCCAGCAAGGCAACGCCGCCATTGCGTCCGGCACGCGCATTTCCGCCCGCTTGCTGACCAGCCTCAACGCCAAGAAGGCAAAGCCCGGCCAGCAAGTCGAGGCCCGGGTCACCCAAAACGTGAAGCAGAACGGCCACGTCCTGCTTCGCAAGAATGCGCGGCTTCTGGGCCACGTCGTTTCCGCCCGGGCGGCCAGCAAAGGGAATTCCCATTCGCAAGTGCAGGTCGTTTTCGATCGTTTGGTCCAGGGGAAGACTACGACCGCACTGAATACCGTCGTTATGTCCATCGTCTCGTCGTCGCCGATGGCGCCCATGCCGGAACCCATGACGTCCGAACCGTCGCCGGCGGCCATGGGGGAAGGCCCATCGGGAGGGGGCGGTTTGCTCGGAGGAGCCGGAGGAGCTGTCGGCTCAACGGTTGGCGGTGCGGCCGGTGGCGTAGTCGGCGCAACCGGGTCCATGGCCGGCGACGCGGGCGCAATGGCTGGCTCGACGGTTGGCTCGGCAGGGCAGATGGGCGCCGAAGCCACCGGTTCGGCCGCCAACATGGTCACCGTAACGAACAGCCTTGGCGCCATCGGCGCCAGCAGCGCAGCTCATGCGGCTGGAGCGTCCTCGGCGGGCGCGTCCAATCCCATGGCCAACGCCGCGCTCCATTCCTCCGGCCAGGCCTCGAACCAAGCGGCGGCAACTTCCACCTTCAACCGGCCCAACGGCAATGTGCAATTGAATTCGGGCACCCAGCTTCAGTTCCAGGTTGCCGGCAGCGCCCATGCGCGGACGCCAGCCCCGCGCTGAACCGGCCGGGCCGGTCACTGACAGCACGCGACACCCTTCGGGTGACGCGACGCAAGAAAAGCCCCCGCTTCGACATGGCGGGGGCTTTTCCCTTTCTTACGAAATATTCCGCGGCCTGATTTTTCCCTTTGGCCCGGAACGCGCGGCAAGCGTGCGTTTCCGGTCCACCCGGCGCGCTGGTTGAAAATGGGGATCGTCGGAGGGAAGGACTCGATTTCCCGTCAGTTCGGACCGGCCGGCGACGGCCTCGCCACCGGGCCGGCGCTTTCGCTTTTCTCCAGTTCGGTGAGGCGGAATGCGCCGACCGGACTGCCGCGAACCTTCCGCCACGTCTCTTCCGGCAGCGACAGAAATACCTCGACAACCTGCGGATCGAATTGCGTTCCGGCGTTGCGGCGAATCTCTTCGCGCGCGTCTTCGATCGGAATCGCGCGGCGGTACGGCCGTTCGGAAATCATCGCGTCGAAGGCATCGGCGACGGCGAAGATCCTCGCTCCGAGGGGAATTTCCTCGCCGCGGAGCCCCTGCGGATAGCCCCGGCCGTCGTAGTGCTCCTGATGCGTCAGGACGATTTCAGCCGCTTGATCAAGGAAGGGGATATTCCGCAGCGCCGCGTAGCCAATTTCGGTATGCCTCCGCATCAACAGCCACTCCGCGTCGCTCAGCGGACCGGGTTTGAGAAGGATGCTGTCGGGGATGCCCATTTTGCCGATGTCGTGGAGAAACGCCCCCCGAGCGATGTGACGAAGCGCGCCCGGCTCGACGCCCATGTGGCGGGCAATCAGAATCGTATAGGCGGTGACTCGCTGGCAATGGCCTTCCGTCTCGGCATCCTTCAGGTCCAGGGCTCCCCCGAACGCCTCGAGCGTGTAATCGTAAGACTGCTCGAGTTCGCGCAGCGTATGGGAAAGCTGCGCCGTCCGTTCCTCCACGAGGAGCTCGAGTCCGTTCTGATAGTTGCGGTTTTCGATGACCAGCTGCCGGTGCTCGAGCGCGCGGCGCACGCTGAAATAGAGCTGGTCTTTTTCAAAGGGCTTCAGGACGTAATCGTAGGCGCCGGTCCGCAACGCGCCGATCGCGGCCGAAATATCGTGCATGGCGGTAACCATCACGACCGGCAGGTCCGGCTCGCGCTTGTGCAATTGCTCGAGCAGCGCCAGCCCGTCCATGACGGGCATCAGGATGTCGCTCAGGACCAGGTCGAATGGGGTCGAATCGAGCAGTTTCAGGGCCTCGGCCCCGTTGGGGGCCGTCGTGCACTGGTAACCGCACGCCTCGAGCAGGCTCGCCTGCACTTCCCGAATCGATTCTTCGTCGTCGACGATCAGGATATTTTCCGAGCTCAACCGGTCACCCTAGTAATAGGACCATCTTACGGACTGAGCCGTCCTTCTAGCCATCCCCCCGATCGTTTCTGTGACCGGAAGGGCAACGGCCCGCCAGTCCCGTGATTTCGCTGCCTCCCGCCGATACCTGCTATCCTAGCCGTTGGAATGACACAGAAACTTCCCCGTTTTCTTTTTATTGTTCTGCTGCTTGCCCCCGCCGCCGCCCGCTCACAGTCAACCGTTGCGCGGCCGAACGCCACCGCCCCGGCTCAGGCGGCTTCCGAAGATTCCCACGCGGATTTCCTGCGGGCGGCCGACCAGGTCCTCGCGCAGATGAGCCGCATCCTCGATCTGCCTATCCTCCACCCGGTACGGAAAAGCGTATGTACGAAGGCGCAAATCCGCACCTACCTGGTCCAGCAGGATCAGCGGGAGAAGCACCCGGCCAAGAACTATGCCGACAAAAAGGCCCTCGAGGCCTTCGGCCTGATTCCACCCCATTTTCCGCTTCACGAGTTCATGCTCAACCTGCTCACCAATCAGATCGCCGGTTTCTACGATCCGAAAGCGCAGGAATTCTATATCGCCGATTGGATTCCGCTTTCCGAACAGCGGATGGTCATGGCGCACGAGCTGACCCACGCCCTCGACGACCAGCACTTTCACATCGAAGCGTGGCTCAAGGCCGCGCGTCCTAACGACGACGCCCAAGCCGCCCGCCAGGCGGTTCTGGAAGGCTCAGCCGTCGCGTCGATGCTCGATTACGAGCTGCTCGGCACCGGCCGCAACATTCGCGACATGCCTGACATCGGCTTGCTCACCCAGGCCGTGATGGGCAGTTCGTCGAGTTCGCCGGGAATGGCCGCGGCGCCGCCCTATCTCCGCGATTCCCTGCTCTTCCCCTATTTGACCGGGGCCGAGTTTACGCAGCAGGTACTCAAGGCCGGCTCGGGCTGGAAAGATTTCCAGAAAGTATTCGCGCGGCCGCCCGTTTCCACCCAGCAGATCATGCAGCCCGCCCTGTACCTGGCAGGCAAAGCCCCGCCGCCGGTCACGCTCCCCGGCCTCAACCGGCCACTCGGCAGGCGCTGGAAGCTGCTCGATGAAAACGTCGCCGGGGAATTCAATCTCCAGGAAATTTTGAAGCAGTCCCTGCCTCGCCAGCAGGCCGTTTTGCTGGCCCCGGACTGGTGGGGCGACCGATACGCGATTCTTGAAAACAAGAAAACGAAATCGTCGCTTCTGCTTTTCCGGCTGCGCCTCGATACCGACCGGCACGCTTCCGATTTCTTTTCCGCCTATAGCGATCTGCTTCGCAAAAAGCATCCCGGCGCGAAGGCCGTCTTCACCGCCCCGGAATTCCTCGAGTTCGACTCGGCCGCCGGCGGGGTTTTTCTCGAATGCCGCGCCGACGAGTGTTTTTCAATGGAGGGCGCGGGGCGTCGGGCATTCAACGCCGTCACCCGGGCCATGGGCTGGCCCGCGGCTCCCCGGCCGCAACACATGCCTTCGTCCCTGCGCGGCCAGTAATCGTCCCCGGCGCCGCCCGGCTTGCGGCACCCCACACCTCCCGGGGGCTATTGCCGGGGCATCCGGCCGAGCCATATTTTCGCGCGTGCAACTAGGCGGCGTGCTTGTCGAGGCTGCCGCCGGCGCAGAAAAAGACGGTTTCGCCTTCCATCCGGGCTGAAACGCGCGGGGCGAAATTCAGAATCTCATTATCCGTACTTCGATTCAGAACTTTCGCCAGGCTGAGCAGGGCCGGGCTGCCGCAAACTCCGCAGCAACCATGTCCGTCGGTTTCGGCCACTTGCTGACAGTTTTCACACAAGTATGCATTCTCAATTCTCATTCCGATTTTCCTCTACTTTCTGCTGGGCGTTCCCTGTTCGCTTTCTTACCATGACGGAGCCATGGATGAAAGACGATTGAACCAAGAGGCTATACGCTAGAAAGTCATTATTCATCTGCCAATACCTAGTATTCCGATTGCTTCCCCTTGGCGCGCTCCAGGCCGCAGGACCCAGCCCCCGCCCCCGAGACGCATGGCATGACCTTTCCTAACAAGGCGTTAGAAGCGCCGCGGCGCCGCCCGGCGAGGCGGCCCATCCGCCGCTCCAGCCGCTGCTGCCAGCGGCAGCGGAATTTTCGGTCAACGCCGCCCGAGCCATCGAGAAGAGCGGCGGCGTGGCGCGTCCACTCGAGCGCTTCTTCGCGATTTCGCTCCCGCCTCTCGTAATGGATGGCCAGTTGCTCGCAGGCTTCCAGAATGCTTTCGACCGTTTCTTTTTCTTCGCTCACCTCACCGGTGACGGATTCCTCTTCGGCCAACTCGCGCCAAAGCGAATGCGCCAGTTCCAGTTCGCCGTCGCGCCGGGCCAGGCGCGCCAGGCGACGGCGGGCGGCGCGGCCGAGCGATGCCGGAAGGCCGGCTTCGATGGCCATTTCGTAAACGCGGCGTGCGCCCGGGCGGTCGCCGCGGCGCTCGAATATCCGCGAAAGACCGTATTGCTCGAGGGGACTGGCGCGCTCGGGCGAATGCGCCAGTTCCGCGATATGGCCGGCCAGCGCCGCGAGGCTCGATAAATCGCCCTGATTGTGCCGGAACACGGCCACGAGCGGCTCGGCACTCGCGCCGCGCAAATAGTCAAAGTAGATCTCCGGAATCAGCGCCGACGGAAGATCCGGCCCGCGATCGATTCCGAGCACCAGCCGCTCGAGTTCGCCCAGGCGCGCCGTGCCCCATTCCAGGCGCCACAGCTGCCGCGCCGGATGCAGCAGGTCGATGTGCAGGCGGGGCGGGGCCGGCTCGATCTGCCGCGTCAGCCGAAACCGGGTTTCGAGCAGCGGCCAGTCGAAACTCTTGCCGTTATAGGTCACGAGCACCGGCCGCTCTTCGAGGCGCTCGGCCAGCGCCAGAAGCACCGCATGCTCCTCGGCGTAATCGCGCAGAAACAGCTGCTCGATGGCGAGCCCGCCCGCCTCCCACCACGCCAGGCCGACCAGAAACGCGCACGTCCCCGTTCCGCCGCTCAGTCCCGTCGTTTCGGTATCGAGAAACAGCCAGCGCTCGGGCTCGGCCAGATCGCCCGCTTCGAGGGGCGCGCGAACAACCCGCTGCAGGGCTTCGGGAAACCGGCAAGGCCCCGGACCCGTGAGCCAACGCCGCACGCGCAGAAATTCGCCATAGCGATTGCGCTCGACCGTTGCGCCAACGATTTCGGCGAGCGCGTCCCGGCGCTCTTCCGTTTCCGGCGGCGTGGCCGCGCAGGCCGGCGCTCCTCGCCCGCGTCGCAGCGCGCCGAGAGCCGTCCGGCGATCCCCGTCCAGCCAGCGTATCCCGCCGCGATCACTCACAGAGCCGCTCCAGAATCGCCAGAGCCACTTCCTTGGTCCGCCAACCTCCCTCGGCCGGCCCGACGCAGGACGGGCAGCCGTGCTCGCAGGCGCAGGAACGGATGAGTTCCCGCGTTCGCGCCAGCAGCTCGCCGCGCATCTCGAACAGCGGCCGGCTGAATCCGATGCCGCCGGGATAGGCGTCATAGAGGTACAAATTCGGCTCGAAAAATTCTTGCGCCTTTGTCCGGGAAACTTCGGGCGATGGGGACATTTCCGGCCGCGGCGCTGCCGCGTTCGAGCCGGGGTCCGGCGGGCGTTCGCCGATGGCCGTGCCCAGGTCCCGCCGGTCGCACATCAACAGCAGCGTCGCCACGGCTTCGAGCGCGCAGAGCAGCCCGTACATCCCCGCCTGCCGCTCGGAAACGGGAAACGGCAACGCTGCGACCAGCCCCCGCTCGAGCGTGATCCAGAAGGAGGTGGTGTGCATCTCGTTTTCCGGCAGCTCGAGCGGGCCCGCGCCCACGTTTTCGTTGGTGAAAAATTTGATCTTCTTGAATCCCACGACTTGCGAACGCACCAGCACGTCCCCGTGCGCGGCCCGGCCCTCGCCGGCCGGCGCGCGCGCCGCCTCCTCCAGAATGCGGACCTCGGTGTAGCGGATCGCATCGGTGAAATAATCGGTTTCCACCTGGCGCACGTACGCCTTCCGGTCGTCGAAGTCGAGCCGCTCGACCGAATAGAACGCGCCGTCGTGCAGGTAGATCGCCTTGGGGTGCACGGTGGTCAAGGCGCTCGAAAAATCCACTTCGCCGATCGCTTCCGGCGCGCCCCGGCCGAGATCCATGATGACGAAATTGTCCGAAGTCACCGCGCGCAGGCTGATCGCGTCGGCGGGATAGGCTTCGTCGGTCCAGTGCCAGGCCGCTCCGCTCCGATGCAGGAATCCGGCGCCTTCGAGCGCCCGCGCCGGCTCGTCGATTTCCAGTCCGCCGAATCGCTCGCCGGCCCGCAGCGGCAGCTCGAACGCCGCGCATTTCAGATGATTCAGCAGAATCTCGGGATTATCCGGCTCGACGAAGGCACGCTCGGGCGATTGCCCGAAAAAATATTCCGGATGGGTGACGATGAACTGATCGAGCGGCGCCGAGGAGGCCACCAGAACGGCGCAGGCATGGCCATTGCGCCGGCCCGCGCGGCCCGCCCGCTGCCATGTGGATGCGATCCGGCCGGGATAGCCGGCCATCACCACGGCGTCGAGCGAGCCGATATCGACGCCCAGCTCGAGCGCGCTGGTCGCCACGACCGCGCGAATTCGTCCCTCGCGCAAGCCCCGCTCGATTTCCCGCCGCTCGCCCGGCAGATAGCCTCCGCGGTATCCGCGTATCGCTTCCTGGCGGCCGGGCAACGAGGGATTGGTCTGGAGCAGATAGGTGACCAGGAGTTCGGTGTGCAGGCGCGAATTGGCGAAAACGAGCGTCTGCAGATCGCGGCCGAGAAATTCCTGCGCCACACGGCGGCTTTCATTGATGTAGCTGCGCCGGATGCCCAGCCGCCGGTTCACCAGCGGCGGATTGTAGAAAACGAACGTCTTCCGCGCTGCCGGCGCGCCGTTCTCATCGACCAGATCGAACGGTTGCTCCGCCAAGCGCTCGGCCAGCTCGCGCGGATTGGCGATCGTCGCCGAGGAGCAGATGAATTGGGGCTTGGAGCCGTAGAAGCGCGCGATGCGCGCCAGACGCCGAAGCACGTTCGTCACATGGCTGCCGAAGACACCGCGGTAGGTGTGCAGCTCGTCGATAACCACGAAACGCAGGTTTTCGAAAAGCCGCATCCAGCGCGTGTGGTGCGGCAGGATTCCGGCGTGGAGCATATCCGGATTCGAGAGGACGATATGCCCGCGTTCCCGAATCGCTTTTCGCGCGTCGGACGGCGTATCCCCGTCGTAGGTGAACACCGCAAACGCGTCGCCCAGCCGCTCCTCCAGATCGTGCAGCTCGGCCAGTTGATCCTGCGCCAGGGCCTTGGTCGGAAACAGGTAGAGGGCCCGCGCATCGGCATTTTCGAGAATCGCATTCAGGACCGGCAGGTTGTAGCAAAGCGTCTTCCCCGAAGCGGTCGGCGTCACCACGACCACGTTGCGTCCGGCCCGGACCGCTTCGGCCGCCGCGGCCTGGTGGCTGTAAAGCCGCTCAATTCCCTTCCCGCGATACGCCGCGGCCAGTTCCGGCCGCAGCCATGACGGCATCGGCGCCCACTCCGCTTCCCGCTCCGGCATTTCGTGAATCGCGGTGATGACGCGCAACGCGGCATCTTCGGCGGCGCGCGCCGGCTGGCGCTTGATCAGCGAATCGATGGCATCGCCCAGCGTGGCGATTGTGCCGCTGGCGGCTTGACGCAGGGACAAAGAGGCCAAAACCCCCTCCTTCGCTTTTTCTTCGCCAAAGCCTACCATTGCCAGGAACAGGGCTGCAACGGTTTTTTCGGCCCCTGGTTCCCCGTCATGGCCAGTGGCGCAGCCCGGGGTCCACGCCAGGCGTGCACGGTTGCGTGCGGCGCTGGGCGCACTGACCTGTTTCTGGGGTTGGTGGTACTCGGGAAGCAGCCGGTCACACGGGATTTGTCACGCTGTTTCGCCGCAAGGGGGATTGCGACGATTTCGAAGATTCGGACGAGCCCAAGGTCAGATGAACAGGCTCGTGCGCGACTTCAGCGAATCGGCGAGGAAACTGGCAACGCCGCCGCATTCGAGCCCATCGGCCAGCTCCGCCTGGTTGATTCCCATGACGTCCCGAGACATTTCGCAGGCGATCATGCGGACGCCCAGTTCGCGGGCGAGCGCCATCATGTCTTCGAGCGAGCTGACGTGTTTCACCTTCATCATCGACCGCAGCATTTTGGCGCCGGCGCCGAAATAGTTCATTTTGGAAACGGGAAGGCTTTGGCTGGAAGCCGGCGACATGAGGGCCATCGCTTTTTGGTGGAGGGTCTTGCCGGAAAATTCCGTGCCGCCCTTCTTCAGCGCGCTCAAGCCCCAAAAGGTGAAGAACATGCTGACCTGCTGGCCCATGGCCGCCGCGCCCGTGGCGATGATGAAGGCTGCCAGTACGCGGTCCAGGTCGCCGGAAAAGACGATGATCGCAACGCGGTCCTCCGGCGTGCGCTCTTCGATCTCGCCCAGACGCCCGGAAAGTTCCCGAACCTTTTCTTCGAGGGCCCGCAGGCGCGGGGAATCTTCGGTTAAACGGCTATCCACGCTGGCTGCCATCGGCGCACCTCCTCAGGCGATTCGCTTGATGTAATGGATGTACACGCTCTCGCCGTCCATCGACTCGGTCTCCTGCCCCAGCAGTTCCACGTTCCTGGCGATTTTGACCCAGCCCTGGAAATCGGCCATCGAGCCGGCGTCGCTGGCAATGACCTTGAGGATCTGGCCGGTTTCGAGCTGACCGGCCTGCTTTCGCGCATTGACCAGCGGCATGGGGCAGTTCAAGCCCCGGGCATCGAACAACCTGTCGAATGATTGACTCATGATGTTTCTCCTGAAAGAGCGCAAACGTTTTTGCCCAGCTCCAGCACCGAGGCTTCCCCCTCGGAGGGCGACCGCAGCCCCACGTTGACCCGTTTGATGTCGACGTATTCGGCTGGAAAACACGGGAGATTCCCGAGCAGGTAGCGGATGAACCCCTCCTCGGTCTCCTGCTCCAGCGCTCGCAGGCCGGGATTCCGGCGCCGGAGATCGTCGAGCGTCGCGGCAAAGAGGCCCGAGGAATCGCCTTCGTTGAGGCTGCCGTAATGCCCGGGCAGCACGAGCATTTGTCCCGGCAGTTCGAGCAGCCGCAGGAGCGAGCGGCGATGCAGCGGCGCCCAGGTCTCGGCCTTGCCGCCCAGATCCGGCCGCGCAATCGAACCGATGCAGATGCTGTCACCGGAGAAGAGATAGCGATCGCCCACGCGCAGGGCCACCAGGCCGAGCGTGTGTCCGGGGATGTGCAGCGCTTCCAATTCCACTTGCCCCACGCGGAAAACCTGCCTGTCGCGAATCGGATTGTAGGGGATCGTCGCGGGCAGAACGTCCATGGGATGAATGGCGTCGTAGGGATGCAGGAAGTAGGGGGCGCCCGTGGCGGAAGCCAGGGCCGGTCCTCCGCTAATGTGGTCGGCGTGGCCGTGAGTGTCGACGACGCACCGGATCTCGAACCCCTTGCCGCGGGCCAGATCCCGATAGGGTTGGATATGGCGAAGCGGATCGATGACCAGAGCTTTTCCGCCGCTCGCCACAACGTAACTGAGGCAGCCGCGCGCGGGGCGGCTGACCTGATAGACGGAAAGAGCGGCGGTCTCGACAACGGGGCGAATGGAATGGTAGTTGCCCCAGGACTTCATCCCGCCCTTCAGGTTGGCGCTTGCATAGCCCAGTTGGCCAAGTCCTTGCGCCACATATTCCGACGTGTCGCCCGTGGCGCAAACGCTGAGTATGGTCCTGTCCCTCGGAAGCTCTCCAGCAAAATGCCGTTCGACGCAGGCAATCACCGAATCCACCATCTCGTCCTTGCCGCCGAGCTCCAATATTTCGAAGTAGGGAATGTTCAAGGCGGGGAGGGCTTCGCGCCCTTCCAGATGAAATTTCGCGAATTCCTCGCGCTTGCGTACGTCCAGCACAAAGAACTTCAAGCGGGACTCCAGCTTTTCCAGCAGTTCCTCGACCGTCCAGGCAGCTTCAAGACACTTTTCCACGGAGCGACCCCACCAGTAGGGCAGATTATAGCAAAGCCGTCCTTGGCTCAGGAAAGACGGCGCAACCGTTTCCCCTCCGCCGGCCCGGGAATCCGCAGACGAACAGCTCGCTCACGGGCCGCCGCGTTCAGGCTTGCCGCAGGATACAATCGGGTGCGCCATGAACGGCGACGACGAACCCGTCCGCATTCCCATCACCGACGTATTCGACCTGCACTCCGTGCGGCCGAAGGAGGTCGAGGCCGTCGTCGAAGCCTACCTCGAAGAGGCTCACCGGATGGGACTTCGGGCCCTACGGATCATTCACGGGCGCGGAGTCGGGGTGCAAAGGCGGATTGTGCGCGCCGTGCTGGCGCGAACCCCGTTCGTCGCCGCTTACGGGGACGCGCCCGCGCAAGCCGGCGGGTGGGGGGCTACTATCGTCACACTCCGCGAAGGTGACAGGAAACTCTAAGAAAATCTCAGCTATAATTTGACTATATGTCGGGACTTCTCTCCAACCTGCTACAGGCGGTACGCGATCGGCGCGGCAAGGACATGCGTTTTCTCTGTCACCGCCTCCTTTCCGAGCGTGGCGAAGCCTCCCAGACGGCCTTAGCGCAAGAGATCATCAAGGCTTACAAAGGAATGGATGCCGCGCAGCGCCTGGGCTTTTTCGAGATGCTCTGCCGTGAATTTTCCCCCGATGAAGCCGCCGTCCGCCAGGCCGCCGCCGATTACGAACGGACCCCCAACACAAAAGCCCTCGCGGCGCTGAGCGACGCCGTCGAGCCGCCTCGCCAGGAACTGATTCGCCGGATCAATACGGCGCCGGGCGGAACAGAAACCCTCGTGGCCCTGCGGGGGCACCTGCTCGATCTCTCACGGGACGGCAAGAACCTGGCCCCGATCGACACCGATCTCAGGCATCTGTTCCGGTCCTGGTTCAACCCGGGGTTCCTGCGCCTGGAACGCATCAGCTGGCGAACCTCCGCCTTCATCCTCGAGAAACTCATCCGCTACGAGTCGGTGCATGAGATCAACGGATGGGCCGATTTGCGCCGTCGCCTGGAGGCGGACCGGCGCTGCTTTGCGTTCTTTCATCCGGCCCTGCTTGACGAGCCCATCATATTTGTCGAGGTGGCGCTGACGAACGGGTTAGGCGGCGAGCTGGAACCGCTGCTGGACATCAACGCGCCGGTGCGCGCGCCGGACAAGGCGGACACCGCGATCTTTTATTCCATCAACAACTGCCTGAACGGATTGCGGAACGTCCCCTTCGGCAACTTCCTGATCAAACAGGTGGTGGCCGAGCTGGCCGCCGAATTGCCCAACCTGCGAAACTACGGCACGCTTTCACCGCTGCCCAACTTATCGCGGGCGCTGAAAGACAGGCGGAATGAAGAGGGCTTCACGCCCAATCGTTTGTCGCGGCTGCTGGCCGATTATGCCGCGGACCTGACGGCCGCGGCCAAACTTCGCGATCCCGTCGAGGCTTTCTTTCATCTGCTCGAAGCCCCTCTTTCCCACCGCGACCTGCTGGCCGCGCCCTTAAGGCGCGTTGCCCTTGCCTACCTCACGAAAGCGCATCGGGGCGAACGGCTCTACGACCCGGTGGCCACATTTCATCTCTCGAACGGCGCTCGCCTGGAGCGGATCAACACCTACGGGAACCTGCGGCCATATGGCCTGGAAGCCTCCTTTGGCGTGACCGTCAATTACCGGTACATCCTCTCGGAAGTCGAGGAGAACCACGAGCGGTTTGTGCGCGGGCGGATTCAGGTTTCGGGCGATCTATTCCGGGAATACAAGACGGTGCGGACCGCCTGGCAACCAACGCGGGAAAAGTCTCATGCCGGCGAGGACTCCGAAGCCGCGGCCGGCCGCAGCTCGCATCACGCGGCTTAACCCGCAAGATGCAACCAGAATCAATCCACCAGTTCCACCGGAAGCGTAGCCGTGTGCCGCCACACGCGAGTTCCGGGAGCCCGAAGCAGTGGGCTCCCGTCCCCGTCTCAAACCGCGAAACCGTTTTGATCTCCGTCGCGGGTTAGTTGCCCCCTGTGGCCGGCGTGGCGCAACTCGAATTCGACGGTTGGCTTTCCTGCCCGCTCGAGTTCAATGCCGTCACTTCGTAGCAATAGGTGGTTCCCTTGGTCGTATTCGAGTCGCTGAAGGATGTGGTAGCGCTCACCGTGGCGAGCAATCCATACGTTCCGCCGGTTCCCGTGGCCCGATAAATATTATTCTGTGTGACATTGGAGCTGGTCGATTGCGTCCAGCTCAGGTTGTCCTTGCCACTCCTGCCCGGCGAGGTCACCGTCAGGCTGGTGGGCGCATTCGGGGCGGTCGGGGCCTGCGGGGTGGCGCTGACCTGGTTGGACGGCTTGCTTTCCCCACCCGAACTCACCGCGGTCACGTAGTAATAATAGGTCGTCCCGTTCGTGACGGCGGTGTCGGTGTAGCTGGTGGATGTGGGGCTGGCGATGCTTGTAAAGCCGGACCCGCTGCTCGTCGATCTGTAAACGTTGTAGTACGACGCACCGGAAGAGGCCGTCCACGTGAGGCTCACTTGGGAGTCGCCAGCCGTCGGGGTAGAGAGGGTCGGCGCTGCCGGGGCGGTGGTCGTGGTCGACCCGCAGCCGCTGAACTTGAACGAATCCATGTAGGTGTTCCAGTTGAAGCTGCCGCTCGAGGCCTTGTATTCGGTCGTGTACCAGAACGTGCAATCGTCGGAAGGATCGATGCTCATCGAGCTGTAATCGCCCCAGCGGTTGTATTTCGATTGATAGCCCGAACCGTCGACGATTTTGGTCTCGGCTTCCAGAGTTCCGGCAGCGTCGCCCGGGACGCGGCCGGCGTAGCGGATGCCGGGGTAGGTGCTCGAACCATTGGAAACGCTGTAGCCGACGGCGATATCCGCGTTCTGGTCCTGCGCGATGGAACCCATCCATCGATAGGTGGTTGTATCGGGCGAGTAGGTGCCCTGCTGGAAGGTCGCCGGAGTCCCGTTTGGGCTGTGGATCTCGTACCAGCGGATGCCCGTCTGCCCGCTCGAGCTTACCTGTACGGACTGCGCCACGAGCAGCGATTCATAGGTACTGAAGTTCCGGTAGGTCAGCGGGAACATCAACCTGTCGCCCAGCGAATCGAGCTGCTCGTTCGTGCCGGGTTGTGGAACGCAGGCGCCGCCGCCGCACGCCTCGGTGAACGAAGCGGCGCCGGAAACGGCGATCGGGCCCGTAAAGGTCGAATTGGCCGGCGTCGTGAAGTCGACGTGGAACCTGTAGAGTTCCAGCGTGGAATCGAAGTTGACAAAGAACTCCGGCTCGCCCGGCGACGGCTGCGTCGCACCCTGGAGGTCGGCGGGGAGGAAGCTCGACTCGGAAGAATCCTGGAAGCAGACAGCCTGGTTGATGCTAACCGGCCCGCCACTCAGCATCACGCTGCGCGGCAGCGCGCAGGCCGCCGCGCCCTGAAAGGAGGACCCCCGGCGAAACAGGTTGGCTGACAGGTAGTAGGCGTCGGGCCAGACGCCCCACTTGGGATAATCGGGCAAATTGCCGCCGAACGAGAGCGCATAAAGGTTGTAGCTGCCTGTCGCGTCGGACGAGGTCGAGATCGCCACGCATTCATAGTTGGAGGAAAAGCTCTTGTTATATTCCAGCTGGCTGACGAGCCAACGCCCGGCCATCTGATCGTAGAGCACGATCGGGTCGCCACCGTCGGAGGTGCCGCAGGGCGCGCCGAGTGTACTGAAAATATTGTGGATAGCCATGGGGGCCTGGATCTGCGCGCCCGTGGTCTTGTCGTAGACGGCGTATTCCACGTTAACCATTTCGACGACCTGCGTGGCGCCCACGGCAAGGTTCGCATCGGGCGGGATGTAGCCGTCACCGGCGATCCCATCGATATTCATGCCGGAGGTCGCATTGCTGGCGGTGACAGCCGTTGCGCTTGTCTGCAAAACCGGGTCGGGATGGAACGCGCGCAGTTGCGCCGGTAGGGGATGGCGCACCGGGATCACCGCGCTGGCCGGGAAAGCAGGGGTGGGAGTAACCCCGCGCATGGGCGGGGACACGGCATGCTGAATTCCCTGAATGATATCAACCAGGGGCGGCTGGCCCTGTGCCTGAGCCAAAGGCACTGCCGCAAACGCCAACATACCGAGAATCAAGGCTGCGCGCATCCGTCCAGATAACATGTACCCTCCCTTTTCAGTCCCTCGTCGATCTCGGTTAAGACCGCACATAGCAGATGTGCCCTTCTGGTCGTGTGGTCTGCCACGCCTACTCTGTGTTCGAGGAAGCAGACCCGGATGTGCATCTGAGAAGCCTACGTACCACGGTTTGGGCCTTCGATAGTAACCCTGGGCGGAACGTTGAGTAAAGTACTGGTAATCCAGGCCTTAAAGCACCATTCCCCTGAAGTCATAGGCTTCCGCAACTATCGGGGATCCGAATCGGGCCTTTTCGATCAGGGTCAAAACCCCCAGCGCCTGCGTGAGAATAGCACTACCCGGGTGGCAAGCCCGACCCGGTTTTTCCAGCTCCCCAAATCGATTAAGTGACGACGAAATCACGAGATGCCGGCCAAACCCGAGACCGCAATTCATATTGGCACAGGCCTTGCTCTTTTGAAGCTCAAACGGTTCGCATCACCAGCCCTTTTTACCTTACCGGGAAGGTTACATCTCCACAGGAAGGTCGGTGCACGAAAAGGAGCAATAGATGAAAACGAAATTGGCGCTCGGCATATTGACCATTGCCACAGTGTTCTTTGTGATGGGGCGCGCGACCGCACAGCAGAGCGAGCACGCAAGTCTGCATCCTGAAACGCTGAAGAATCTGATGACGGCCATGCATGGCGAGGCTTTCGCCTACGTCAAGTACACGCTCTATGCGGATCACGCCCGGAAAGAGGGCAACACCGAAATCGCCGATCTGTTCTCGGGTACGGCCAAAACGGAACGATTCGAGCATTTCGCCGAAGAAGCGGAGATGGCCGGCCTGGTCGGCAGCGATGAGGAAAACTTGAAAGAGGCCATCAAGGGCGAATCCTACGAAGTGGACACGATGTATCGGGAATTCGCTGAGCAGGCCAAGGCCGCCGGAGACGCCGCCGCAGCCAAGCGTTTCGAGGAAATTCGTCACGATGAGATGGGCCACCGCGACGCGTTCCAGGCGGCACTGGACAAGCTGGCGCCGCCGACGGGGTCCTCCTACTAATTTCGAACGTGGATGCGCCGA
>DATLRW010000063.1:0-3086 GCA_035534495.1 Candidatus Dormiibacterota bacterium | reverse complement strand
AGGCCGAGCGCGCGCTCGCCAATGTCGATCTCTATCTCAGCCTGTCGACCGGCTACGCCGTGCGCGGCCTGCGCGCCTTCGCCGAGGCGATGACGGCGGCGTGGTCCGACGAGGCGCGCGCCGTCGAGGGACGGCCCGACGCGCAGGAGGAAGCGGTCGCGCTCTTCACCATGCACGCCGCCAAGGGGCTGGAATGGCCGATCGTCATTCCGGTCAACACCATGACCGGCGTCATGCCGCCCGAGAGCGCGGTCATCGACCGCCAGACGGAGACCTTCTATTGCCCGGTCTTGGGCGTCCCGCCCGAGGGCTACGACGCTGCGCGTGACGCGGAAAAGGACGAGCTGGACCGCGAACGCATCCGGCTCTGGTATGTCGCGGCCACCCGCGCTCGCGAACTTCTCGTCCTGCCCCGGCTCGACGCCACGCCTTCTAAATCCGCCTGGATCGGTCTCGTCGATCTGTCGCTCGCCGCGCTGCCCGGACTGGACGTCTCCCATTTGCCCGCCGGTTTCACGGCGACGGCGGCCGGAGCGGCCAACGCCCAGACGCGCGCGAGCTTCGCGGCCGAAGCCGAAACCATCGCTGCCGGGCAAACACGGCTGACCTGGCTCGCCCCTAGCCGCGACGAAAACGCCGCCGGGAGCGTGCTGCGGGAAGAAGAGGCGGCCCTCTGGACAGGATCGGCCGACGACCAGCCCCCCGAGCTGGACGCCGCCGCCCCGGTGCAGGGCGGCCGCGAGCGCGGGCTGATTCTGCACAAGCTCATGGAAGAGGTGCTGACCGGCGAAACCCAAGAGGCCGAGGCCGCCCTGGCGGAACGCGCCGCCGACCTCATCCGCGCCCTCGGCCGGTCTCCGGTCGCCGACCCGGCGACGGGGCTGTCCGCCGAGGAACTGGCGGCCTGTGTCACCCGGACCCTGGCTCTGCCCGACATCGCGGCCCTGCGGCCGGGTCTTCTGGCCGAATTTCCCGTCTATGCAGCACAGGCGTCCGATGACGTGGAAACCGCAACGGCCGGGATCGCGGACGCGCTGACTGTTGGCGAGAATGGCCGGCCCGACGTGGTCGTCGACTGGAAGAGCGACGTGGACCCCGAGGCTCAGACACTCGATCACTATCGGGCTCAGGTCCGCGCCTATCTCGACATGACCGGCGCCGAGCGGGGACTCATCGTTCTGATGACGAGGGGAACGGTGATTGCCGTCTCACCCTCGCCGTAGACAGTGGCGGAGCGACTCGCGCCATGAAGCTGAAAGTTATTAGCAGTCAATGATTTCGTGCAGCATCGGCAATCTTCTTAATCAGCAAGTTCGACCACGCCCTGGGGGGCAGTCTTCGTGTCATCTTTCGGGTTCACCTTTTTGTCGCGCAAGGCGTTGGGCCAGGCTGAGCAGATGATGTTCGGCGGCGCAGCAGGGGTGCGCGATGAGGTCGGGTTCCTCATCGTCCACCAGCGCTATGCCGATCACTTCTTCCCCGGCACATCGGTTCTGCACACACGACTGCGCTACGCGCTTCTCATCCCCTGGCTTTACCAAAGCCTGCGGACGAAGCGCCCTGTCCCCAAGGATTTTGGCCAAGCCTTTTCCGATCTCGAGCACGAACTGACCGGCCGTCTCAAATTTGTCGACGGCGTGGGCGGCGAGAAAGGTGGCGTGATCGGCGGGGAAGTCTTCCCCCGAGTTATCAGCCAGCCGCCAGCCTATGTCTATTGGACGGCCCTCGCTAAGTGGGGATTGATCGGCACCCGCCCTGATGGCCGGCCGTGGAGCCGCCCGGATATGGCGAAGCTCTTGGCGGCGGCCGGCAAGCGCCCCCTCCATGACGATGACGGGAAGCCCTTTGAGACGGTGGCCTGGCCAATCTCGGGGTTGATCGATGCCCCCGGCGACTGGGATGGCGGCGGAAAACTCACGCTCGACCTTTCACCGCCGGAGCAGATCTATCTGGCGACCAAGCTGCGCGCCGTTCGCTCGCCGACCGATCCCGGCGAGCCGTCGCTCTTGTCGAAACTGGTCGGAAAGCCGCTCGGCGAGGTGGATCACTGCTGGAACGGCGAAATTCTCGCGCTCGCCGGTAAGGAAGCCGCCATGCTGCGGCGAGCTGGCCAGGCGGCGGCGCTATCGGCCATTGGCAGGGCGCTTTACGCGGCCCAGGTCGAGACGCTCAAGGAAACACGCGACAAGCGGCCGCAGCCAAATTTGCATCGCGCCGGGCTGAAAGACGCGGTCGAGCAATGGGGCGGGCTGGCCGCTCGGCTGGATATGAACCTGTTTCTCGCTGAAATCGGCCACCTGCCGGCCGCGGTTGAAGGCGTGCTGAAGGAGACTGCGGCCTGGGTTCGGGCGAATGGCAGGGATCCGATGCAGTTGCTCGACGTGTACGCGCGGGCGGAGGTCAGCAGGAAGAATGATCGCGCGCGCCTCGCCAGCAATCAGTTTGGCGTGGATCGGCGCATGGAATGGCAAGGCGAGCGCCATGGTCGCGCCGAGCCGCTCCATTATCGCTGGGGAAATGTGAAGAGGCTCCTGCGAGATCTGGAAGACGTCGTATGAGCGATCGCCAAGCTTGGCACGGCCAGCCCTACCTCGACGAGCTGCGGCCTGGGCGATTGGATACGGTCAAGCTCGCATTGTTCGCTACCTACTCGGTCGACCTGTCTGCGGTCGCGGCGGCGTTGCTAGCCCTGATTGGTCGCAACAATGACAAGGGCAGCGGAACGGCGGTCGATTTTGCCGAAGCGATCGACAGGCTGCGCGATCACGTCAGGATCATCATTCAGCGCGGGCGGATCGCGCGCCCGGTGGCGCTCCCCCGTATCGCGGGCATCCTCGATCAGTTCATCGTCGAGCAACCCTACGATGAACGAGAGCGCAGCTGGCATCCGAAGATTGCCCTGGTCGCCTATAGCTGCCCCAAAGGGGAAACGCGCTGGAAGCTCTGGATTGGCAGCCGGAACCTCACACGATCTCAGGATCTCGACGCGGGCGTTTTGCTGGATGGGCTGCGGGCGTCTATCCGGCGGGCAAATGCGGACCCCACATCTTCCGACACGCGCGCGCTGTCGAGTTGCTGCGCGGGGC
>DATLRW010000062.1:0-19067 GCA_035534495.1 Candidatus Dormiibacterota bacterium | reverse complement strand
ATAGATGGCGTTGGCCGGAATCCACGCCGCGACCCATGCGATGGCGGCGATCTTGATCCAGAGAGGGACGGGCTGAACGGGCGGGAGGGTCCGGGCGGAGGCGGCTCCAGCAGAGGGATTCGCGGGCATTCGAGTCATGTCGAGCTCAGTCGGTAGGCGAGGCGCCCGCGCGCGCCGCGCCGCCTCTGCACCAGGCCCCAAGCGTGGTACCGGACCAGGTCGGAAGAGCGGGTGGCGCAGAGGATGTGCGGGAGGAAATGCCTTGGGGACGTGGCACGGGGGGAGTATATCATCCGGGCACCATCCTTTGTGGACGAGAGGGAGGGGTGCCGCACCCTTCGTCTTCAAGGGTGCGGATTTGTCTTCGATGCGCAATCCTCATACGACGCTATTACGGGCGCGGCGAGCTGGATTTCATCGCGTTCAGTTGTTATCGGGCGGGTGGCCCAGGCATTCGAGCCTTTGCGCGCCCGGCTCCCTATGGAATGGAACATCGCATGGCAGGGTGCCATCGCGCCCCCTGATTTCGGCTACGTTGTTTGTGGGTGCCCTATGCTCGGTTTGTGAGCGTGGGGCTTTTCGGCCGGGTGGCTCAGTCGTACTTCCCCACTGTTGTCCTCCCGCGAGGTTTCGCGCCGCATGATATCACCGCGACTTTCCGCGCAGCAGATGCAGTTGGTGGTGTCCCACGCCTTGGTTTACAGGGCTGGGCGGGATGTTTTTGTTCCTCTACAAATCGTGCGCCGAATCGTATATTTTGGGACGAGCTTTTGACTTCGCAACGGATGGTGAAAAGTTCACCGGCCTCCTGAACCCGGCAGGAAGGGAGAACGAGCAGCCATGAAGAAGACTGTTTGCGCTTTGACGTTTGTTCTCGCCATGGGCATCTCGCTCAGCGCCAGCGCCCGGCAAGGAGGGCAATCATCTATGTCGGCTGCGCCAGTGTTCGAGATGCATCCCATGCGCATGACGATTCTCGACTTCCCCGACGGAGGCCATGTTCCCGTGAAAAATTCCTGCCTCGGCAAAGGGCACGGCGTCTCGCCCGCGATCGAGTGGAGGCAGGTTCCCGCGGGAACGAAGAGCTTCATTCTGTTGGTGCACGACCCGGAAGCACATCACAACAACGGGGTCGAAGACGTAACGCACTGGATGATCTGGAACATTCCGGGAACCGCCAGGGCACTGCCCGAAGGCGTGCCCGCAGGTCTCACGCTGCCCGATGGCGCGCATCAGGTGCAGGGCCGCGGCGGTCCGACCGGCGTCTATTTCGGCCCCTGCGCGCCGCCGGCCGGCTACGACCATCACTACATATTCAATCTCTACGCGCTCGATACGATGTTGGACCTTCCCGAGACGGCCACCCGCGCGCAGGTGATGGCCGCGGCGAACGGGCATCTTCTGAGCTCGGTTGTCTGGATCGGCCTGTTCCACCGCTAGGAGCCTGGCGCCAAGCCGTTACGGAGAGATTCCTCGTCGCCCCGGTGTTGCCGCGGTTCCTCGGAATGACATCCTCGGGGGGTCGGACGTAGGGGTATAGAGTGGCTCAAGGGGCGAATAAATAGCGAACATATTCTCTTGACATGGCGAATAAAAGGAGAATATATTGGCGCCGTTGCGAGGCGCTCGATGCTGGCTCGGGTCGTTCACCCCACAAAAATGCCGCCGCCCCGTCGGCGGCGACCCGACCTGCCGCTAAGGCTCTTTTTTCCTCAGAAGAGAGCGGCCCGAGCGCCAAGGGCAATCCCGCGGGAGCTGCCCACTCCCGTCGCCCTTGGTCGGTATCGCGCGCCTTGCCTCGATTTCCCCCGCGCCCGGGCGAAACGGGGTTTTAACGTTTCACTCTCCCCCGTCCCCTCGATTCTGAATCGCCGCAGCTCCTCCGGCGTGCCATTTCCCTGGAAAAGATTTCTCGTCGAGTTTCGCCGAGCGAATGAGAGGGGTTCAGAATGCCAGAGGCCGAAGGCCGTTGCATGACTGTTGGCCGGGCCTTCAGAGGCTAAAGCCTGCGGGTTTTGGCGGCTTTGTGTCGGCGCTGAAGCGCCGACCCCCGAAACTCGGAGGTTGTCGAATGCCTTGTAGAATGGGCGGAAGGAATTTCCCCGGCTCAGGCGGTGACGATGCGGTTGGGTTCGGTTGCCGGTTTTTCCGCGGGAACCCAGGAGCGGAGGAAATCGAGAAAGGCGCGCGAGCGCGACCGGCCGTTTGTTTCCGTCTTGCCGACACGCAGCAGGAAAACCAGGACAAGGAAAATGTCGCCGTCCTTGAGGGAGGCAAAACCGGCGCGCTGGGTTTGCGCCTGCTTGAGGTCGGCCACGGCCTTGGCCAGCCCCGCGTAGATTTCACGGGCCAGGAGCGCTTCGGGCGGATGCTCGTAGTAAATACCGGCCCCGAGCGTTCGGTAGGTTTCGGCCATGGCGGTGAGCGCCGCGACGGCGTCGTCGTCGACGGCGCGAATTTCGCGCGCGGCCTGGGAGACGGCGCGGGACAGCAGAACGATCAACTCTTCATATTGCTCGATCGATCCCCCGGCGATGCGGACTTCGGGAAAGGGAAGCTGATCGGCCGGAACGGGCTGGCGGTGTTCCCGTTCGTAGCGGCGGGCGGCAATCAGATAGGGGCAGTCGGAGGGGCAGTCGATCGTAACCTCGCGCGCGGTGCCGCAGCAGATGGAGCAGATTTTCTCCCCTTCGGCAGGGCAGAAGCGTTTGGGTTTGCGGGTGTGGCAGATGGGGCAGGCCAAGGCGCGCTCCTCGAACTGGAAACATGCATGATGGCACATTTCGGCGCGAACGGCCCGAGCCGAACGGAGGGTCGGCCGCGTTCTTACGGATTGAGTCGCGGCGAATGGTGGCTGAGCACGCGAATCATGATGGCCGCGCTCCCGGGCATCGGCACGTCGCCGGCGATGATCCGGTTGGGGGAAACGTCATGGCCGTAGAGCGCCGCATCGGCCTCATTGTCGGGGCGCAGGGTCGAGCCGGCCAGAGAAATGCCGGCGAAGACCCCGCGGGCGCGGGAATAGGTGAGGATTTCGGACCGCATGTAGGCGTCGGTGGATGCCGCGGCGTTGCGACCGACCGGGCCGGCGGCGACCGATGCGTCGGCGCCGAGTTTGACCTTGCTGCTCAACAGTGATTTGGCGCCGTCGTTATTCATGACCAGCAGAACGAAATCGGTGGCCTGGCCGCCGATCTGAAAGCCGAAGCTTCCCCCGGCGAGCATCATCATCACCGGCGGGCCCCAGGGGCCGTCGAAGGTCTTGCCGCGGCGACAAACCATATCGCCGCGTCCGTAACTGGCGCCGAAGATGAATGCGCCCTTGAGGACGGACGGAAGAATGATGACGCAACGGGCCTTATCGAGCAGGCTTTGGGGAATATTGTCGGGAATATTCAGGATTTCGGTGATGACTGCGCCGGAGTTCTCGAGCCGCTGATCGACTTTGTCTTTTTGGGCCATGGCCGGCACCGCCAGGAACATGGCCAGCAGGAAAATCCACGTGTGTCTCATAGTGTCACCTCGCAGCGGCGGTTGGCCGCCGGGCTAATTTTTTCTGAGTGCTTTCCGATTGCACTCTAGTATAGGACGGCAATAGGGCGATTCTGGCTGCCTGCGGCAACGGCGGCAGAAGCCACAGTGGATTATAATCGCGCACGGGCCTTCAGAATCGAGGTAGTCGACCCTCATGCGCTCTTTTCGTTTCTACGCGGTCGCGATAGCCGTCGTGGCATGTTCGCTGGCGCCGAACTGTGGCTGGACGGCGCAGGCGGCGCCGCCGCCGGGCCGGCGGGCGATCGCGCGTTTCGACGCCGGCATGCGGCGAATTCTGGCGCAGCCGGAAGCGGCCAAGGGAAATTGGGGCATTCTGGTCGCCGACCAGGAAACCGGCCGGACGCTCTACGAACTCAATGCCACGCACTATTTCACGCCGGCATCGAACGCGAAGCTGTTCACGGCCGCGCTGGCGCTCGACGAACTGGGCCCGTCCTACCGGTGGCGCACGACGCTCGAAAGCCCGGGGCGGATCGACAAAGCGGGAACACTCGAAGGAAATCTGGTGCTGGTCGGCCGCGGCGACCCGGACCTTTCCAATCGCGTCTTTCCGTTCGGGGAACAGGAGCAGTTCGACGGCCCGCCCGACAAGGCCATCGAGGATCTGGTCGATCAGTTGATCGCCAAGGGCGTCCGGCGGATTCAAGGGGACGTGGTCGCCGACGACAGCTACTTCACCTACCACCGTTATATGCCCGGATGGACGATCGACGATTTCTCGGCCGAATATGGCGCGCCGGTGAGCGCGATCGTGATCGACGACAATACGCTGGAAGTGGACGTCAGCCCGGGCCGGTGGCCCTCCGACGCGTCGGTGTTGCAAGTGTTGCCGTGGGCGGGGTTCTATCACTTCACCAACCTGGCGGAGACGGGGCCGGCGGGCTCGGCGACGGACCTCAAGCTCGAGAAGCAACCGGACTCGTTCGACGTGAGGCTCGAAGGAAGGATCGCCGCCGGCGCGCCGGTGCAGAAGCTTTCTATCGGAATCGAACAGCCGGCCCGGTACGCGGCGGCGCTGCTCAAACAGATCCTGATCGAGCGGGGGGTGGCCGTCTCGGGAGGTTCCCGCGCGGTGCACCTGCTGCCCGACCAGACGCCGACGCCTCCGGTGGCGCGGCAAGTTCTGGCCGAGCACGAGTCGCCCACGCTCGGCGAGGATGTCCGGTTCATGCTGAAGGTGAGCCAGAACCTGCATGCGGAATGCCTGCTGCGAACCGTGGCGCACGTCAAGACCGGCGTGGGGTCGGAAAGGAACGGCCTCGCGGTCGAAAAGGAGTTCCTCGGGCGGCTGGGAATCGCGGACGAAGTGGCTTTTTACGACGGTTCCGGGCTTTCCCATTACGACCTGGTCACGCCGCGCGCGATCGTCACGCTGCTGCGCTACGCGGCCGGGCAAAGCTGGGGACCGATTTATAGAAACTCCCTGCCCGATGCCGGCCGTGACGGAACGCTCGATGACCGCATGGGCCGGATGGCGGCAAGCGGGCGCGTGTTTGCGAAAACCGGAACGCTGATGCACGACCATTCGCTTTCGGGCTACGCCACGACGCTCGGAGGCGAGCAGCTGGTGTTTTCCATCATGGTGAACAACATCCCGCCGGGCGTGAAGTTCAATCCCGTTATCGACGAGATCGCCAACGCCATGGTCGTGGACCTGAGCGGCCGGCCGCGCCGTTTGCCCGTAAGGCGGCCACAGCGCCGGGAGCGGAGGCGGCCATAGTGAAGGGAAGGAATTCGACACGGAGAGATTGCTCGCCACGGCAGGCCGGGGCGAGCAATGGCGGCTTCTAGCCATGCCGTTCGTTCATCGGGAAGTCGAGCAGACTCAAACGCCGGAAAACAGTCGCATCATCACGGTTTTCGGAAGCTCGCGCGTGCGCGCGGGCTCGGCCGAATACGACGAGGCCTTTGCGCTGGGCCGCGCCCTGGCGGCCAGCGGGATGGGGGTCTGCTCGGGCGGCTACGGAGGCGTGATGGAGGCGGTTTCTCGCGGGGCGCGGGAGGCGGGGGGTGAAGCGGTAGCCGTGACCGCGCGCACCTTCCGCGGCCGGGCCAATTCGTGGGTGACGCACGAGGTGCGGGTGGATGGCTGGCAGGAGCGGTTGTTCGAGCTGGTGCGCCGGGGCCAGGGCTACGTCGTCTGCCCCGGGGGAACCGGAACGCTGGTGGAACTGGCGGTCGTCTGGGAGATGCTGAACAAGGGATTGATGAGATCGAAGCCGCTGGCCGTCCTCGGCGGTTTCTGGCTGCCCGTCATCGAACAGGTGAACCAGGCGGAAACGGGAAACAGCACCGAGGGGCGCACGCGCGGCGACCGCGTGGTATACCGGGCGGGCACTCCCGCCGATGCGGCCCGGTTCCTGGCCGGGCAGATGGCGGGTCCGCGCGAAGGAAAAGAATAAGCGGTGGCTCGCACCACAGAGGAACTTCTCGAATTCGACGCGCTGCTCGAAATCCTGCGGGGATTTTCGACAGCGGCCCCTGGCCGGCGCGCGCTCGGAAGGCTGCGCTTCTCCGAGGAGCGCCAAACGCTCGAAGCCGGCTTCGCGCGGATCGGGGACGCGGTGGAATACCTTGCGAGCGGATCCGAGCTGGGATTGGGAGGGATGGCCGATCCCGAACCGTGGCTCAACCGGGTGGCGCAGCCCTCCGTGGTGCTCGATGCCGGACAACTGCTTGACGCGGCCGGGCTCGTCGAGACGGCCTTCGACACGCGGGCGACGCTCGGGGCGTTGCGGACCCGGTGGCCGCGGCTGGCCGAACTGGGCGAGCGCCTGCCCGATCTGCGGCCGCTGGCGGTGGCGATCCGGCGGGCGATCCTGCCGGGCGGGGAGATTGCCGACGACGCCACACCGGAGCTGAAGAGGATTCGGACCGGGCGCGTGCGCGTGCGCGAGCGAACGCTCGATTTGCTGCGCGCCGTGCTGCGGCGGCTGAGCGAAACAGGCGGCGAAGAGGATTACGTCACGCTGCGCAACGACCGGTACGTGATTCCGGTGCGCGCCTCGATCCGCCGGTCGGCGCCGGGCGTGGTGCACGGCGCCAGTTCCAGCGGGCAGACGCTCTTCGTCGAGCCGCTCGAAGCGGTCGAGCAGAACAACGAGCTCGTGCGGCTGGCCGAAGCCGAAGCGGCGGAAATCGCGAGAATCCTGGACGAGCTGACCGGGCGCGTTCGCGCGAGCCGCGGGGCGCTCGAGCGGACGGCGGAGGAACTCGGGGAAATCGATTCCATCTTCGCGCGGGCGCGCTTCGCTCGCCGCTTCGAGTGCGCGCTGCCGCGTTTTTCACCGGACGGGCGGCTGCGGCTGACGGCGGCGCGGCATCCCGTGCTCGAACAGGCCCTCGGACGGCGCGGGCGCGCGATGGTGCCGGTGACGATCGAGCTCGGCGGCGCCGACACGGTGATGGTGATCAGCGGGCCGAATGCCGGGGGCAAGACCGTCGTATTGAAGACGGTGGGGCTGGCGGCGCTGTCGGCGCAAACGGGGATTCCGGTGGCGGCCGGCGAGGCCGAGCTTCCCCTGGCCGACCGCGTGCTGGCCGACATCGGAGACGAGCAGTCGATCACGGCCGATCTTTCCACTTTTTCCGCGCACATGCTGAATCTCCGCTCGATGCTCGAAACCGCCGGGGAGCGGTCGCTGATCCTGATCGACGAGATCGGGACGGGGACGGCGCCCGAGGAGGGCTCGGCGCTGGCGGTCGCCTTGCTCGAAGAGTTCCGCGGGCGGCGCGCCCTGACCTTCGCCACGACGCATCACGACCGGCTGAAGACCTACGCGCTGGCGACCGAGGGCGTGGTCAACGCGGCGGTGGAATTCGACGTTCAGTCGCTGGCGCCGACCTACCGGTTGCTGCTCGGACTGCCGGGAACTTCGAGCGGGATCGCGATCGCGCAGCGGCTGGGACTTCCACCCGAAGTGATCGAGCGCGCGCGGCGCGAAATGGCCCCGGAGTCGCTCGAAGCGGCCACGCTGGTCGACGACCTGCATCGGATGCGCGAGCGGCTCGACGCCGGCTTGCGGGAAACCGCCGCCCAGCGCGCCCGGCTCGAAGAGGAGCGCCGCGAGCTGCGCACCGAATGGACCGAACGCCAACGCCGGCGCATCGAGGAACTCGAGCGGGAGTTCCGCGAAACACTCGAAAACGCCGAAAAAGAGATCCGCCGCCTTTCGGCCGAAGTGCAGGACAGGAAGCTGCGGGCCGCCATCGAGAAGCAGACGGCGCGGCGGATGGCGACGATCCGCTCGGAGGCCCGCTCGGATAGCGACGCCGCCGTTCTCGCCTTTCGCGGCGAATCGCAAAAGGAGATGGGCGGCGCCATCGAGCCGGCGCCGCCTCCGATCGATCCGGACCGGCTCACGGCGGGAACGGCGGTGCGGGTGCGCGGGCTGGAAAAGCCGGTGGTGGTGCGCCAGCGGCAGGGCCGCATGGTGGAAGTACAGGCGGGGCCGTTGCGAATGAAAATCCCCGTGGAGGATATTCTGGGCGCGGCGGGCGAGCCGGCCGCGCGGGCGAAACCGCCCGGCGAGGGAATCACGGTGCAGGCGGGCAGCGAAGCGGGCGAGGAGATCAACGTGATCGGCCAGACGGTCGAGGAGGCAATCCGGCTCGTGGACCGTTTTCTGGACCGCGCGGCGCTGGCCGGCAAGGCGCGCATTCGCATCGTTCACGGCTACGGAACCGGGGCGCTGCGGCGCGGCCTCGGGGAGTTTCTGAAGACGCACCCGCTGGTGGAAACGATTTCCGCCGAGGCGCGCGAGCGCGGCGGCGAAGCGGTGACGGTCGTCGCGCTGAAAGACTGAAACGGCGCCGGTTTTGACCGGAGCGATTTTTCGCCCGGCCCGGAATGACGGATGGAGAGGGTGCCGGGCGGCGGCGGCCGGCCCGGCGCGCTATACTTTGCGGGTTACCCCCTCCACGACCATGGCCGAACCCGGGTCCGTTGCCGAACGTGTAAAGCAGCAGGCGGATATCGTGCGTGTGGTCGGCGAATACGTGCGGCTCAGAAAAAGCAGCCAGAATTTCGTCGGTTTGTGTCCCTTCCATCAGGAAAAGACGGCGTCCTTCGCGGTGCATCCGGGAAAGCAGATTTACCACTGCTTCGGGTGCGGGGCCGGAGGCGACGTGTTCCGCTTCGTCATGGAGATGGAGAAGATCAGTTTCCCCGAGGCCATACGCATCGTTGCGGAGAAGTGCGGCGTGGCGATGCCGGAATGGCGCGACGGGGGCTCGGGCGGAAAGCAGGCGAGCGATCAGCGCCGGGCGCTGGTGGAAATTCACCGGCATGCGGCGGCATTTTTCGTTCGCCAGCTGGCGACCGACGAGGGCCGGTCGGCGCGGGCCTACCTCGAGGATCGCGGGCTCAAGCCGGAGACGATCGCCCGCTTCGGGCTGGGGTGGGCGCCGACCGGCGGCGAGGCCCTGGCGCGCCACCTGCGCGGAAAATTCCCGGCCCCCTGGCTGGATCTCTCCGGCCTGTTCTCGCGCGACCGCGGCCAGCACGTCTTCGATCGTTTCCGGCGGCGGATCATTTTTCCGATCGCGAGCGAATCGGGCAAGGTGGTGGCCTTCGGCGGCCGCGCGCTCGGCGACGAGCCGCCGAAATATCTGAATTCGCCCGAGACGCCGATCTATACGAAGAGCCGGGTGCTCTACCACCTCGACCGGGCGCGGGAGGCGATCCGGAAGGAAGGATTTGTCGTGCTGGTCGAGGGGTACATGGACGCCATCGCGCTGGCCGAGGCGGGAATCGAAAACGTGGTCGCCAGTTGCGGGACGAGCCTGGCCGAGCCGCAAGTGCGTCTGCTCGGCCGGTTCACGCGAAACGTGGTGGTCAACTACGACGTGGATGCGGCCGGACAGGCGGCGACCGACCGCTCTCTTTCGCTGCTGCTCGGCGAGGAATTCCAGGTGCGCGTGATGGCCCTGCCGGCGCGGGAGGCGGGCAAGGCCGATCCCGATCAGTTCGTGCGGGAGGAAGGCGTCGAGGCCTACCGCGAGCTGCTGGGCCGCTCGCCGCTCTATCTCGACTACCTGATTGGCCGGGCGCGGCAGATGGACACCGGAACGATCGAAGGGAAACTGCGCGGCGTCAATTTCCTGCTGCCCTACGTGCGCCTGCTGTCGAGTCCCCTGGCGCGGTCGGAATGGGCCAGCCGCGTGGCATCGGAACTCCACGTGGATCAGGCGGCGTTGCGCGGCCTGCTGCAACGGGCGGCTAGCGAGCGGAAAGCGGAAGTGAAGGCGCGGCCGGAAATGCTGGCCGCGGCGGTGACGCCGGCCGAGCGGCGATTGCTGAAGATGCTGCTCGACGGCGGCGCGACGGGAGAAAGACTGGCGGAGGAGATGCGGCGCGCCGGCCTGCACCCCGGGCTGGATACGGAACCGATCTTCACGGCGCTGCTCGATGCGGCCGGCAGCGGGAGGCCGGGCGAGGACGAGCTGACCGCTCTCGGCGAGCGGCTCGAAGAGCGGCACCGGCGGCTGCTGTTCGAGCTGACGTTCGAAACCGGGACCGAGCCGAGTTGGGAAGAGGCAGAGAGTTGCCTGAAGGCGCTCAAGTGGCGGCGAGGGACCGAACGGGCGGACGCTGACGAGATTAGGCCAATGACTGACGAGGACCGCGCCGCTCTGGAGCAGAACATACGCCGGAAGAAACAGGAGTGGAAGGAGGACGGCGGAGAGGGAGAGCCGGACAGCGGGGGCGCATCCTGAGCTGCGGTCGGTGCAGACGGAAATCGAGGCGCTCAAGACGGAGCGAGCCGGCGGATCGAGCCCGAGGGCGGAACTGGCGCGGCTGCTCGATCGCAAGCAGGCGTTGCGTCTCTCGCTCGAGCAGATGGAAGAATGAAGAGGGACGCCGGCCGGGGTGACCTTGCCGCTACGCGGGGGCCGGGGGGCTTTTGACGAAACGCCGGTAATTTGGTTGGATTATCGGCAGACAATAGGGATTCCAGGCGTTCGTGGCAGCGGATCTTCCGGATTGAAGGAGATTGGGAACGAACGAGAACTCTCTCGGGAAATCCCGTCACAGGGCTGACGGATTCCCGCCCCGCATTCTTTACGGTTTCACGGCTTGGTCAATGGCGGCGCCCGTGTCGGCGCCCAGCGCCGCGGCTGGATCGGGAGGCAGTTAGGCATTGGCGATCGAGGAAAAGTATGACCAAGTCCGTCAGTTGATCTCGATGGGCAAGGAGCGCGGCTACCTGCTCTACGACGAGGTCAACGACATTCTGCCGGCAGAAGTGCACTCCTCGGACGAAATCGACGATCTCTTTTCGACATTCGAGCGTCATGGAATCGACGTGTACGAAGACGCCCCCGAAAAGGTGGCGCGGGCCGAAGCCGCGGCGCTCGAAGGAGCCGAGCCCGATCAGAAAGAAGACGACCTGGCCGACAACGAACTCGATCTGAGCCCGGGCACGCTCGAGAAGACCAACGATCCCGTGCGCATGTACTTGCGGGAAATGGGAACGGTGCCGCTGCTGACCCGCGAAGGGGAAGTGGCCATCGCCAAGCGGATCGAGCGGGGCAAGATGGCGGTGCTGAAGGTGATCTCGCGCTCGCCGCTCGTCTGGAAAGAGCTGCTCGGGATTGGCGAAGATCTGCGCGAGGGCCGGCGCTCGATCAAGGAGATCGTACAGTTCGACGACGAGGAGCTGACCGAGGAGAAGGTCGAGGAGAAAACGCGGCAGACGCTGCGGCTGATCGACCGGATCGCGAAGCTGTACCTGGAGGTGCTGAAGCAGGTGCAGAAGCAGGTGCTGAAGCCGGCGCAGAAGGCGGACCGATCGTCCCGGCTGCGGAAGCGGGCCTGGGCGAGGAGAAAATGGCAGCTGGGCCGACGCCGCGTGGAGCTTTCGGTGCTGATCCGTTCGATCGATTTTCACCTGCTGGAACGGAAACGGTTGATCGACCGGCTGCGCCAGACCGTCGAGCGGCTCCAGGAGATCGAGAAGGAAGCCGGAAAACTGGAGCGCCGGGCGGAGGCGTCCAAGGGCGAAAACGCCACCGAAGCGCGGCGGGAATTGCGCTCGCGCCGGATCGAACTGAAAGAAATCGAGATCGAAAGCGAAGTGAGCCCGACCGAGCTGAAGCGCAACCTGCAACTGATCCTGCGGGGCGAGGCCGAAGCCGAACAGGCGAAAAAGGAGCTGATCGAGGCGAACCTGCGGCTGGTGGTCTCGATCGCGAAGAAGTACACCAACCGCGGGCTCCAGTTCCTGGACCTGATCCAGGAAGGCAACATCGGGTTGATGAAGGCGGTCGATAAGTTCGAATGGCGGCGCGGCTACAAATTCTCCACCTATGCGACCTGGTGGATCCGTCAGGCGATCACGCGCGCCATCGCCGACCAGGCGCGCACGATTCGCGTCCCGGTCCACATGATCGAAACGATCAACAAGCTGGTGCGCACGCAGCGCCAACTCGTGCAGGACCTCGGACACGAACCGACCTCGGAGGAAATCGCCAAGCGGATGGAAATCCCCGTAGGCAAGGTCCGCAAGATCATGAAAATTGCCCAGGAACCGATTTCGCTCGAGACGCCGATCGGGGAGGAAGAGGATTCGCACCTGGGCGATTTCATCGAGGACAAGGCCGTGGTATCGCCCTCGGATGCGGTCATCAATCTGAGCTTGAAGGAGCAGACCTCCTCGGTGCTGAAGACGCTGACGCCGCGCGAGGAGAAAGTGATCAAGATGCGCTTTGGCCTCGAGGACGGCAGCGAGCACACGCTCGAAGAGGTGGGCCAGTCCTTCGCGGTGACCCGCGAGCGGATCCGGCAGATCGAAGCCAAAGCGCTGCGGAAGTTGCGGCACCCGTCCCGGTCGCGCAAGCTGAGGGCCTTCCTCGAAGGGCAGCCGCACGATTTTTGATCCGAGAGAGGACCGGTGGCGGCCCGCTCCGCGACGGCGGGGGCGGGCCTTTTGCTTTTCGGACCGCGCGCGGAGCGATTATTTCGGCCGGACGGCCGTCGACCAGTTCACGCCGAGGCCGTAGCGATAAACCATCTCGGCGCCGCGGTCGGCCCCGACCGTCACGAGAAACCCCAGGACCAGCAGGCCGGCCAGAATAACGACCTGCAGGCCGCGCGTGAGCCGGCGGCTGGCGAGGTAGGCGAAAAACGAAAGTCCCAAGGCAAGAAAGAAGCAGGTGAACATCAGCTGCTCGTGAGCTTCGAGAACGTGGCCGACGGGCCCGGCGGGAACAAGTTTCTGCGCCTGCAGGCCGGAAAGGACGGCGAAGGCGCCTCCCAGGGTGCCCAGCCAAAGCAGCCACATGGCCGCGCGATGCGTGCCGTCGTTGTGCCGCCAGACCGCGGCGATTTCGAACAGCAGCGCGCCGAGCCAAAGTACGATCGGAAAATGGACGAAGACGGGATGATGATTGAGGGCCGCCTGCCAGCCGGGAAGAATGCGTTCCATCCGTATTCTCTTTCTCCTGCGGTCCCGCGTGGGGGAGCCGGAAGGGAATCCATTATTCCGCGGCGAGAGGCCAAAAGCGAGATCGGTCCGCCGAGGCGGTGGCGGGCGGGACGAAGAGGGCCGCTGTGAGCTCGCTGCTCGACGTGCGGGGATTGACGGTGGAATTGCCGACGACCGCCGGGTTTGTGCGGCCGGTCGACGACGCCGACTTTTCCGTCGCGGCGGCCGAGGCCGTGGGCGTGGTGGGGGAATCCGGTTCGGGAAAGACGATGATGGGACTGGCGCTGCTCGGGCTTACGCCGCCTGGGGGACGGCGAAGCGGCGAGGCGTGGCTCGCGGGCCGGGACGGGAAGCCGGCCAGCAATCTGGTGAGCCTGCCCGAGCGGGAACTGCGAAAAATCCGCGGGCGAGAGATCGCCATGGTATTTCAGGAACCGATGACGGCGTTGAACCCGGTGATGCGGATCGGGACGCAGGTGGCCGAGGTCGCCCGCACGCACGAGCCGAACCTCGGCGCGGCGGGTTCGTGGCGGCGCGCGATCGAGGCGCTCGAGCGAGCGGCGGTGCCCGAGCCCGAGCAGCGCGCCAGGCAGTATCCGCATCAGCTCTCGGGCGGGCTGCGCCAGCGGGCGATGATCGCCATGGCGCTGGCGGGCGAGCCGCGTCTGCTGATTGCGGACGAGCCGACGACGGCTCTCGACGTGACGGTGCAAAGACAAATTCTGGAACTGCTCGGGCGTCTGCGGCGCGCCTCGAACCTGGCGCTGCTGTTCATCAGCCACGATCTGGCGGTGGTGGCGCAACTGGCCGACCGGCTCGTCGTGATGTATGCGGGACGGATCGTCGAGCAGGGGCCGCTGCGGGCGGTGCTCGACGGGCCGGCGCACCCATACACGGAAGCGTTGCTGCGGGCCGCGCCGCGGCGGGCCGGCCGGCTGGAGCCGATTCCGGGCATGGTCCCGCGCCTGGACGCCCTGCCGCCGGGCTGCCCGTTCGAGCCGCGCTGCCCGCGCCGGCGCGCCGAATGCGCGCGGAAGGTTCCCGAGCCGCGCCGGGCTGGTCCGGACCATTTGGCCCGCTGTATCCTGGTGCCATGAGCGATAGACCCGATCCCGATCAGAATTCTCTGGTGCGCGAGCGGTTTACGCGCACCGCCGAGGCGTTTGCGAAAACGACAGTCTCGATGCGTGCCGGCGAAGGCGAAAAGATTGTGCAGCTGGCTCAGGCGCAACCGGAAGACATCGGACTCGACCTGGCTTGCGGTCCGGGAACATTTGCGATTCCGCTGGCGCACCGGACGCGCCAAGCCATCGGACTGGACCTGACGCCGGCGTTTTTGAGCCTGGCCCGCAAGCGTGCCGGCGAGAAAGGCGTGGAAAATCTTTGGCTGTTGTGCGCGGACGCAACGGCGATACCGATTCGCGACAAATCGATCCATGTCGCCGTTTCCGGCTACAGCTTCCATCACATGAAGGACCCGCTGCGGGCGCTCGGCGAGCTGGCCCGCGTGGTCGTTCCGGGCGGCCGCGTGGCCCTGGTCGACCTCTATACGCCCGAAGGCTTCGATCCTGGCGTCAACGACCGCATCGAACGGGTTCGGGATGCCTCCCACTGCCATACATTCACTCGCGCGGAATTTTGCCAGGCCGTCGAGCAGGCCGGCTTTCGGATTCACTCGATGGAGCTGCACGAAGACCCGCGCCGCTTCAGCCAGTGGATGCACATCGCCGGATGGAAACCGGACGATCCGGTCTGGCGCGAAGTGCGCCGGCTGATGGAAAAGGAATTGACGGAGGATGCCTCCGGATTTCATCCGCGAACGGTGGCGGCGGACGGCCCGGGCGAGCCGGAGATCGAATTCACCCACTCTTGCATTTTCCTGGCTGCGACCAGGACCTGACCGTGCCGCCGACAACGCCGAAAGCCTCGAGCGATTCCCCGCCGAATGATTCCCCGCTGCTCCGCGTGCGCCACCTGAAAAAAACGTTCGTTCTGCCCGATGGCCGGCAAATCCCGGCCGTTGACGACGTCGATTTCGATTTGCGCGCGGGCGAGACGCTGGCCGTGGTGGGGGAATCGGGATGCGGAAAGACGACGCTCGCCCGGTTGCTGGTCCGGCTACTCGAGCCGGACGGCGGCCAGATCGTTTTTCTGGGACGCGATTGGCTCCAGGCGCGCGGCGGGGAGTTGCGGCGGTTGCGCCGCCAGATGCAGATGATTTTCCAGGACCCGTATGGCTCGCTCGACCCGCGCCAGCCGGTTTCTTCGGCCGTCGCGGAACCGCTCGAAATCCACGAGGCCGGCCTCGACCGGAACGAGCGGCGCCGGCGCCTGGAGGAGGCGATCGAGGCCGTCGGACTGGGAAAGGAGACGCTCGGGCGATTCCCGCATGAATTTTCCGGCGGGCAGCGGCAGCGCGTGGCGATCGCCCGTGCTCTCGTGCTGCGACCGAAACTGGTCGTTGCCGACGAGCCGGTTTCGGCCCTGGATCCGTCGATCGGGGCGCAGATTCTGGATCTGCTGGCCCGGCTGCAGGAGCGGTTCGGTTTGACCTACATTTTCATCTCGCACAGCCTGCCGGTGGTGGCTCGCCTGGCGACGCGCATTGCGGTGATGCGCCAGGGGCGATGGGTCGAGGTCGGCGACGCCGCCGAGGTGCTTGATCATCCTCGGCACGACTACACGCGCGCGCTGCTCGACGCCGTGCCGGAATTGCCCGGCGCGCGCGGGGGCTAAAGACGGCGCCGCTCGGGCGAGGGGCATGCCCACCGGCTGCCTCGGGTGGGGATGGGGGATGTCCTGCTAGACTGTCAGGACGATGGGCTTCCGATTTGAAATTCTCAAGACGGATCCGAGCGGGGCGCGTCTCGGGCGTCTCGAGACGCCGCACGGCATGATCGAGACCCCCGCGTTCATGCCCGTCGGCACGGCGGCCAGCGTCAAAGGGCTGACGCAGGAGACGCTCGAAGATCTGGGCGTCCAGGTGCTTCTGGCCAATACCTACCATCTCTATTTGCGCCCGGGGCACGAGCGGATCGAGCGGCTGGGCGGATTGCACCGGTTTATGTCGTGGCGGCGGGCGATTCTGACCGATTCGGGCGGCTTTCAGGTGTTCAGCATGGCCGGGCTCCGGGAAGTGAGCGATGAGGGCGTGCGCTTCCGTTCGCATCTGGACGGCTCCGCGCATCTGTTCACGCCCGAGCAGGCCGTCGAGGTGCAGCGGGCCCTCGGATCCGACATCGCCATGGTGCTCGATGAGTGCGTCGAATATCCGGCCAGCCACGAGCGCGCGCGGCAGGCCGCCTCCCGCACCAGCGCATGGGCGGCGCGATCCCGGAAGGCCTTCGCCGAGCGGTGCGACCCCGACAAACAGATGCAGTTTGCGATCGTCCAGGGCGGCATGTACGCTGATCTGCGGCGGGAATCGACCGATGAGCTGGCCGCGATGGATTTCCCCGGCTACGCCATCGGCGGTTTGGCCGTGGGCGAGCCGCACGGGCTGACGCTGGAGATGGCGGCCGAGGCCGTGGCGCGATTGCCGGCCGGCCGGCCCCACTACCTCATGGGGGTGGGCAAGCCGCAGGATCTGGCCGACTACGTGGCGGCGGGCGTGGATATGATGGATTGCGTTCTGCCGACCCGGAATGCCCGCAATGGGTGCCTGTTCACAAGCCGGGGCAGGGTCCTCATCAAGAATGCCGTCTATGCGGAAGATGAGCGGCCGATTGATCCCGATTGCGGTTGCACGGTTTGCCGTCGGTATTCGCGGGCCTACCTGCGCCATTTATACTTAGCGAATGAAATTTTAGCGTCTATCTTGAATAGCATTCATAATGTATTCTTTTACCTTGACAGAATGAAGAAGATTCGAGAGGCTATTAGTTTTGGGAATCTGGCGGATTTCCGCTCAGACCTTCAGGCGCAGCTAGAGGCGGGTCAATTCTAACCCTGTGGTGAAACTTGCGATGCGACCGTCGCGGGGGGTCTTGTAGGATGATTCCCGGACCAGTCCGGCGGGGCGTCGTCTTTACCAGGGGAATTTGAGGGGGATTGTTATGTACCCTCGTGGAGAAATTCTCGTTGCCCAAGCACAGGCCGGCAGTGGCCTGGTCGCCCTGCTGCCGCTCGTCTTGGTGTTGATCATTTTTTATCTGTTGCTCATCCTTCCCGCGCAGCGGCGCCAGAAAAAAATCGCCGCGATGCACCGTGCCCTGAAAACAGGAGATAAAATAGTAACGAATGGCGGGCTTTACGGCGTGGTCGCCGGTGTCGAGGACGAGACCATCCAGCTCCGCGTTGCCGATCAGGTGAAGGTGCGCGTGGCGCGCAATGCGGTGGCCGGGTTGCAGTCGGAAGGGACTACTGCTAAAGAAGGGTGAGCGGGCTTCAGGGAGTTTCGCAACTGGGCGCAAAATGAATCAGAACCTCAAGTGGAAGATGCTTTTCATTCTGCTGATCGTTTTCGCGTGCCTGTGGGGCCTGTTCGCGCGTCCTTCGTTCCCGACTTCCTGGCGGCAGGTGGCGGGCAATTTCCATCAGAGGATCAAGCTCGGGCTCGACTTGCAGGGTGGAACGCACCTGGTTCTGCAGGTGGACGTGGCCCAGGCCGTGCGGTACGAATGCAACCGGGCCATCGACGGGCTCACCGGCCAGATTCGCACGAAGAACATCAAGATCGGCGACATCCGGCGCGTGAGCGACACGCAGATTCTGGTGACCAACGTGGATTTGGCGCAGACGGGATCGTTCCACGACATCGTCACCAACCAGCTGCCCGAATGGAATATGGCTCCGGCCGCCGGCCAGAACAATGGCTTCATGCTGACCATGAAGCCGGCGGCGGTTGCCGCTATCCAGTCGCAGACGATGCAGCAGTCGGTCGATACGATTCGCCGGCGCGTCGACCAGTTGGGCCTTACCGAGCCGACAATCGCGCTGACCGGCGCCCAGAATGACCAGATTCTCGTGGAACTGCCGGGCGAAGGCGATCCGACGCAAGCAAAAGCGGTGATTCAGGCCGGCGGGCAACTCGAGTTGCGCAAGGTGATCGACGGTCCCTATCCTTCCGAGGCGGAAGCGCTGGCCTCGCATGGCGGCATTCTACCGGCCGGCAGCGAGCTCTTGCCCGGCAGCTCGGACGGGTCGGCCAGCGGGCAGGCCGCCTCGGCTTATTACCTGGTAACCCAGGACCCGGTCGTTACCGGGCGCGACCTGCGAAGCGCGACCGCCGGGCCGAATGCGAATATGCCCGGGCAGTGGCAAGTGAACTTCACGCTCTCCCGGAATGCGGCGCAGCGATTCGGTCCCTTCACCGAGCGCAATATTGGCCAGCGACTGGCGATTGTGCTCGATCATCGGGTACAGTCGGCTCCGGTGATCCAGGGACAGATCCAGGATTCGGGCGAAATCACCGGCAGCTTCACCGAGCAGCAGGCGAGCGATCTCGCCGTCGTGCTCCGTTCGGGAGCGTTGCCGGCCTCGATCAAATATATCGAGGAGAGCACCGTGGGCCCCTCGCTCGGCGCCGATTCGATCCGCGAAGGCGTGCAGGCGTCGATTATCAGCCTGGTGGCCGTGATGATCTTTTTGTTGATTTACTACCGGCTGTCGGGCGTGAACGCCGTGCTCGCGCTGATTTTGAACCTGGTGATTCTCCTGGCGGGGCTGGCCTATTTCGGTTTCGTGTTGACGCTGCCGGGCATCGCCGGCGTGATTTTGACGATCGGCATGGGCGTCGATTCCAACGTGCTCGTGTTCGAGCGCATTCGGGAAGAATTGCGCGCCGGCAAGGCCAACGCGTCGGCGGTGGATTTAGGATTCGAGCGGGCGTTTCTGACGATCATCGATACCCACGTGACGACGATGGTTTCCGCCATATTCCTGTTCATGTTCGGTACCGGACCTGTGCGCGGGTTCGCCATCACCCTGGTCATCGGTTTGAGCGCGAACATCTTCACGTCGATTTACGTATCGCGCGCGATCTTCGACTGGCATCTGAGCCGGATGACGCGTCAGGCGGAGTTGAGCATTTGATGCGAACCGGTCGCGTGAGGGCCGGTCGCTCGGTCGATAACGAGGGCTAGG
>DATLRW010000061.1:0-12518 GCA_035534495.1 Candidatus Dormiibacterota bacterium | reverse complement strand
AGTTTCGGTACAATAGGCACAGGTTTGGCCGGTGGCTACACCGGACCTCAAACAGTTTCGCAACGATCGCCACAAAAACAAAAATTTCCTGGCCGGACGGGAGACGATGAAACATAGGCAATTTGCATTTCCGGGACTGTGCGCTTTGCTTGTCGCCGTGTCGCTTTTCTATCTGCCGCTGCCCGACGCGAACGCGGCCGCCGGGCGAAATCCGGCGATCTACCCGGGTTCGACCTACGAGCTGCGGCTTTTCGAGACACACCGGGATAGATCGATCACCGTTGTGTACCGGAGGGGCAATGCATACATTCCCTCCTCCATCGACCGGCTCGATTACTTTCTTCGCGATCATCTCAACGGCAAGGTCTATTCGATGAATCCCCGGCTTTTCGACCTGCTCCACGCGCTGGAGGTCAAGGTGGGCCGGCCCAACGCCGTGATCGACGTGATCTGCGGCTACCGCTCGCCTGCAACCAATACCTATTTGCGCGACCATACCGTTGGCGTCGCCCAACACAGCCTGCACATGCTCGGCGAGGCGATCGATATTCGCATCCCCGGCGTTCCCTTGTGGAAATTGCGGCAGGCTGCCCTGGCATTGCACCGCGGCGGCGTCGGTTACTACCCGGGATCGGATTTCCTTCACGTAGACGTGGGGCGCGTGCGCCAGTGGGATCTGAAGTAGTTCAGCGGCGCGGGTTGCTCTCCGCTTCTTCACGATAAAGCCGACCGGTGGCGAGCGTCATTTCCAGTTCCGCGTCGAGCCCGTAGATATCGCGGAAGAAACGGGCTTCCCCGTTTTCCGCCACGACCGCCGTGCCATAAACGATCAGAACGGGAATCGGTGTGGCGAGATTCACCTGGAATGTCCGGTCTCCGTTCATCGCTTCGCGAATCCGGTCCGGGGTCCATCCCGGGTTGTTTCGGAGCGCCCATGCCGCTAAAGCGACCGGCTTTTCCACGCGAATGCAGCCGTGGCTGAAATCGCGCCGGGAGCGAGAAAAAAGCGCCGTCGCCGGCGTGGCATGCAGATAGACGTCGTAGCTGTTCGGCAGGTCGAATCTGATCAATCCCAGGGAATCCTTTGGTCCCGGCTTCTGCCGGGCGAAAAGCGTTCCGGAAGCCAGCCCTTCCAAAATGTCTGCGTTTACTTCTCCATCGCTGACGACCCTCCCCCGGTGATCCACGACTTCATAGTCGTGCTTGTCGAGATAATCGGGGTCCCGTCGAATGTCGGGAACCAGCTCTTCCTGCTGAATCGAGAGCGGCACTTTCCAATAGGGCCGGAAGATCACCGACCGCATCCGGCTGGCAAAGACCGGCGTTTGATGTCCGTAGGCCTTGCCCACCACCACTTTCATCGCCAGCACCTGTTTTTGTCCTGCGCCAATGACGTGGAGCCGGAATTCGGGAATGTTCACGATAATCGGCGGGCTGTCGAGCCGGCGGGGCAGCCAGCGCAAGCGTTCGAGCGCCAGGCGAAGCTGCAGAATGCGGTGGCCCAGGGGCGTGTTCAGTTCGCGGAACGTTTCACGGCCGAGCACTCCATCGGCATCGATCCCGTGGCGCCGCTGGAAATGTTTGACCGCGTCCACCAGGGAGCCCTGGTAAATGGTTTCCGAGGGGTCGATTGTCGCTCCGGGCGGGAGATCGCCCAGGAGGCGAAGCAGGCCGGCCAGTTGCCGCGTGGCGCGGTAGGAATTGCCGGGATGAACTGTCTTCCGAGGAACCGGGAGCGGTCGGCCGTGATATTCTCGAGCCCATTTTTGGTATTTGTGCAGGGCCTCGATCTCGCGGCGGTAGATGGGCAATGGCGGCGCGACCTCGTCGAGCGCCGGCCGGATATCCGGCGCGTGAATGATTCGCGCGGCGAGAAATTGCGCCAGATCGTATCTGTTCTGTTCGATGTCGAGGCCGGAATGAAACAGCCCGGGATTGGCTCGCCCAATATCCAGATCGGAAATATATCGCATCGCGGAAACGGTCAGCGCAACGTCGAATGGAATCAGTTCCGCTTCCGGCGCCTGGCTTGCATTCTCGATCGCGGCCATTCGGCTCGCCCAGCGAGGGCCGTCGTAGTCGTCCGGGACCAAACCCTCGGCATCGGCATTTTCGAGAACGCGAATCATCGCCAGAGCCTGGGGCGTGGGTTGCGAATGCGCGATCCACGCCAGGCGATCATCGACCGACCGATAGAATTCGGCGACGCTGCTCCTGTACCGCGAAAAATTGGGCCGGTGAAGCTCGGCAAGAGTTGCCGCAGCGAGAATCGCTCGCAGCCGGGCCTGGCCGTCCGGCGAGAGGGTCTCAAGCGCATGAGCAGGGTTTGCGGGCCCGGACGGCGTGGCAATCTGTTTGGATCGGCCATCCCTGGCGGCAAAAGCGAGAAAAGCCACCACGCAGAGCAGCGCCGCCATGCCTTTCGCTCCCTTTGTCTTGAGCTGTTTGTTGCGCACGACCGTCCCCGCTTCGCGGCGGCGCTGGACCGACTACGCCCATCCATCGCCGTCGCTTCCATTCATAGGGAAAGCAATGTCAGGGCCACACGGGTGCTTCGGTCAAACGAGGAACGGGGCAGGTTGAGCCTGGGCGGATACCCCGATGCTCTTGCGCGCGTTCAACTTGCGCCGGCTCGCTTGCAGATGCCAAATCGAGTGCGGCCGGCGTCCCGGGTTGGCGAGGCGCCTGCTGCGCGAATTCACACAGATGCCGCCCCTCCTCGCATGCTGAGCGCGTTCGAGCCAGGAATCAGGCCGACTTTCGCACGCCCGTCTGTGATGGTTCAGGTCCGGCGGAGGCGCTCTTTTTGAGGAAGAAGATTGTCTGCTTTCAAATGATCATGTGTCCGGTTTCTCAATACGCCGCACGGAATCAAGCGAGGGGAATGGCCAGGAGCGCGCGCGGGGTAGATTATGGTGTCTTGCCTTGGGAGGGCGAGCGTGCCTGATCCAAAAGTTGAATATACCGGCCGTCTGAAGAAACGCCTGGAAATTCTCGCCGGCAGAGAGCGGGCGCACGTGCGGCTGGGAAACGCCAAACTGGCCACGGTGATTGTTGGCTTGGCGGCCGGCTGGCTTGCGGTTGCCAGGCATCTGTTGTCGCCATACTGGGTATTCATTGCCGTCGCGGCGTTCATCATGCTGGTTGTTTGGCACGAAAGAATCCTGCGCGGGCGCGCGATGGACGAGCGCGCCGCCGCGTTTTACCGGCAGCGTATGGCCCGTCTGGAAGACAACTGGGCGGGCACGGGGTTGCCCGGGGACCGCTTCCGCAGCGAATCGCACGTTTACGCCGAGGATTTGGATCTGTTCGGACGAGGCAGCCTGTTCGAGCTGCTTTCGGCCGCTCGAACACCGATGGGAGAAGCCCGTCTGGCCGCATGGCTCGGGGCCGCCGCGCCCGTCGCCGTGGTTCTCGAGCGCCAGCAGATGATCGCCGAGCTGCGCGATAAACTGGATTTGCGCGAGGATCTAGCGCTCACGGGCGAAGATCTTCCCTCCCGCCTCGATCCCGAAGCGCTGGCCGAATGGGCCGAAACAAAGCCGGTGCTGGCGTCGGCGATATGGCGCGTCGTCGCCCCGGTTCTCGTGCTCGGCGCTTTCGCCGCGCTCGGTTTCGGGGTTCGGACGGGGAATTACTTGCCGCTGCTGGTTATTGTTGGTGTGGAAGCCTCTGTTCACAGCGCACTGAAGCGGCGCGTTCAGGCCGTGATCGCGGGTATGCATTCGGACGCGCAAGGGCTCGATCTTTTTGCGAAAGTCATCGGTCGCATCGAGGCGGAATCGTTTGCCTCGCCGCGCCTGGTCCGGTTTGTCGAGGAGCTGCGGAAGGATCACGGGGCCGCCTCGGCCGCGATTCGCAAACTGGCCCGAATCGCGTACTGGATCGAGGCCCACGATAGCTACATGATTCACCTGCTGGACATCCCTCTGCTGTATAGCGTTCAGGTCGGCTATGCCGCCGAGTCCTGGCGCCGCCGCTGGGGAACCCGGGTCACCTCCTGGATCGATGCCGTGGGAGAGATGGAGGCCCTGGCTTCGCTCTCCGCCTATGCGTTCGAGCACCCGCAGGATCCCTTTCCGGCGTTCGCGCCGGAGGGGGAGGGCCCGCTTTTTCACGGGGAAGAGATCGGCCATCCGCTGATCCCGGCGGCCCGCTGCGTTACGAATACCGTTCGGCTCGACCGGCAGAACCAGCTGCTGATGGTGAGCGGGTCGAATATGTCGGGCAAGAGCACTCTGCTGCGAACGGTCGGCGTGAACGCCGTTTTGGCCATGGCCGGCGCGCCGATCCGCGGAAAATCACTGCGTTTGTCCCCGCTGACCGTTGGGACCCGCCTGCGCACCACCGACTCGCTGCAGGAGAATCGCTCGGGTTTCTACACAGAGATCCTGCGCATCCGGCGCGTGTTCGATTCGGCGAAAGCGGAAACGCCGGTGCTGTTCCTCTTCGATGAGTTGCTCGAAGGGACCAATTCGAAGGACCGGAAGATCGGCGCGGAGGGTTTGCTGCGGGCGCTGGTCGCGCGCGGGGCGATCGGAATCGTCACGACCCACGATCTGGCGCTGACGGAAATCACCGCCGCGCTCGGCGTCGCCGTTTCCAATGCCCATCTCCAGGATTATGTCGAAGATGGCCGGATGCGTTTCGATTACAAACTCCGGCCGGGGGTGGTCGCGCGAAGCAACGCCCTCGAACTCATGCGCCTGGTCGGCTTGCAGGTCTGATTGCGGGCTAGCGCTATCCGGCGGTTGCTCGGCGTTTGCCGGAGCGAGCCATGATGGTATTCTTGCCACGCCATGGACGCTACAGACAGGAAGCCTTTGACCCCTCCCGATCAGGGCGGAAAAGCAAGCGACCATCTCGCCAACGAGCGTACTTTCCTTGCTTGGATCCGCACCAGCATCAGCATCATCGTTTTCGGCTTCGTGGTCGCGAAGTTCGGCATCACGCTGCGTGAGTTTCTGCGGATGCAGCGCCAGTCGCAGCAGGAAAGCGGATTATCGTTGGGAATAGGAGTGGCATTCATGGGCATGGGTATTTTCATGGCCTTGGTCGCCATGACTCGATACCGCATTGTGCTCCAGCGCCTGGAATCGGGACAGTTTCAGCCCGCTCGCGCGGTAGTTGTGTTCCTGGCCTTGCTGACGGCGCTGCTCGGAGCTGTTTTGGTGGGATATTTGCTGATGACTGCGCGCGCCATTTAAGTCCGCGTATTGCCGGCTTGCGCAAACTGGCCGCGGCTCAGAAGGGGGGCAGCCTGAAGCGGGTTGGCGGCGTCAGGCACGCACGGCAAATAGAAGGCGGTGAGTTATGAATGTACTTCTGGCAATTGATGAATCGGAATTTTCCCGGGCAACAACGCGAGAGGTAATCGCGCACATTCCAGTGAGCGGGACACGCGTCTGCGTTCTGCACGTCGTGGAGCCGATCTGGTACGTTGGCGGCGAACCCCTAGGCGCAATCGAGCAATTAGAGGCCGTTCACACCGAGGCGGTCGAACACGGCAAAAGACTGGTGGAGCAGGCTGAGAAAGCCCTGCGTGAGGCAGGTTTCGAAGTCACCTCGCTGGTAGCCGAGGGTGACCCACGGGCAACGATCGTCGACCAGGCCGAAACGCAAAAAGCCGACCTGATCGTGTTGGGTTCACACGGGCGTCGCGGCTGGCGCCGGCTGGTGCTTGGGAGCGTTTCTGAGTCTGTCGCGCGTTATGCCCCGTGTTCGGTCCAGATCGTGCGCGCGCCCGCAGCGGCCAAATCAGATTGAAGGTAACCGGCCAGATCGCCCCGCACAGAAGACCTGCCGAACCGCGCCCCGCTGCGCGCCATGCGGGCGGTCGGCCTGCGAAAAGAAGCGTTTCATGACGCAATTTCTTGTCTGCCAACCGGCCGTCTGGGTGAGCCGCCGTGTCTGAGGGTAAGGATGCAGTTACCGGTCAGCCCACCGGGGGCCCACGCGCCTTATCGGGAGACGATTCTATTTCGCGAATGGGTTTGACCAGCGAGGAGGCGCGCAGGCGGTTCGAGCAATACGGACCGAACGCGACCCCGGAGACTAAATTCCATCCTTTGCTCGGCCTGCTGAAGAAATTTTGGGCACCGGTGCCCTGGATGCTCGAATTAACAGTGATGCTCGAGATCGTCCTTGGCAGGCTGCCCGAGGCTGTCATCATCGGGATTCTTCTTCTCTTCAACGCGGCGCTCAGCCTGGTGCAGGAGCGAAGAGCGCAGAATGCACTGGAACTGCTGAAGCGGCGATTGTCCGTGCAGGCGCGGGTGCTGCGTGACGGGCGCTGGCAACTGGTGCCCGCGGCGGGCTTGGTGCCTGGCGACTTCGTTCATATTCGCATGGGCGACTTGGTGCCGGCGGACCTCCATATAGCTGATGGGCGTGTGCTGCTCGACCAATCCGCGCTGACTGGTGAATCGCTTCCGGTGGAAGTGGAGGCGCAACAACCCGCATACGCAGGAGCGGTGGTCAAGCGCGGTGAAGCAAGTGGCGGAGTGACGGCAACCGGAGCGAGAACGTATTTCGGCAGAACAGCCGAACTGGTCGGAAAAGCAAAAACAGTGAGCCACTTGGAGACGGTCATCCTCGCCGTCGTGAAATACCTAGTGATGATGGACGCTGCTTTGGCTGTTCTTCTGCTCGCCTATTCACGGGTTGCACATTTGCCGTATTCCGAAATGATTCCCTTCACGCTGATCCTGCTCGTGGCGTCGGTTCCGGTGGCGCTGCCGGCAACCTTTACACTCGCCACTGCGCTCGGGGCGATGGAATTGGCCAAGAGCGGCGTGCTCACCACGCGACTTTCGGCGATCGAGGAAGCGGCGGCAATGGACGTGCTGTGCACGGACAAAACGGGAACAATCACCGAGAACCGGCTGAGTGTCGGGGCGATGCTCTCCTTTCCTCCATTCTCGGATGACGATGTGCTGCGGTGGGGCGCCCTGGCCAGCGACGAAGCGAGCCAAGATCCGATCGACCTGGCCATCTTGGATTCGGCGCAGGCCCGCGGAACGACGGAAATCGCAACAAAGCGCACGCAGTTCATCCCATTCGATCCCGCGACGAAGCTTTCGGAAGCCGTCGTGGAAAGAGACGGAGCGCTGCTCCGCGTGCTGAAAGGAGCGCCGCTGGCGGTGGCCGCGCGGGCCGCCGCGGCCGAGGCTTGGTGCGGGGCCGTCCAGCAACTGGCAAAGGAAGGCGCCCGAGTTCTGGCGGTGGCAGTCGGGCCGGAGGGAAACATGCGAATGGCCGGCCTCTTGGCCTTGGAAGACCCGCCGCGCCCCGATTCGAAGGATCTGGTGGCAAGCCTTCGGGGCCTCGGCGTTCGCGTAGTGATGGTGACCGGAGACGGCGAGCAAACCGCCCGAGCAATCGCAGCCAAGGTAGGCATCGGCCAGCGAACGTGCGGGGCGAAAGAACTGGACCAGACGTCCGGCGCCGTGGACGATTGCGACATCTTTGCCGAAGTCTTTCCAGAACAAAAATTTCACTTGGTCACCGCGCTGCAGAGAGCCGGACATGTTGTCGGCATGACCGGCGACGGAGTGAACGATGCTCCCGCTTTGAAACAGGCCGAGGTGGGCATTGCCGTGTCCAGCGCTACCGACGTCGCCAAGGCAGCAGCCAGCCTGGTGCTGACGAGCAGAGGCCTGACGGACATGCTGTCGGCGGTAATGGCAAGCCGGCGAATCTACCAGCGGATGCTCACCTACACGCTGAACAAGATCATCAAGACTGTGGAGATTGCGCTGTTTCTGAGTTTGGGAGTGATCCTTACGCGGAGTTTTATCATTACGCCCCTGCTGATTGTGCTCCTGCTTTTCACCAATGATTTTGTGACCATGTCGATCGCCACCGATACGGTTGCCCACTCGCAAAGCCCCGATCGCTGGCACGTCGGCACGCTGGCGAGGGCCGGCTTGATTTTGGGAAGTTGCATTCTGGCCTTATCGTTCAGCATCTTTCTGGCGGGGCGTGATTGGCTTGGCCTGCCACTCGGCCAACTGCAGACCCTGGTCTTTCTCACGCTCGTTTTCACAGGCCAAGGAACGGTATATCTGGTGCGCGAGCGGCGCCATTTTTGGAAATCCATGCCGGGAAGGTGGCTGCTCTCGAGCAGCGTGCTGGATGTCGCGCTGGTGAGCTTTCTGGCAGTCCGCGGCATTCTGATGGCCGCTATCGATCCGCGCCTGATTCTGGGGGTTTTGGCGGTGTGCGCGGTGTATCTGGCAGCGCTGGATTTTGCAAAGGTGAAGGTGTTGCGCCATTTCCGAGACGCGCCCAGTCACCGCGAGGCGCTCTCGTAGAAGGCGCTCGAGCCGGAGTGTATATCATAGCCGTAGGAAACGACCACCTGAACGTCTCCCAGGATACGGAATTTGCATTCGAAGCCCGGATCCAACAACCAGCCCGTCGAGCCGAACATCCCCGATGGGTCGGCGATTCGCCCGATATCGAAAGACGGCCCGAACTGGACCGTCAGGTAGCCATTTTCGAAAAGGGTCTTGTCGGTTTCCCAGTTCCATAGGGCGAACTCCCGCCCCAGTGGCGCGTTGCCCTTTCGCCCTTCGCGCGTGCCCGAAATGCCACGAACGGGAAGATGGTTGTCACGCTCGACGCCGAGCTGGTAGAGCTGGTCGAGCGTCGCCGGGCCGAAAGTGCGCCCCGTACGCAAGCGCAGGGACGTCTGGTAATCCTGGCCTTGCGCCTTGGGAAACCACTGGATGTCCACCGATGCTTCGATCGAGCCAAAAGGACCGAGCGCCCGCGCGAAATGCTTGCCGAAACTCGCGGCAACGCCTGAATCCACCGTCAAACGGCGTTCGGGAATGTTGATAAGCCGATAGGTGGTTCCAGCACGGTATTCGATCGACCCGCCACTGGTGAAGAAGGCCCGGGCGGCGGGAGGCACGTTCGGAACGTCGCGGAACCGCAGGTAGGCGTATACGATGCCGGTTTGCCAGGACCAGCGGCCGCTCTCGACCGACCGCAGCTGGGGACCGAATTCGACTTTTTCAAGATTCAGGAACGGAAGGGGAACCGCCCCGTCGCGGAAGGTGCGGCTCAAATCCCAATTTTCGTTTCTGGCATCGCCCTGAAGGGTGAGCCGCCAGCGCGGGCTGCTGCCGAGCGGCATGGAGACCGCCGCGGACACCCGTCTCTGGTTTTCATCCCAGCGATACAGGGAAATGATGTTGATCGCCGAATCGTGAAGATTGTAATACTCGGGGCGAATCTCGGTGGGCATATCGCGCAACAGCCGCGCCAACTTATCCCACACGCTCGATCCCCAACCGTGGCGCTCGATGGACTGGAAATCGACGGCGAAGGAGCCGGTTTCGCTAGGCGAAAGATCGAAGCGATAGCGCGGAAAAATGCCGAGATTATCGAGCAGGGCCTCGGTGGTTTCGAGATCGCGCAATCGGAGCGTGCCGAGGGGCGAAAAGGTGAATGCGCGCTCGAGCAGGGTGTTTCGAAGCCGGGGTTTGGGGTTCATACGGACAGCGGTGATTTGCGGCTTTCCGATTCGATTCCACTCGCCGAGCGCCGCTTCCAGGTTTCCCTCGGTCATATAGATCGTCGCCAGAAAATTGCGCGCATAAGCGTCGCCGGGCCGCAAAGCGAGCGCCCGGCGTAACTCTTTCTTGGCCTCGCGAAAATTGTTGTTGAGGTAATCAACCCCGGCCAACTCCACGAGAAACCGCTCGTTCGTCGGCTGCTGGGCGAGCCCGGCTCGGAATGCGGCCCGGGCTTCCGTCCAGCGGTTGAGGCGCGCCAGGGCGAGTCCGCGATAGAGATCGAGTTCAGCAGAATTGGCGGGCGAGGCGGGTATTTCAGCGACGATTTCCGCATACTGCCCTTCTTCATACAATTTCCGAATCCGGCTGGCCGATGGCGGCCTGCTGGTTTGCGCCGGCCATGGCAAGGGAAAGAGAAGCAGCAGAAAAAAGAGGGGAATCACTCTGGCAGTTTCGGCACGGCCAGCAGGGTCCATTGCCCGGTGGCGCGCCACTCCGCAACGAATTGGCCCCTGGTCATGCGAAATAGCTTACGCTGCGCCGGGTCGTTTAGAAATACGAAATTCCGCTGCCAGTCGATCCCCGCCACCACGACGTAGTGGAGCGGGCCCTTTCCGCCCGGCGGGCCAAGACCGGCGATGAGCGGCCGCCCCTTGGAGAGATTTTCGCGCAGATCGTCCCAGCGTCCGGCAAAGGCGAAAACACGGAAACCGGAATCCCGCAGGTAGACGGCCATGGCCGTGTTGGCGATGCCACGGTCATGCGGATCGAGGGCTTGCTCGATGGCGTTCTGGCGGGCGCCCGCCGGGACCGGTTCTCCCTGCTGCTTTTCCCAATAGCGCATCAGCATGGAAAGCGAGGCCGCCCCGCACGCATTTTTCTTCCGCTGATGGACAAACGGCACATCGAGCCAAACGCCGGGCGGCGCGGAGCGGGCCGAGCTCATGGGAAGCAGTGCGAGGCCGGCCGCGAGCAACAGGATCATCTTCGGCCGGTGCATTGCTTGCCCGGGTTAGCTTTTGACTAGGATGATGACGATCACCGCCGTGGCGAGCGCAATGATGATGTAGGTCAGTTGTTGATTGGACAGAGACCCGGCCCGAAACTGGTGGTTCGCCCTCTCGGCCCGGGCCGAAAGCCTGGCCAGTTCCTGGCTGGAAAGCAGTGGGATAGCGTGACGCACGACCTGGTAATTCATGCCGGCCGATTTCAAAACCCGGCGCGCCCTGGCCGTCGAGAGTAGTTCTTCCAAGGCTGCTATATGGGCCTGCCGCTTCCCGGATGCGGCGGCCAGATCGTTCTGCAACTCGGCTGAGGAAACAACGTGGTCCGGGGCCTGGGCGGCTTGCTGCGCGTTCGCCAGGACGCTTGGCGATAGCGCCGGTGCCAGGATGAGAAACAGGGACACCAGCGAAACGAGAGAGCATCTGCCGATCGAACCAGTCGAAGCCATAGAACCTCCTCCGCGGATTTGAAGATGGCGGCCCTCCAGCAATCGAAAAATCATGATGAACAAAAAGATGCCGGAATACCGTTCCCGAGTTGTTTGCAACCCCCTGAAATTACTCGCAACTGGCCGTCTTCCTGGATTGATTATAGTTTGGCGAACCGGTCCGTCTCACTCGGGCAGGCGTGGTTTTGCCACGGGAGCAAGGGCCTTGACTCCGTGCAGAATTTCAAAAGCGGCCTGGTAGAGCCGCAAGTGGACCTCTTCGCGCTCGTCGGCGCGGGCGATGTAGCGGACGGCGACGTTCAACCCGGCCTCGGTCGGGCGAACCATGATGACCGGTGCCGGCGAGAATGTTTCGAGGCCCGAGCGTTCCATGGCGCGTTTCCAGTCCTGCTCGGCGCTCTTTATGTTTTTCTCCGTTTCCTTCTCGGCGACTTTCTGCAGGGCATCGAGAACCGGGTAGGGGTCGACGCCGACGGGCAGGCCCACCTGGACCTCGTCCCACAGCCACTGGCCGGTCGTGGTGAAATTGAAATAATAGCCTTCGATGGCGAAGCTGTTCATGAACGCCACGCGCCGGCCGGTCGGGTGGCCGGCATCGGTCCAATTCCCGGTCTCCAGGATTACGGTGAACAGCAGGCCGACTTCGATCACCTTGCCCTGAACCCCGTTCATCTGCTGCGCGCCGTTGATCTCGACCCAATCGCCGGGCCGCACCCCATGGGGCCCCATCAGTACGAACCAGCCAAAAAAAGCAACGATGAAGTCCTTGAGCGCGATGGCCAGCCCGGCGCCCGCCAGACCCAGGACGGTGGCCAGTTGTTGCGGCGGGCCAAAAGTCACGATCAGGATCAGCACCGTGGCGATGCCGCGCGTGGTGAAGTGCAGCACCGAGCGGATCGTGTGCAGGCGCTTGCGGTCGAGCGAAAGACCTCCGAACAGGCGGGAGATCAGCAGGTCCGCCACCACGGCCAGCAGCAGCACCAGCAGCACCCAGAAAATCGACCGTAGCAGGCGGTGCAGAGCGGCGCGGGCGCTCGTCGCCACTAGCGTCGACCATTGGCCGTACACGTCCGCCAGTTCTTGCTCGGTTTCGATCCGCTGGTCGAAGGTTGAAAGATCTTGTTGCTCGCGGCTGAGCTCGTGGATGGATGAAATCTCCGATGCCGTAACGCTTGCCTGCGAGCCGGCGGCTGAGGTCTTGGCCATCGCGGCATTCTGTGCTTGTTTAGCCTGGATGGTGCGCTCAAGGGCATCGTGAGCGCGGCCGAGGGACACCGCGAGGGCCAGGGAATCGGTGCGCGCCTGGCCCAACAGCTTCTCCTTGCCGTGCGCCTTCGTCCATGCCCCGAATCGCCCTAGCAGGCTGCGCGTGCCGCCGGGCTGGGTGACGGCGGACGCCGTGCCGGCTGTCGTTGCGGCTTCCACGGGGGTTGCCGGGGAACCTTTGGCCTCGGCATGAGACGGGGAATTCTCGTGCACCCCGAGCAGTTGTTGCAGTTCCGTTTCCTGGCCACGACCCTCGCGGAGCAAGTTGCGTT
>DATLRW010000060.1:0-4696 GCA_035534495.1 Candidatus Dormiibacterota bacterium | reverse complement strand
CCTGGGCAAGGAAACCGTGCAAAATCTTTTGGTTTTCCGGTTCGCCAATTCCCTGTTCGAGCCGCTGTGGAACCGGGACCGGGTGGATTCGGTGGAAATTACGGTGGCGGAATCGCTCGGCGTCGAGCACCGCGGCCGCTATTACGACAATGCCGGCGCGCTGCGGGACATGATCCAAAACCATTTGACGCAGCTCCTGACCCTGACGGCCATGGAGCCGCCGGCGAGCTTCGAGGCCGACGCCATTCAGCACGAGAAGGTGAAGGTGTTGCGGTCCATCCAGGAAATTTCCCCGGACGATATCGTCTTTGGCCAGTACGCCCGCGGGGAAGTGAATGCCAAGCCGGTTCCCGGCTACCGGCAGGAGCCAAGCGTCGCCCCCGATTCGCGGACCGAGACGTTCGTGGCCATGCGGCTTTGGATTTCCAACTGGCGCTGGCAGGGCGTCCCGTTCTACCTGCGGACGGGCAAGCGTCTGGCGACCCGGGTGAGCCGGATCGTCGTGCATTTCCGCTGCCCGCCCGTCCAGATCTTCCGGTCGCTGGACTGTTCGGGCGTGAACCCGAATACGCTGGTGATTACGATCCAGCCGGATGAAGGTTTCGACATTCAGTTCGAGGTGAAATCGCCCGGGATGCCGTTCCGGCTGGCGACGCAGAACCTGCATTTTCGCTACAGCGAGGCGTTCCGGAATTCGCCGGAAGCCTACGAAACGCTGCTGCTCGACGTGCTGGTCGGCGACTCGACGCAATTCGTCCGGGACGATTGGGTGGAGGCGTCCTGGCAGCTCTACACGCCGATTCTGAAGAGCCCGCCGCCCATTGCGCTCTATCCGGCCGGAACGTGGGGACCGAAGGAGGTCGAGCGGTTGGGGTTGAGCGTGCCGGCCGCGGTGGCCGAAAGCGTCGTGGCATCTTGAATTGGCAGACGAGCCTGTGGGAAGACCGCGAGGGGTTGAGCCGCGCGGCGGCCGCGGAGCTGGCCCGGATCGCCAAGGCCGCCGTCGCGAGCCGGGGCCGCTTTGATCTGGGGCTGGCCGGAGGTCACACCCCGCAGGGAATGTACGAAATTCTCGCCGCGGAATATCGCGACAAAATCGACTGGAGCCGCACACACCTGTTTTGGGGCGACGAGCGGTACGTCTCCGGCGAAGATTCTTTGAGCAATTACCGCATGGCCCGCGAGTCGCTCATCGATCCGCTGGGCATTCCACCGGAAAACGTCCATCCCCTTCCCACAACCTTTGCCGATCCCGGCGATGCGGCGCGGGAGTATGAGCAGACCTTGCGCGCGCACTTCGGCATGGAGGGCCCGCGCTTCGATCTGCTGCTTCTCGGCATCGGGCCCGAGGGCCACACCGCTTCGCTTTTCCCGGGCTCACCGGCCTTGGCCGAAAATGAGCGCTGGGTCGTGCCGGTGCGTGTGCAGGCCCAGCCGCCGCTGCGCCTGACGCTCACCCTGCCGGCCATCAACGCCGCGAGGGCCGTTTTCTTTCTCGCTGCCGGAGCGGATAAGCGGCCCATTCTCTCGAAATTGCTGAACCTCGGCCCGGACGGATCGGCCGAGTACCCGGCGTCCCTGGTGCGGCCGCAAGGCAGCGTCACGCTTTTCCTCGACCGCGCCGCGCGGCCCTAGGGCGCGAGTTTCCGGACAGCAGGAGATCAATCTTTCATTTTCAGCAGGAGCGGCGCGAGTTTCCTCGATGTCGCATCGTCGAAGATGCCGGTGGGGGTGAGCCCATTGGCTTTCTGATAGGCCTCCAGCGCGTTGCGCGTTTTCAGATCGAAAGCTCCGGTGAGCGGCCCGCTATAAAAACCTTCTTCGGCCAGCGCGCGTTGGATATCCATTTGCCCACGCCGTGTGCTCTGCAACCAGTTGAGTAAAAAGCGTCCCAAGGGATTCGGCGTCAGGTATGACGGCGGCGGGGGAAACGACAGCTTCGGCAGATATGGCGCGAGCTTGCCGATCGTCAGCCCGTCGATCTTGCCTGTGACAGGGAAATGGTGAGCGGCCTGGAGCCGGCGGAGGGCCTGGGCGGCATTCTTGTCCCAGTGCGTGGTCGGCGGCGTGTGGAGGTAGCCCGCCTTGGCCAGAGCGGTTTGCAGGTCCAGAACGCCTTTCGGAGTTGCCGCCATTCCCATCCACACGATTATGGGCTGGGACTTCGGCGCGAGATTCGGCGGTTTGGGCTGCGGAGGGTTCGGAGGGCGCGGAAGCGGTCTGTGCGGCAAATTGACTATATTGACGACATATGTGCCGTCGTCCGGCGCGTAGTTGATCCGCAGGACGAGCCACTGATCCAGTAGTTAGTTGCGCGAGGGCTTTTTCGGCCGTGATGTTGTCGGCGCCCCGCTCGGGGGGAGGAGGCATAGATGACCCAGGCATAGGACTCCCATCGAAGGGCCCCGTGGCGACACCGAATTCGCGGCCCCAGCTGGCCGTGAGCTGGCTGAGAATGTCGCCGAGCATCTGTGCCCACGTGCGTTTTTCCTCGGGGATGTTGACGATGGCCCCGAGGATGTCCGGCTGATATCCGAATGTTCCTCCCTGGTCCCTTACTCGCTCCGGGTACACCTCCCATCGCGGGCCGTAAGACATATTGAGCTTGCGCACGCCAAAGACCTGGCCTCCGTCCGCGGCGAACTGGTCCAGCACCTTCTGTATCAGAGCGGTGATCCCGCCCCGTGGCCAATTGCTGACCGGAACGCAGCCGCCTCCGCCCAAGGGGCAATCGAGGTAGGGAATATTCTTGGGCGGCTCGTTCACCTGCGTGTATTGCACGGAGAGCGTGCGGACCTTCGGGACCGGGATGATATGCCCAGGCTTGGAGGCCACCCGTTCGATGTCCTCAGGAGCTTCGTACAGCGGGTCGACATAGTCGATCAATACGCCGTATCTTCTCTCGATCACGTCCATGGCTTCGGAAACGGGCCTGGCGCCCGTGACAGTGAACGTTTCCACCGTCGCGTTTTGGTTGGTTGTTTGTGCAATAGCCGATCCGCAGCCAAACAGGAGGCAAACGAGGACGGCTTGGGCGACTAGGGTGCGTGTGAATTTCATAATGCCCTCCCTCATTTGCAATGGCCCTTCATGCTGGGATAGTTTTCGCACTCCTGCGCGGTCCCGCCGACCTGAAGTTCTATCTTCGAATATATCGTGCTCGAATCGATCTCGAAAATCAGTGTATTGGTCGTATACGTGGGGTTGCTATTGAAGGCGTCGATGTTCATGGCCTGAGGGATGGTCATGCTGCACGGGGAGCGTCGGTAGGTGCTCCTGGTACCAGGTTACGCCCTGGCTCTGGATCCCAATATCGTCGAAGCCGTAGATCCCGCGCCAGAAAGAGATGACGGGCCGCTACTCCGCTTTCGGCAGGAGGGGCGCGAGCTTCTCGGCCGTCTTGTAGTTGAGTTCGCCGGTGACTTGTAGACTGTTCGCCTGCTGAAACGCCTGCAGGGCTTCGTGGGTCTTCCGATCGAGACTGCCGGTTGTGTCGCCGGAATAGAATCCCGCCTTTGTGAGGGCCGTTTGCACGTCTCTCCAGCCTCGCCGCGTGCTCTGCAGCCAGTACGCAAGGGCAGGCGACATCGGGACGTAAGGCCTGCGCTCGGGGGTCAGTTTCGGAAGGAACGGCTCAAGCTTGAGGATGGTCTCCGGGTCGAGCTGTCCGGTGGCCGGCAGTCCGTTTGCCGCCTGAAACCTGCGAGTGGCGTCGACGGCGTCCGCATCCCACTGCGTGGTCGGGACCGTGTGAAGGTAGCCCGCGCGCGATAGGGAAACCTGGATCACGAGTCTGCCACCGGGGCTCCTGGAGCGCATGATCCAAACGCCCGGTGGCACGCGACCGTTGTGCGCCGGTTCGGGCGGCGGTGGCACGGGCGGCCGTGGCGGCGGCCGGCGAGGCACCATGCCTACGTTTATGAAGAAGCTGTCTTGGCCAGGAACATAGAATATTCTGAACGCGCCCCATGTGCCCATGAGTTCCGCAAGGGCCTGCCTAGCTGAAATGTTCTCCCCGCTCAGAACGGGCATAGGCGGTCGTCCCCCGCTGTCGGAGCCGGGGGCCTGGACCATCATCACCACGAACTTGCGTCCCCACTTTTGGGTTAGCTGTTCTGCAATCACATCGAGCGGCGAGCCAGACTCTTCAGCCGCTAGCGGAATGTGAACTGTCGCCCCGAGAAAGTCCGGCTGGGCTACGAAAACGTCCAGCGCGTTGCGCGCCCTTACCGGATAGACTTCCCATCGCGGTCCATAGGGCATCATGACTTTCCGAACGCCGAAGACCGGTCCTCCTTGGGCGGCAAACTGGTCGAGCAATCGCTGGATCATCGCAGTCATACCTTCGACTGGCGGCCCAACCGTCTCAGTCCCCGGAGGGCCCTTTTCGGCTAGATATTCAAAATGCAGCGTGTAGAGTTTGGGAACCAACGGTGGCACCGGTACGCGTTTCCCATGGATGATGTATAGAAGCTGCGTGTCCATGCTGCTGGCGTACACCGGGTCGGAGTAATCGATTGGCACTCCATAGCGCTTTTCGATCACGTCCAGGGCTTCCGGTATGGGTCGGCCGGTAACGTCAATGGTCTCCTGGACTGTCATGGTACCCTGCGTTGTCCGAGCGGCGGCGGTTGCCCCAAAGGCGAAGAGGGCGATCAAGCCCAAAGCTGCAAGGAGCGCGTTCGCCACTCCGATC
>DATLRW010000059.1:0-2159 GCA_035534495.1 Candidatus Dormiibacterota bacterium | reverse complement strand
CGACCATCCCGAAGCCTCAGCGCCCGCCCGGGTGATCGAGCTGGATGCGGCGCGCCACCGCACCGGCGACGTATGGCACGTTTGGGTGGAGGGGATCGGTCCCGGCCAACTCTATGCCTACCGCGTGGATGGCCCTTACGAACCCAGCCAAGGACATCGTTTCAATTTCAACAAGCTGCTCCTCGACCCCTTCGCTACCGCGATTTCGCGGCGGCCCCCGTGGAATTTCGCGTCGGCGCGTGGATACGATCCGTCGGCGCCGGAGCAAGACCTGGCTCTCTCGACGCTGGACAATTCGAGTTCGGTGCCGAAATGCGTCTTCGGTAATGAGCCCTTCGAGTGGGACGGAGACCAGCCGCCCCGGCATCCATGGTCGAAGACTGTCATTTACGAAACACATGTGCGAGGGTTCACGATCCATCCCAACTCCGGTGTGGAGCATCCCGGCACGTACCGAGGCTTGATGGAAAAGATTCCCTATCTGAAAACCCTGGGAGTGACCGCCGTGGAACTGATGCCGGTCCAGGAGTTCAATGAAAACTCGGTCACTCGCAAGAACCCGCGAACGAGTCAACCGCTCAGGAATTACTGGGGCTACGACCCCGTGCTTTTCTTTGCCCCCAAAGCCTCTTACAGCAGTTCCGGAGATCTGGGCCAGCAGAAGCTGGAGTTCAAGGAAATGGTCCGGGCTTTTCACAAGGCAGGCATCGAAGTGATTCTGGACGTGGTGTTCAATCACACGGCGGAGGGAAACGAGCTGGGTCCGACGCTCTGCTTTCGCGGGATGGATAACGCGATCTTTTACACGCTGGCGGACGACAAACGCCACTACAAGGACTGCACGGGCACAGGCAACACCATCAACGCCAATCATCCCGTGGTGCGGGACCAGATCTTGGCCGCGCTCCGTTATTGGATGATCGAGATGCATGTGGACGGATTTCGGTTCGACCTGGCGTCGGTTCTCGGCCGGGACGAAACGGGCAAATTGCTGGCCAATGCCCCGCTTCTCGAACGGATCGCCGAGGATCCGATCCTGAGAGACGTAAAGATCATCGCCGAGGCCTGGGACGCCGCCGGCGCGTACCAGGTGGGTAGTTTTTCGGAGCGGCGTTGGGCGGAGTGGAACGGCCGGTACCGGGATGACGTCCGGCGTTTCTGGCGCGGCGACGATGGGATGCTCGGTTCGTTCGCCAGCAGAATCTGCGGCAGTGCCGACATCTACACCGCCTCGGGCAAAGGCCCCGAGGGGAGCATCAACTTCGTCACCTGTCACGACGGCTTCACCCTGAACGACCTGGTGAGCTATCGCCACAAGCACAATGAGGAAAACGGAGAGAACAACCACGACGGGACCGACGCCGACTTCAGCGAGAACTACGGCGCTGAAGGCGAGACGACGGATGCCCGGATCGAGGCCGTGCGGAGAAGCCAGCTCAAAAACTTCCTGTTGACGCTGTTGATCTCGCGCGGCGTTCCCATGCTGCTGGGTGGCGACGAATTCCGCCGCACGCAAGGCGGCAACAATAACGCCTACTGCCAGGACGACGAAACGAGCTGGCATGACTGGACCTGTCTGGAACGGCACAGGGAGATCTTCCGCTTCACTCGCGGCATGATCGCATTCCGTCGTGTCCATCCGGTTCTGAGCAACGAGCGATTCTACACGGACGCCGAGATCGACTGGTTTGGTCCGCACGGGGGATTACCGAACTGGGCCGACCCAAAGGGCAAGGCACTCGCCTGCCTGATCCAGGAAAACGGACAAGAGGGGCTTTACCTGATGTTCAACGCCGGTGCCGACGCCGTCGATTTCGCTTTGCCCCCCGCACCGCCGGGGGCTCGGTGGCATCGGGCCATCGACACCGCGCGCGAAGCGCCGCAAGATCTTTTCGCCGCGGGCGAGGAACCACTTTGGGAAGTTCCACAAACTTACCCCGTGGGCCCCCGGTCCAGCGTCGTACTTCTGGCTCGATGACACTCCGGCCTTGCGGTTTCCTTGTACTGCCGACTTCCGTTTTTCCCCTTAACGGGCGCCGCTTGCCTACGGCAAGCGGAAAAAGTACCTTGCTTGTCGCACCGGCGGCTCGGCCGACGCGACGCGCTTGCGAAGCCAGCTACGGGACCATTAATAATCCGCGCTAGGAAGAAGGTGCTGT
>DATLRW010000058.1:0-15383 GCA_035534495.1 Candidatus Dormiibacterota bacterium | reverse complement strand
GAAGCCCCTGGTTGCGGAGAATCTCCGGATGCACCCGCACGACCAGCACCTCCTCGTAATAGGAACGATTGAAGATGCCGATCCTCCCGCGTTCGGGAAGTCGGCACGTCGTGCGCCACAGAAAGTCATGTTTCAGTTCTTCGGCGCTCGGCTGTTTGAAGCTGAAAACCTCGCAGCCTTGCGGATTGACCCCTGACATGACATGACGGACGGAGCCGTCCTTGCCAGCAGCGTCCAACGCCTGAAAAAGCAGCAGCAATGCACAGTGGTCGGACACGTAGTGAAGGTATTGCAGAAAGCTCAACTCCTCAACGTGTTTTTCCAAGAGTTCTTGATATCGCTTCTTCGACTTGCAAAAGGGCTTTATCAGCGTCGGCCACTTATGGAATTTTACCTTTTCTCCGGGGCGCACACGGAAATCCTTGGAATTGATTTCCATCTTCACCCCTTCAACCGTGTCAGCCGCCTTGTTCTCATCTGTTGATTTGTCGGGCTCATCTTTCCGATTCTCCCGCTTGGCCTTCTCTCATTCCTCAACTTCTCGCACGTCTTCGCGTCCCAATTCCTCGTAGAGTTCATAAACTCGCTTGACGATCTGCGGCGTCGAATCGGCCGGTGGTTCGGCCTTGGCCTCAGGCTTTGGCTTCAGGCTTCATCCGGGCTTTGGCTTCATTTTCCCGGATCTCACGCTCAGCCTCATGCCAGTCTTGATCTGCCTGGCTAAGGCCCCGGACTCGCTGCTGGTAGAGTTCGTAGGCCCGCGCGGCGATTTGCGGCGTAAGATCGAGCGGCTTCTTCATCAACAATGGGGCTTTGGTAGGGTCGAAAACACGATAGGCAACCAGCTTCACGCGGTCCGTCAGGAGGGCCCAGACAAGAGCATAGACCCAAACGAGGGCTGCCAACTTCCAGCCGAGGGGCGGCATAAACAGCCCGTAAACCGCAATCAGTGTTGCGATCGTCTGCGTGCCGAGCACCGCCATCCACAGAACCCGCGCGGGGCGTATGGACCAGAACGGACCGCGCGTGCGCGTAAGGAAAATCGTCAAATGTCCGGCCACGGACAACAGCAGATACATCAACGTTTGGAGTTCCGGGTGCCCGAGGTGAAATACACGGTCGCCAATGTAAAACAGACCAAACGCGGCCACGGGGCCGACCAGGCCCAGCACCGTGGCGATCCCGAGCACCAGGCGCATGTCCCAGGACTCGGGCTTGTCCTTGTAACGAACGTTGTCATAGGCGATAGAGAGGATGGCTCCGTCGTTGAGCACCGCCAGCATCACGATCATCACCGCGGTCACCGGGTAGAAGTTAAAGATCAGGATCGCCAGAACCATGAACAGCAGCACGCGCAGCGTTTCAGCGATGCGGTAGATTGCATAGCTGTTCATCCGCTGGACAATTTTCCGGCTCTCCTTGATCGCGTCGATGATGACCGACAGGCCGGGCGCCAACAGCACGATCGACGCCGCCGCGCGCGCCGCGTCGGTCGCCCCCGACACGGCGATGCCGCAGTCGGCTTGCTTCAGCGCCGGCGCGTCGTTCACCCCGTCGCCGGTCATACCGACAAAGTGCCCGAGCTTTTGCAGCACCTTTACAATGTGGAACTTGTGTGCGGGGAATACCTGGGCGAAACCATCGGCCTTTTCGATGGCCTCGGCCGACTGCTCCGTGTCCTGTTGCTTCTTGTCGCCCAAAGAGCTGGCGTCGAGGATGTTCGTGCCCATCCCCAGTTGTTTTGCCGTTTCCCGGGCGATGGCCAATTGATCGCCCGTAACCATCTTTACCTTCACACCCATCTCATGCGCGCTCGCGATGGTTGCCTTGGCCTGCTCGCGTGGCGGATCGAACAATGGCAACACGCCAACAAACTGCCACTGATTTTCCTGATCTGCCCGAGCCACGCCCAGGGAACGGAAGCCGCGCCCGGCAAATTCATTGACGGCTTTCTCGACGGAGGACTTTACTTCGCCGACGTTGGTCGACATCTCCAGAATGACCTGCGGTGCTCCCTTGGCCACGTAGAACTGCTTTCCGTCCCCGCCTTTGACGGTGGCTTCGGTGCGCTTATGCACCGGGTCAAACGGCTGGAAATGGACCACCTGATAGCCCTGCAATGCCTGATCGTCCTTCACGCCGCCGATCACCGCCAGGTCGATCGTGTCCTTGTCTTCCGGGCGCGAAGCGAGTGCGGCCCAGAAAATAACCTGATCGCCAGGGATGTTGTTCACGGTGAACGGATCGCCCAACGTTAGCTTGTTCTGGGTCAGGGTCCCGGTCTTGTCCGAGCATAGGATGTCCACGCCTGCCAGTTCCTCGATCGCTGACAACCGCGTCACAATCACTTCTTTTTTCGCCAACAGGCGCGCGCCGACGGCCATGGTCACCGACAGCACCGTCGGCATCGCCACGGGGATCGCGGCGACCAGAAGCACCAGGGCAAACTCCAACGTATCGAGGACGGGATCGTGCCGGAAGAGCGCAACGGCAACAATCACCGCCACCAGAGCCACCGCCAGGATGATCAGGTAGTCGCCGATCTTCAGCACGGAACGCTGGAAGTGGCTGACGGTATGAGCCTCCTCGACCAGTTGCGCGGTCTTGCCGAAATAGGTATTCGCGCCGGTGGCGTAGACCATCGCGTCGGTTTCGCCCTGGCGAATGATGGAGCCCGAAAACAGCGTCTCGCCGGGCTTGCGGGTGACGGGCAACGATTCGCCTGTCAACGCCGATTGATCCACTTCCACCGGGTCGCCCGCCAGCAAGCGCGCATCGGCCGGCACAATGTCCCCCAGGCGAACGCGGATTACATCGCCCGGCACCAGCTCACGCGCCTCCGGCGTGGCCCACTTCCCATCCCGTTTCACCGTGGCCTTGACCGCCAGCTTGGCCCTCAGAGCGGCGATGGCGTCGCCCGCCTGGTGTTCTTCCCAGAACCCCACCACCGCGTTGGAACAAAGCAGGAAAAGGATGATGAACAAATCCAGCCAGTGCCGCACCACACCCGACAGAATCACGGCGCCTTCGATCATCCACGGGATGGGGCCCCAGAAATAGGTGAGGAACTTGAGTAATCCATTCGTCTTCTTTTCCGCGATCTCGTTCGGGCCGTATTGCTTCAGTCGTTTCTGCGCTTCGGCTTGGCTGAGGCCGTCCGGCGACGACCCCAATTTTTTCTCCACTTCCGGCACGGGCAGGGATTTCAGATCATCCTTCGGATCGGGCTTGGACCCCGATTCCGTTTCGCGCCCTTTGGGCTTCGATTCGGGAGACTTGGGCTGTTCGCCATTGGGCTTCATAATGGGTATTCCTCCCGCTCTCGCTGTGCCGCAAGAGTCGCGACTTCTGCGATATTTATTGTCATGCTCGTAATTGCTTCGATTTCCTGTAGCGCCGGATCAGGGTATTCGTTGAGCTGTCGTGCTTGAGTTGGTCCTTGGTCTCAGTCTCCAGTTCGGGAATGATGCGCGCCGCAAGCGCCTTCCCCAATTCAACGCCCCACTGGTCAAATGAGTCGACGCGCCAGATGGCGCCTTGCGTGAAGACGCTGTGTTCGTACAGCGCCACGAGCTTTCCGAGCGCCGCGGGCGTCAGTCGTTCCAGGAGTATCGTGCTGGACGGACGGTTCCCCTCGAAGGTTTTGTGCGGTACCAGCCATTCGGGTGTGCCCTCAGCCCGGACCTCCTGCGATGTTTTGCCAAAGGCCAGCGCTTCCGCCTGGGCAAACACGTTGGCCAGGAGCAAGTCGTGGTGGCGGCCGAGGGGGTTCAGCGGCTGGACAAACCCGATGAAGTCACAAGGGATGAGCTTGGTCCCCTGATGAATCAGTTGGTAAAAGGAATGCTGGCCATTGGTACCCGGCTCTCCCCAGTAGATTGGACCGGTTTGGTAGACAACCTCAGTCCCATCAAGGGTGACGTGCTTGCCATTGCTTTCCATCGTCAACTGCTGGAGGTAAGCCGGGAAGCGTTTTAGGTACTGCTCATACGGCAGAACCGCCGCGGTCTGAGTACCGAAGAAATTGTTGTACCAGAGGCCTAACAGGCCCATGAGCACCGGCAAGTTGCGTTCGAAAGGAGCCGTGCGAAAATGCTCGTCCATCTGGTGGAAGCCGTCGAGCATGGCACGGAAATGGCTGGGGCCGATGGCCAGCATTGTGGAGAGACCAATCGCCGAATCCATCGAGTAACGCCCACCGACCCAATCCCAAAACTCGAACATGTTGGCGGGGTCTATGCCGAACTTCGCCACCTGCTCGGCGTTGGTAGAGACAGCGACGAAATGTTTGGCAACAGCGGCAGTATCTTTCAAAGACTTAAGGGCCCAATCGCGGGCCGTGTGCGCGTTGGTCATCGTCTCAAGCGTCGTAAAAGTCTTCGACGAGATGACGAAGAGCGTTTCCTCGGCTTGGAGGTCGCGGGTGGCCTCGGCGAAATCAGTGCCGTCGACGTTGGAAACAAAACGAAAGGTCAGGTTGCGCTGGCTGTAATACCGCAATGCCTCGTACGCCATCACCGGCCCCAGATCGGACCCGCCAATGCCGACATTGATGACGTTGCGGATCGGTTTGCCGGTGTGGCCCCTCCACTCCCCGCCGCGCACCCGGCTGGCGAAGTCAGCCATCCTGCTCAGGACGGCATGCACCTGCGGCACCACGTCCTCCCCGTTCACAACGATGGATTGCCCTTGGGGGGCGCGCAGGGCCACGTGCAGGACGGCTCGCTTTTCCGTGACATTGATTTTGTCCCCGCGAAACATGGCATCCATGCGGGCCCGTAGACCGGACTCTTCCGCCAATTGCAACAAAAGCCTCAGAGTCTCATCGGTAATGCGGTGCTTCGAGTAGTCGAAGTAGATGCCGATGGCCTCGACCGCCATCCGTTCCCCCCGGGTGGCGTCGTCCGCGAAGAGTTGGCGGAGGTGCAACTCGCGGATCTTTTGGTAATGGGCTTCGAGGGCCTTCCACGCCGCGCATGTGGTGGGTTGTGCGATTGCTGTCATGCTGATCTCCCTTTTTTTTGCGCCTCGATGATCCCAGCCCTGACGATGGCCAGGAACTCGCCGGCATTCAGGCTGGCGCCGCCGATGAGAGCGCCGTCCACGCCGTGGCAACTAAGCAGTGCGGAGGCGTTTTCCGGCTTGACGCTGCCGCCGTACTGTATGACAAGCGTCTGAGCTGATTTCTCGTCGAATATCTGACTGAAGCGTCGCCGGATGAGGCTGTGCGCCTCCTGAGCCTGCTCGGGGGTGGCTTGGTGTCCGAGATTGCCGATTGCCCAGATCGGTTCATACGCGATGCTCAGGTGGGTCAAGGTATCCGCCGACACGCCGGCCAATCCCTGGATGAGTTGCCGGTCGAGCACTGCTGTGGTCTGGTCGGCCTTGCGTTGGTCCAGAGTCTCGCCGACGCACAAGATCACATCGAGACCTGCGGCAAGAGCAACCCGCACCTTTTGGTTGATGAACGAATCGGACTCGCCGAGTTTATGCCGGCGCTCGCTGTGTCCGAGGATGACGTACCTGCAGCCGAGATCGAGGAGCATCGTGGGGCTGACCTCGCCGGTAAACGCGCCTTCCTTTTCGGGATAGAGGTTCTGCGCCCCGAGTGCGACTCGGCTTTCCTTGAGAATCTCTCCGACAAGGGCCAGATAAGGGAAGGGCGGACAGACGGCGACGGATGCTCTATCCCCCATGCTCATAGTGTATACGCCATCCACTATCGCCTTGGTTAGCTGCCTGGCCTCGGCGGCGTTCGTGTACATCTTCCAGTTACCGACGATGAAGTGTGGGCGCATGTCCGGTTTCATCGGTTGCTCGTAGCACGTTTCGTGGATGATCCGCCTCGGGGCACACGCTCCCGACCATCTCGCTCCATCGCGGCATTGTATTCGCCACGGTGGGTAGCCCGGTTACACCCGGCTCGACCATAGAAAGCATGCCGTGCCGCCAACATGTGGGGCTCCTCGCCTTGCCAACTTTCCAAGACCGGTTGCTGGATGACGCGGGCAAGCGAAAGAGCAAACCGCCGGGGCAGTCGCGACTTGAATCGAACATCGTCGGCTACCTCGTCCACCACTTCCTGCTCGGGGCAGGCCACTCCCGGCAGCTCCAGGTTCGGCTTCAGAATCATTTCGATACGTGCTTGTGTATTCATTTGAGATTGCCCCATTTCCAATCCCTGATCTCCGGCAAATCCTGGCCGTTTTTATCAATGTAATGTTTGTGCTCGACGAGCTTGTCCTGCATCTGCTGCTTCAGGTAGGCGCCCTTGGAACCCAAATGCGGCAGCCGATCGATCACGTCTTGCACAAGGTGGAACCGGTCCAGGTCGTTCTGCACCCTCATGTCAAAGACCGTCGTGATCGTGCCCTCTTCCTTGTAGCCCCGGACATGGAGGTTGCGGTTGGTGCGGCGGTAGGTCAGCCGGTGGACCAGCCACGGGTATCCATGGAAGCCAAAGATGATGTGTTTATCTTTGGTGAAAAGCGAATCGTAATCCGCTTCGCTCAGTCCGTGCGGGTGCTCACTCGCCGATTGCAGCTTCATGAGATCAACGACATTGATCACCCGGATTTTCAGGTCGGGCAGATGTTGGCGAAGGATGGAAACCGCGGCCAAAATCTCCAGGGTTGGCGTGTCACCGCAGCAGCCCATCACCACGTCCGGCTCGGCGCCTTGGTCGTTGCTGGCCCATTGCCAGATGCCAATTCCTTCGGTGCAATGAACGACCGCCTCTTCCATGGTCAGCCATTGGGGAAGAGCGTGCTTGCCGGCAACCACCACGTTGACGTAATTCCGGCTGCGCAGGCAGTGATCCACAACCGACAACAGGCAGTTGGCGTCGGGCGGAAGATAAACGCGCACGATATCCGCCTTCTTATTGATGACGTGGTCGAGGAATCCAGGATCCTGGTGCGTGAAGCCGTTGTGATCCTGCTGCCAGACGTGTGAGGCGAGCAGATAGTTCAGCGAGGCGATCTTCCGGCGCCAGGGCAGTTCCAACGTTACCTTCAGCCACTTGGCGTGTTGACTGAACATCGAGTCGACGATGCGAATAAAGGCCTCATAGCAGTTGAACAACCCGTGCCGCCCGGTCAGAAGATATCCTTCGAGCCAGCCCTCGCACTGGTTCTCGCTGAGCATCGAGTCCAGCACGCGTCCATCGGGCGCGAGGAATTCATCATTTGTCACTTGCCGGGCGTCCCACTGACGGTTGGTGGTTTCAAACACCGCGCTCAGGAGATTCGAAACTGTCTCATCGGGACCGAAGACGCGAAAATTGCGCTGGTCCTGATTCAGCTGAGCCACGTCACGCAGAAACTTTCCCAACACGAGCGTATCTTGGCCGTCAACGGCGCCGGGCGAAGGCACATTCACCGCGTGGACGCGGAAATCCGGCATGCGCAGGTCGCGCAGCAGAATTCCGCCGTTGGCGTGTGGATTGGCGCCCATCCGGCGGTCGCCCTTCGGCGCCAGCTCGGCCAAATCGGCAATGAGTCTCCCATTTTCATCAAACAACTCCTCGGCCTTGTAGCTTTTCATCCAGCCTTCCAGTTGCTTGACATGATCGGGATGCCCGGCATCCACCAGGAGCGGCACCTGGTGGGCTCGGAAAGTGCCTTCGATTTGCAGCCCATCGACGACTTTCGGCCCCGTCCAGCCCTTGGGTGACTTGAGGACAATCATCGGCCAGCGCGGCCGAGTGGCATCGTTGTTGTTCCGTGCATTGCTTTGGATTTGCCGGATGTCCTCGATGGCCTTATCCAAGGTGGTGGCCATGCGTTCGTGCATCTGTTCCGGTTCATCACCTTCGACAAAATGGGGCGTCCAGCCGCAGCCTCGTAGAAATTGATCGAGTTCCTCATGCTCGATGCGGGCCAGAACCGTCGGATTACTGATTTTGTAGCCATTGAGGTGCAGGATCGGCAGCACGGCTCCGTCGGTAATCGGGTCGAGAAACTTGTTGGACTGCCATGAGGTCGCCAAAGAGGCTGTTTCCGCTTCACCATCGCCGATGATGCAGGCGACGATCAGATCCGGATTGTCGAACGCGGCCCCGAAGGCGTGGCTGAGCGAGTACCCGAGCTCGCCGCCTTCGTGAATCGAACCCGGCGTTGTCGGCGCAACATGGCTGGAGATCCCGCCGGGAAACGAGAATTGCTTGAACAGCTTTTGCATCCCGGCCTCGTCCTGGCTGATCTTCGGATAAATCTCGCTGTAGGAGCCCTCGAGGTAAGTATTGCCCACCAGCGCCGGCCCGCCGTGGCCGGGACCGGCGATGTAGAACATATCCAGGTCGTACTTCTTGATGACCCGGTTCAGATGAACGTAGATGAAATTCTGGCCCGGCGTGGTGCCCCAGTGTCCGACCACCAGCGGCTTCACGTGCGATAGTTTCAGCGGCTCCTTCAGCAGCGGATTGTCGTAGAGATAAATCTGGCCGACCGACAGATAGTTGGCGGCGCGCCAGTAGGCATCCATCTTATGCAGCAGTTCCGGGGAAAGAGTTTGTGAGTCCATCATTCAATTCTCCCTTTTCAGCCAAGGCCGAGAACGCAGCACCCCGTCTTGGCGATCATGCTTCCCTCGTCCGTGTGAATCACGCGGAACGCAACACGCATGGCCCCGCGGGAATCACGTCCACATTCACAGCGTTGTAATCCACAGCGGCTTCCAGACCCGGTCTCCGGCTTGGCGCCGGCGGGACCGGGCAGAAACTCGTGCCGACAGTAGTCGCCGCACAATAGAAGGCCTTTCCATTGGCGATGACCTCCCCCGCCAGGATTCCCACGCGATCGCCGGCTACACAATGCATGGTCGAACCCAGAACCTGCCTCCAGCGTGCCGCGACGTAGCGTTCGTGCAGCCCGGGGAGTGCTTCACGAGAACCCAATACATACAGAAATGCTCCCAGCGGCCCCGTGTACGCGGTGAGTAATATGAACCCCACTTGAGGCCCGGGGATTCCGGCGTGGTACGAACGTCAACCACCACAAACAACAGCGATAGTGCGGTCAGAAGGAACCACAGAAGCATCCCACCATCAAGCATGTTGATTCCCCTCTCCCAACACACGTGTCCGTTCAGGCATAACAGGTCACTTCACGGACGGGTCGTGAACTCACGATTATTTCTTGGACCGCCTGCCGATCATGAAGAGCAGCGCGACCACCACCAGGACGGCGATCACCGTCCAAAGCCACATCCCTCCGCCCATCCCGCCATTCATCCATCCGTGTGCCTGATTCATCACAAATCTCCTTCCGTTGCGCCATTCTCACCGGGCATGCCAAGGCCAAGAACGCCGCAAACCGTCTTAGCAATCATCAGTTCTTCGTCCGTGCGAATGACGCGGACCGCAACCCGGCTGCCCGCGGCGGAAATCAGGCCCTCATTCACCGCGTTTCGCCTCTCTTCGAGTTCAATTCCAAGAAATCCCAGCCCTTCGCAAATCCGGGTGCGGGCTGTGGGCGCGTTCTCCCCGATGCCACCGGCGAACACCAGCGTGTCCAGTCCGCCGAGCGCCGCAGCGAATGCGCCGATCCATTTCTTCACCTGGTAGCAGAACAATGCAACCGCTTCAGCCGCTCGCGCGTCCTGCGTTTCACTCTCCAGCAGGTCATGCATGTCGGAACTGGTCTCGGATATCCCGAGCAGTCCGGATTGGAAATTGACCATCTCATTGAATTGTTTCGCATTCATTTTTTCAGTGCGCGCCAGATACCACACCAGACCGGGATCGAGATCGCCAGAGCGGGTGCTCATCGGCACTCCGGCAGTCGGGGTGAAACTCATGCTTGTGTCCACGGATTTGCCGTCACGCACTGCCGCCAGACTCGCGCCATTGCCAAGGTGGCCGAGGATGACGCGGCCAGTCGTTGCACCCGGGTCGCCGAGGCGCGCGAGTTCTTCCATCAGAAATGCATACGACAACCCGTGGAACCCGTACCGCCGCACGCCCTGCGCCTCGTACCGGCGCGGGATCGGCAACATCTGGGCGACCCGCGGCAGGTCGTGGTGAAAAGCCGTGTCAAAACACGCCACTTGGGGCAGGTCAGGAAATCGGCGATGAAACGCCTCGGCCAACAGGATTTCCTCGGGCATGTGGTCGGGATCGAATGGACTGAGCCGGCGCAGTTCCTCAACCATTTCCCGATTGATTCGCTGCGGCTTGTAATACTTTGGCCCTCCATGCACTACGCGGTGCCCAACCGCGGTCAATCCATCGCGCCCATTGCGTTCCTCGATCCAATCCACCAGAACGCTCACCGCCGAGGTGTGATCCGGCGCCGTCACTAACCGCGACAAGTTGTCCGCCTGATCCACGCCTTTCACGCGCAAGGTGGCCTCCGGCAGTCCAATCCTGTCGATCCTGCCATCCAGAATCCGTCGGAGCGAGTCACCGGCATCGAAGACCGCGAACTTGATACTCGATGATCCGCCATTGATCGTCAGGATACGTGGGTTAGCCGGTTTCATGGATGAATCCTTCTTCATTTTGCAGTTTTAGAAAGGGTGCGCATCATATCCGCTTTGCCATGCCTTCATAATGCCCGTGCAGGCTTTCTTAACCGCCAGTGCTCTTCAATTTGTTCCAGAGTCTTCCCTTTGGTTTCCGGCACCAGCAGATAAAAGAAGACCCAGGCGCCGATTGCGATGACACCGTATAGCCAGAAAGTTCCCGCGTGCCCCAGAACCCCTACCAGGGTCAGGAAGGTTACGGCCACCACCAGGTTCAAGGCCCAGTTGGTAACCGTCACGGCGCTCATGGCCGCGCCCCGGATCTTCAGTGGATAGATCTCGGAAATCAGCAGCCAGAAGATCGGCCCGAGTCCAAAGGCGAAACACGCGACATAGATCACCAGGCCGCCAATGGCGACATAACTTTTGAAACTCGCCAACTGCTGGAAATGGAAAGCCGCGCCCAAAATCGCCAACCCAATAACCTGGCCGGCCACTCCGACCAGTAACAAAGGCCTCCGGCCAACGCGGTCCAGCAAAAAGATGGCCAGCACATGAAAAAGCCACATGACCATGGTCAACCCCGCTCCGGCCAGGATCGCGGGACCCACAGCGGCTATGCCGGCGAACTTGAAAATGGTCGGGGCGTAATAGATGACCGTGTTAATGCCGGTTATCTGCTGAAATACCGCCAGCCCCAAGCCGACGATAAGGGGCATCCGGAGTGAAGGCCGGAACAGTCCTTTCATCCCGCCGACACCCTGTTGGTCCATACTTTTCTGGATGTCCGTGATTTCCGGACTGACGTCGGCATCAGTCCGGACCCGCTGTAGAACCTGCTTGGCCTGCCCCAACATGGAACGGCTGATCAACCAGCGCGGACTGTCCGGCAACCGCCACATGCCAATGGCCAAGACGATGGAGGGGATTGCCGCCAGGCCAAACATATAGCGCCATCCTCCGCTGAACGAAAAGGCATAGTCCACCAAGTAGGCAACCACGATGCCGCTGGTAATCGCCAGCATGTTGACCGCCACCAAAGAACCGCGAACGTTTGCCGGCACCAGTTCGGCGATATACATCGGAGAAATAAATGAAGCGATACCGATGGCGAGTCCGCTCACTACCCTGGCCGCAATCAACCAGCTAACCGTTGGTGCTAGAGTCGTGCCGATGGCGCTGACCGTAAAGATAATACCGGCCAGTATGATCATTTTGCGGCGGCCGAAGCGGCCAGTCAGAGCGCCTCCGATAGTCGCGCCAACAACGGCACCCACTAAAACGGAACTGACGACGATTTCCTCCATGGTGGCCGACAGGGAAAACTGTTGTTTAATGAACAGTATGGCCCCGGAAATAACGCCCGTATCATAGCCAAAGAGCAGGCCGCCAACGGCCGCGATCCCCACCGCGACATAAACAAAAGGTTTCACCTCCGATTTAGCCTTGTTTTCCATTTGTCTCACGGCTTTCCGCCGAGACCGTTCCTTCTCTGCGCCAGGCGGCGATGCGGACCATGAAGTCTTTGCCTTCCCAATGACCGGCGTCCGGCCAGTAGAACGTGAATTTGATCTGACTGCCTTCGGGCAGCGACTGGGTTGGAAGATCGGCCATGTGGATTCCCAGCCCAGCATCGTGAGTCTTCAGGTCTTGGCACGTTTTCCAATCATCGGCAGTCCAGTGAATGACCGCCGGAGCCATCAACTCGATGCGCAGGATTTTTCCGGGCGGCAGCGAGCGCAGCTTGTGGTTGAACCGCCAGGTCAGGCGCGGAGAAACGGTTTTTTCCTTCAGATAGCGTTGCACGGTTTGCGGCGGCAGGTCGAAGAGCCGGCTGTCGCGCAGCGAGCGCCGCAGCTTCAGATACTCGGCGTGCGCCCAGACCAGCGGCATGGCAGAGCCGGACGGCCTGCCAAAATGCAGTTCACGTTCCGGTATGTCCGGAGAGTCCCAGACTTGTTCCGATATCAGGCCTCCCTCGTTGGCAAAGGATTCCAGTGCGGCCAGGAGTCGTTTGGCTCTTTCGGCCCGGCCTGCCGCCAGTTCGTAATGGGCTCGCTCGCCCGTGAGCAGCGGCCAGCCACGACCGATTCCCGTTCCGTCAAACGGCGAACCATCCTCATGCTCCCCGTAACCATCGTCGTTGTAGCGGTGCCAGGCGGTGCCAGACGGTGTCTCTACCTTGAGCAACGCGTCGATGACTTTTGCCGTGTCGAGGATGCGCGGGTCATCGGCCGAGCGCAAACCAAAACGCACCAGCGCCAGAGCGTCGGGACTGATCAGATGACTGGCTCGGCGCGTGTCCTCGGCGGCCGAAACGTTCTTGACATGCACATTGTTCTGGAAGCGCGACACGCCGGCGCCAGTCTCCTTCGACGCGATTCGGACGTAATATCCTTCGACGTTGAACTTCCGGCACCAATCCGTACCGCTAACGTACATCCAGCGATCGATGGATGTGTTCCAAACATCGGCGATTTCGCGGAGGTAGGTTGCGATGGAGGCTTCGTGATTCAATTCGGCCAGTTCCCCCGCCGCCAGCAACGCCGCGATTTCCGCCGCGACCGTGAACGGGGTATAGCCGGGATCTTCCTCCCAGCGATCCTGCGGGCTTACCGGGCCGTTGCGGACCAAATAGCCCGCGGCTTTCCGCACCATCGGCCAAAACCGGGCCACATCGCCTCCGGCCAATGCCTTTTCACGACGGGCCAAATCCACAAGGAGAATCGGCAACGCCGTCTCGTCCATTTGGATTCCGTCCCAATAGGGTGAGCCATCCAGCCACATGTTTTGCGACCAGTGTCCGTCCGGCCGCTGAGTTGCCTGCAAATAAGCGAGCACGCGGCGCACATCCTCGTGCGCGCCGGCCGCGAGCAAGCCACCTGCCGCTTCCACCATGTCGCGCGACCAGACAAGATGGTAACCGCCCAAATCATTGTCACCCTTGCTGAATCCCCACGGAATGGCGAGGCTGGCGATGAGCCCGCCGGGCGCGGTCTTGGATTCATGCGTGCGCAAGACGACGAGGCTCTTTTGGGTAAGATCGCCCGGAGCAGCTTCTCCCGGTTTCAGCGACGCGCGCGTCTTCGTCCATTCCTGCCAGCCGGCGATATAGTCCTGCTTTGCTTTTTTAAAACCGTCATGCAGGCTGGCAATGGCATTCCGGGCCGCTTCTTTCGGGTTGTTGCCAAACCCGAGCGCTACCACGAAGTCTCCCTGCGACTTGAGCAAATCGATCTCGGCAGTCAGGGCCACATTCCCGTTCTCAGCTCGCGTGTATTCCCAAGTCATCTGTTTGTGCGCCTTCAAATCCTGCCAGCCATCGGACGAACCGACGTAGCCAACAGAGCGCGTCGCCCACGCAGCCGAGCATGCCAGCGCCAATGCGATCCCTTCCCTCTGCGCAAACAGCAGCGGCGTGCCTTCAAATTCGTCTACCCAGGCGGTATTGCCACTGCCCTGGTTTCCCAGGTGCGGCGCGAGCAGGACATGAAGGTGATAACTGGACAGTGCGCCTTGCTGCGCGATAAACCGGACATGTTGTAATACCGTGCTCCGATGTGGATCGCTCACAATCTGCTTTTCGATGCGGTAGCGGCCATCACGGCAGGTATTGACCAACCGGAATGCAGGCGCACCGTCGGCCAGCCAGTGAACGGCGGAGTCGGCGTCGCGTTTCTCTTCGGAAAAGAAATCCGCTCCGTCCGTGACGATCAATCCCATGTCGCGGATGCAGGCTTGGTCAATGCGCGGATAATAGATCTCGTTGAAAATGCCGTGGCTCAGCGTGAACCAGACCTGGCTCTTGTTGCTGAGGGCCGTGCCAACGCCGGTTTTCGCGCTGGAAGTCCAGCGCGCTGGACTTCCGGGCCCGCCTGGTGCGGAATGATTTGGTTTAGGCATGCTATCTCCTTCCTTCTTGTTGAGTTCACCTCATCGGATCGCCTCCAGCCCAAGTGCGGATAGTTGCGCGCACGTAGACTTGTGATCCGTATGAAGAATGCTGCGAATACCCACACCTTGCGCGATCTGGACGAACATCGGGGTGTTTTCGATATACACTACCTGCCGGGCTGGCGTCTGAGCGATGTCCATGGCAAGCCGAAAGATATCCGCATCGGGCTTGCGCACGTGAACAAAACAGGAGGAAATAAATAAATCCACAAACCCGTCCAGCTTGAACTTACGAATCCGATATATATTCAAGTCTCGAGCTTCGTTGCTAACCACAACGACTTTCAATCCGTGCCGGACCTTGATCTGAGCGATCAACTCGATCATCTTGGGATAAGGTTTCGATTGCGCGAACATGAAGCCTCGAAACCGAGCCCGGGTGAACGGTCGCTTTTGGTGGAAGACTACCTGGCCTAAATATTCTTCCAGGGTGAGCTTCCCCTCCTCGTAGATGGCGAAGTTCAATTGATGCCGATCTTCCATCTCGGTCCATTCCAGCTTGAACTTCTTCGCCGCCCGCCTGCGAGCGTGATGGTCCCATCCGTTGGTGAGCAAGACGCCGCCGACATCCAGAAACAGCGTTGTGATCGGGATCGCTCTTTTCATTTGGCCTCCCTCAGCGCAATCCGACAACTTGAAGTAGCATTCAACATCCGCCGTGTGATGGCCCCTGATTGATCCTGTGAATAGATCATCACCGTGTATGGCCCGGTACTGATTGTTCCGGAGCAGTCCAGTCCATCAACCTTTTCCTCCTGAGCCTCGACAGCACTGGCTTGTCGGTCCCCGCGCACTTTGCCCCGAAAACACACTCGGGTACATCTGCGGCATCCTTCGACTGGCTGGATGGCGCGCGCTTGGTCGGCGCTATCTTTTCGACGATCCTGCTTGCGCCTTGACGATCGGCCGTTTAGCCGCCGTGACAACCGGCGGACTGCCAGCTGGTTCGATCCCGGCTTGCACGG
>DATLRW010000057.1:0-6407 GCA_035534495.1 Candidatus Dormiibacterota bacterium | reverse complement strand
CCCCGTGGCATTGCTGGCGATTGGCTTGATTGCCTATCCCCCCGCCCCGGTGCATCCACTATCCAGGTGCTGCGCGGTACCGAAATGCACATGGTGCTCCTAACCGGAATCAGCACCAACGTCAACCGTGACGGCGACCCGTTTGAAGCCATGCTCACCGCTCCGGTCTTTCTGGGAAACCAACTGCTCTTGCCCGCGGGCACCCATGTTCAAGGCATTATTTCGCGCGTCTACCCGCCAAAGCGATTCAATCTGTTCCGAGGCCAAGCGGCCATGGTGCTCGAGTTCAAGTCGATCGAGTTGAACAACGTTCAGATTCCATGCCAGATGAGCATTCTTTCAATCGAGAAGAGCAACCAGGACCCCAGCCGCCGGAAGGACCTTACTACCGAGGAAGGCTCGATCGTGCAGGAAAGGCCCGATATCAAGGGCGACTTGAAAACGGCTGCTTTGGCGACAGGCGGCGAATCGGTCGTGGGGATGATTTTCAGCCACCTGGTTCGCGGTTTGGCGCTTGGCGCAGCGGGCGGAGCGGCCTATGTCCTCATTCGCAAGGGTAAGGACGTGCGGTTGCCGGCGGAAACGCTCTTCCGCGTCCGTTTGGATACCACGGTGACGTTTCCGGCTTCGCTGATCCAGACTTCGCAGCAGCAGGCCATGGCGTCGGTACAGTAAGTTTCTTTACAGATTAAACGGCATGTGACGGCAGGATGGATGCGCCGCGCAGATCGGCCGTGCAGATCGGTTTCATCCGGGCCGGTAACGGGTATGCCGGCGGTTCTCCTGCGCCCTGGCGTATCCCGGTTTCAGATGCCGGTATGACCTGGCTTCTGGCCACCCTCACGTTTGAAATAGCGGTAGAGACTCGTACGCCCGATGCCTAGAATTTGCGCCGCGCGCACACGATTGCCCGCGCAGAACTCGAGGACACGGGCGATGTGTTGCCGCTTCACCTCTTCGAGGGCTACCGGTCGCCAATGCTCGTCCAGATCCAGGGCGGCCGCGTGGGGGTGTTGCAGGTGCGTTGGCAAGTCGACCACGTCGATGAAGTTCGATTCAACAGTCAGGCAGGTGCTGGAAACCACGTTTTCCAGTTCCCGAACGTTTCCCGGCCAATGGTAGCGAAGTAGCACGGCCTGTGCCGCCCGCGTCAGCCCTCGAACGTTCTTCCCATACGCTTGGTTGTATTTCTTCAAAAAGAACTGAACCAGAAGCGGAATGTCCTCGATCCGTTCCGCCAGGCTTGGGACTCGGACTTCCAACGTGGAGAGCCTGTAGAAGAGGTCTTCGCGGAAGTGGCCGTTCATCACCTCGGCCCGCAGGTCACGGTTGGTAGCCGCTACCAGGCGCACATCCACCTTCTTCACTTCCGGCGAGCCCACACGCTGAATCTCCCGATTTTCGATCACCCGAAGCAGCTTCGACTGCATCCCCAGGGACATTTCCCCGATTTCATCCAGGAACACGGTCCCGCCGTTGGCGTATTCGAACAGGCCCGGCCGGGTGTCGGTCGCGCCGGTGAACGCCCCGCGCATATGACCGAATAACTGGCTCTCGAGCAGCGTATCGACCAGCGCCGAGCAGTTGCACACGGCAAAGCGCTGCGTCGCCACCGGGCTCAGCTTGTGCAGGGCCCAGGCCACCAGTTCCTTGCCGCTGCCCGTGGGGCCGACGACCAGCACGTTTGTGAAATGACGGGCAATCTTCTGCACCCGTTCGAACACATCGACAATCGCCGGACTGCGCCCGACGATCCCGTGAAATTCCAGATGGGAAAGCAGCCGGTCTTCGAGATCCCGGATGTTGGACCGGCGCCCAAATTCGTCCCGCAGATGCTCCAGCGTACGCTCCAGACGGGGCCAGTCGATTGGTTTCTGCAGGAAATCGTAGGCACCCTGCTTCACCGCTTCGATGGCTTTCTCCATCGGGATTTCGTTCCCGATCAGAATGACGTAGACGCCCGGATCGGCATCGAGGGCCTGCCGGAGGAATTCGAGGCCGTCGATTTCGCCCATATCCATCTCGGCGAGAACAACCCGATGCTGACCGCTTCGAATTCGTTCCAGCGCCAGTTGCGGGTTTGTCGTCGTGAAGATCGGGTAGCCGAGCCGTTCGAGGTTGTCGCCGATAGATTCAGCATACTGGGGATCGGAACCAAGTATGCATAGGGATAGAGTTCGAGTGGGTGACAGAACCGGTCGGTCTTCAGTGAGAATTGGCATTGAACATTCAATGGCATGCCATGTTCCAAAATAGAAAACGTGTTGCGAAGCAACCCATTCACTTGTCGTTCCGAAACACTATAATCTCATGTGTGTAAACCACTTAGGGCATATTGGCGCAATCATTCTGACGGGGAGGATATGCGGCTTTTCCGTTGCACGTTAGGCGTGGTTGCGTGTGCCGCTCTGAAACATTTAGTTTCAAAGATGAACTGTTTCCATCTGTGCTTAGAGGAGTTCGATGGTATCCGGCGCTGCTGTTTCGCTGTCACTTGGCCGGCGGTGTCGGAGCTTACGCAGGCTCACACGGTTTACCCCATCCCTTTCGCTGGGGCTTACCTCGGTAACCCGGTAGGCGACCCGAAGGACGGGGAAGGTAATGCGGGACTCCATCAGGCGCAGGAACACGATCAGACCCTCGCGCAGGGAATGCTTCAGGTGGACGACTCGCTCTCCCGCCTGCGTGAGCTCGAGACTGACCTTTTCAACGAAGAAGGACTCGGCTACATCCCAGCCGGAAACTTCCACCCTGTAATTGGACTCTACTCGGTCCGCATCCATCTTGATTACCCACCGGAACGCTAGCAGCCCAGATACCAAAGCAGGTTGGTCATTTCAGTAAATTACCAATAGACGAAAAAGGGCATGTCCTCTCATGAAACAACTGTGGTGAAATGGCCAGTCTTCGCGAATTCTTTTTGCATATCGCCGGTTGTTTTGCCATTTCGGCGCGTTACGCATGCCTGCTTACGAATCCCGAAACGGTCCGTGCGTGATCCCCCCCACCGGAAAATTCGTTCAGCATGAGTTTGATGCCCGCTTCCGTTACAGACGATCCCGCACTGTTACATGTGCGAATAAGGCGCACGCAACATTCAACACTCGCATGCGGCAGGGAACCTTCATCCGATTCGGGTCAGCTTTCTTTTGCCATAGACATTAGAAAAGAGGAGAAAATGCGAGGCTTGGCGGGCCAAACGGCCCTTCCTTCTGCCATCGTCCAATCCAGGCTCTCGGGAAGGCTAACCGCGATTTCGTTCCGAGCGCCGCGCGGCTTAAATCAAGTTTGCGGCGATCTCTTGCGGTGACATTCCCAACGCTTCGATGCGAAAAAGGTCGGCGATTATCTTTGGCACCGGGGCCATGTCCAAACGAACCGCAATCATCGGCACCTGCCGCTCCACAGCCATCGACACCGCCGACGGGAGTTCCCGCTCGACCCAGGGCGCCCCGAGGCAGGCTCGGGACCAAAACAGGATGAAATGTGTTATTTGTTCCAGGCCACGGCTCGCCTGGGGGAGCGAAGAATCGATGGGAGCCGGATATTCAGCATCCAGCCACACTTGCTTTCCAAAAAAGCGCAGCGCCTCGCCCATGCGAACCACCAACTGCTTGTTGACCGATCGGCCCGAAAGGAGAAACGAAAGCGGCAAGGCAATCGGGGAAGACGCTCGGGCGCTATTCCGTTCGGCGTCCGCAACCAACAGCTCGGCCAAATTGGCCAGCCACCGGGTGTTTGCGGGGAACTGCGCAAGCCAGTCGTCAGCGGAGATCTCGCCCGCGATGAGAACAACATAGCCCGACCCGCACTACCCGGCAGAGGCGAAAACCCACGGCGCTTTTTCCGCCTCCGACCCATTTTGCAATCCAGCTGTTCCGGATACCTGAGTAGGGCCCGCAGCCACGATCTGTTCCCAGCTCTCGAGCCTGGCCGGATTGCGAACCGCTATCTGCGATATTCCCGATAGAGCAGGCTTCAGCCATTCCGAAACCGTCATGCCTTGAGCGTGACAAATGATTTGACGATCACTTTCGGGGGGAATGCCATTTTCGGCGCGCGCATCCCTGCCATCAGCCGGTAATCCCGCGCGAACCCTCAGAAATCGCCAGGCCTGGCTGTAAAAAGAGCGATGGCGGCATACTTCAGGTATCCCACAATCGGCTACGATCAGCACGCTGCCGCGTTCAACCAGACTTTCCAACAGCGGCCAATGCATTTTCCAGGTTCCCGATTGTCGGCGAAGAGTCCGCCTTCCATGCAGATGAGGTTTGGGCCGAGGTCCCGCACGTACCCTTCGGAAAGCACCGCTCGGTCCAGCCCCTTGCGTGCCTCACCCGTCTTCCCGGCAGGAAGCACGCGCTGACCGACCAGGGTCCCGCTTGAACGTGCGCGAAACTCTTCCCAAAGTCTGCACCCCGAAAGGTCGTCGCGGCGGTCAGCAGCCGGAAGGCTGTGTAAATACAAAGTTCTCAGAAGCATTCTGGCGGAAGGGGGAAGGGCAGGCTAACACCACCGCCCACAGGGCGCAACAACGTCTCGCGTTCCTGTTTATCGGGAAATTAACCGTCGCGGCATACGAATGCGCACAATCCGGAAAAAACGGCGGCAGGCGCACAGGGCCACTTTCTTACCATGTGCTTCGATCCGTTTTGGGAGCCCGGTATTCAGGTGCTGGTTCCGGGGCCTGGACTCGAACCAGGATAACCAGATCCAAAGTCTGGTGGCCTACCGATTAGCCGACCCCGGAATATCAACTAAAGCTATTGGAAAGAGCTGATTATGGCGGAGACACTGCCGTGGGGCGGGCGGTGGTGCCGGTTACGGTGCCGGTAGGACGCCGCCAATCGCCGGCGGCGATCTTCTCGATCGCCTCGCGCGTGTGTGCCTCGGATAGATGCGCGTAACGCAGCGTCATGAGTAGCGTCTTGTGCCCCATCAGTTCCTGCACCGTTCGCAGATCGACCCCCGCCATCACCAAACGGGAAGCAAACGTATGCCGCAGGTCATGATAGCGGAAATCATGGATTCCCGCCGCCTGAACCGCACGATCGAACCAGCGGCGCCCTCGCGGCCCGCAGACGCGCGGGCCGTGGTCCTGGTCGCGGAGAAGCCCCAGGGCCAGGCGCGCGGCCGAATTGATCGGCAGCCAGCGCTTCTCGCCGTGCTTGGAGCGGGGAATCGTGATCAGCCCTCGCTCGAGATCGATATCCTGCCAGCGGAGCCCGTACTGCTCGCCGCGCCGCATGCCGGTGTGCAGGGCCAGATCGACTTCCGGCTCGCGCCGGGGACACAGCCGCCGCAGGGCGCTTCGCAACTCCATTTCCTCTTGGACGGTCAGAAAGCGCACGCGCGCGTTGTTCGTGCGCCGGATCGGCACGCGGCGAAGCGGATTCTCCGGCACCTTCCCGGCGCGCACGGCCAGGGAATACGTCAGACTGAGCAGGGCGCGGTATTGGTTGACGGTCGCCGGGGCCAGGCCCCGGCGCGACAGCTCGGCCAGGCGCGAATCGATCTCTTCGGGGCGAAGATCGGCCGCCGGCCGGTCGCTGAACCATTTGAGCAGGCGCGCCATTTTCCACCGGTCTTCGCGCGCCGAGCGTTCGCCCTTGTGGCGCTCGGCGTAGAGCAGGGCATCGTCGGCGATCTGCGCGAAGCCGACGCGGACCCGGTGGCGAAGTTGCTCGGGGAAAAAGCGGCCCTCGCGGATTTCGGTTTTGCGTTTTTGATAGGCGGCGATTGCCGCGCTGCGGCGGCCGACTTTTTCGCGATGCTCGCGGCCGTGCTGGTCGTGGTAACGGATCCACCAGTCGCCCGACCCCGGAGGGCGCTCGAAGACGCCGCGAACTTTCGTCGCCATAGAAAGAACCTAACCCGGAAAGAATCCTCCCGCCTTCTCCGTGGTTTCGGCAGGCAGGGGCGCCCCGCGTTTACCGGGGAAGGGAATGACGCTATTTCCCCCGCGCCGGCAGGGTAATGGATTCCTGCCGCCCGCATCGAGGTTTTGGCGCGCAGGCATCGTCCCCGGTTTTACCAGGGCTCGGACGACAGCGCTTTCCCGCACCGGCGGCGCAAGCGACCCTCCGCCGTCAGAATGACGCATGCGCGCCGCCAGGGCGCGAGAACCGCTTCCGTTTTTTTACCATCCGTTCACTGATCGAGCCGCAGGCACGGTCAGTCAATTCGCACATCCAACGCGGCCGTCAAAGGGCCTTCTTCAACCTCCGCGCCTCGGAGCAAACATTCCGTGATCTCACGACGCTTCATCTTCCACAACCGATTCCACAGGATTGCCTTTTTCCTAAGAATGCGCTCTTCGGCGAGATCGACCTGAGTGACGTGCCGCGTCTTCTTTGGAAACTGCAAGACGCTGCTCATGGCCCCCCTCGTGGGGCCGTTCTGCCATG
>DATLRW010000056.1:0-11802 GCA_035534495.1 Candidatus Dormiibacterota bacterium | reverse complement strand
GCGCAGGCCGAGCGCGAGAGATCGGGGCTGTCGACAACGGTATTCCTCGACGAGGTCGCCGAACTGAGCGTGGCGTGCCAGAACGCGCTCCTGAAGGTGCTGGTCGACGCCAACGGCCAGGGCCGGGCGCAGCGCCTCGGGGCGCGGATGATCTCCTCGAACAGCCGCAACCTTGAAGCCGAAATTCGCCAGGAACGTTTCCGGGAAGACTTGTTTTATCACCTCAACGGGATCTGCTTGCGGGTTCCTCCACTTCGGCATCGCCAGGAAGACATCCCGTGTTTGCTGGAATTTTTTCTGAAGAAATACGCGGAAGCACTGAGCCGCGAGCCGGTGGCGCTCCAGGAGAAAACGATGCGGGCGCTCAGGGGATATTCCTGGCCGGGCAATGTTCGCGAACTGGAGGAGTTGGCGAAGAAGATCGTTGTTTCCGGCGAGGGCGTCGCCCTGGCCGGGCTCAACGCCAATTCCTCGGGCTCCGGGCCGGCCGAAAGCTTGTCGACCATGCTTTCGCTAAAAGTAGCGGCACGCAACGCCTCGCGCCAGGTGGAGCGGGAATTGATTCTGAAGACGTTGGAGCGGACGCGGTGGAACCGGAAGCGCGCCGCGCGAGATTTGGGGATCAGTTACAAGGCGCTCTTATACAAATTGAAGCAGATCGCTCTTGACGACGCCACGGCAACCTAAAAAGGGGGAGAAGATGAAATACTTCGGGAGAAAAGCTACGTGGATGTCCGTTCTCCTGCTCCTGCTCGCCCTGCCGGCGATGGGACAGAAGAAGGGGAAGCACCAGGCTCGCGCGGCGGCGGAAACGACGAACGGGAGCCGGGCGGCGACCGTCGACCCCGCCTACACCATCGGTCCGCAGGACGTGCTCGATATCAACGTCTGGAACGAGCCGGCGATTTCGCGCATCGTTCCCGTGCGCCCGGACGGGAAAATTTCGCTGCCTTTGCTCAACGATGTCCAGGCGGCCGGCCTGACGCCGGAGCAACTGGACCAGACGATCACTCGCGATCTCCATAAATATTTGGAAAATCCTCAGGTCACCGTCATCGTGACGGCAATCAATAGCCAGCGTTTTTACCTGCTGGGCGAAGTCGGCCGACCCGGTACCTATCAGTTGCTGCCCGATATGACGGTTTTGCAGGCGCTTTCCGACGCCGGCGGGTTTTCTCCCTTCGCGAAACTGAAGGATATCTACGTGCTGCGTACGGCGAATGGCCGGCAGCAAAAGTTCCCGTTCAACTACAAGGACGTGCTCAAAGGCGTTCATCCGGAGGAGAACCTTGTATTGCGGCCTGGCGACACGATCATCGTTCCCTAGGAGGCGATCCATGGGAGGATTGGCGAAACGTTTCTCGATGCTGACGATGGCTGTTCTATTGGGCGTTTCGCTCGCCTGGGCGCAGCAAGGGCAATCGCCACAACAGGCGCCGGCGCCTGTTGAGCCGACATCCGGGCAACCGAGCGGCAATCCCAGCGCGTCTTCGCCGGAAGCGCCCCTGGCTCCGATCTCGCAGACGGGCGCGCAGAAGCAGTCGGGCGAGGAAAACCAGGGCGAGGCGGTGCCTTCGAGCACCGTGCCGCTGACTGGCGCGGAGCAATATACGCTCGGCCACATGGGGACGGCGGAGAGTTACTTCGTTCCCTCCTTCCAATTCGGGCAGAGCGTAAGTACGATCGGCACGGGCGCGTTCGGGACCTCCAACGTCGAGCCGGTCAGCACCGTCAGCGGATTGATCGCCTTCCATCATCTGTGGAGCCGGTACGATCTTACGGCGCAATACGCAGGCACGGGTTTTATCTACAACCAACAATCGGCATTGAATACTTCGGCGCATGAATTCTCCGTGATGCAGCGGATCGAAGGCCGGCGATCGACTTTCCTGCTGAGCGACGTCGTGACCTACATGCCGGAGGCGTCCTTTGGCTACGCCCGTTTCAGCGGTTTCAGTAACTTCAACGGGGTCGGCTACGGCTATGGCGGCCTGTTCGGATCGAATGCGGGGGGTCTCGATACAAGTTTTCTGCCGAGTCAATCGATACTCACGGGGCCATCGACGCGCGTGAGCAACTCGGTGATGGGCGAATACGATTACCAGATGAGCCCTCTGTCGTCGCTCACGCTGACGGGTTCCTATGCCTTGCTTCGGTTTCCCTCGGCCGACTTCATCAACAGTGATGACGCCATGTTTCGTTTGGGCTACAACCACACGCTGACGCCGAAGGATAGCGTGGGGGTTGCCTATCAGGCGGGAATCTTCCGGTTCAATCAGTCGAGTAGCGACTTCGTCACTCACGTGGCTTCGCTCACGTACCGTCGCACGATCAGCCGTCGCATGGCCATGCAGTTTGGCGCGGGGCCGCAGATCAACGTATTCAGCAGCAGCGCGCCGGGGCAGGACACGAATCTCGATTGGCAGGCGTCGGCCTGGCTCAGTTACCAATTGCGGCGTTCGGTGGTCGCAGTGAACTACCAGCACTACACGAGCGGAGGATCGGGAGTCTATTTGGGGGCGCGAACCGATGACGTCGGCGTGTACTTCTCGGTGCCCGTTTCGCGGACGTGGTCGGTCGACACGGATATGGGCTACGCCCACAACACGACGGTGCAGAGCGGGAACCTGCCGGGCGCGGGGCGGTCCTACGATTCGTGGTACGGAAGCGTGAATTTTCACCGGGTACTCAACCGGTGGCTGAGCCTGTTTGTCAGCTATAACCTGCAACAACAGCTTGCCGCCACGCCGACCTGCCTGGGAAGCATGTGCGGAACCTTTTCTACACAACAGTATTTTTCCATCGGCCTCAACTGGCATCCGGTGCTTGCGGGTGTCGAGTAGGGGAAGGTCGCGAGGGATAGGGAAATGTTGGGACACCGGGAACTGACGATCGACGATTACCTGGAAATTCTGCGACGCCGGTACTGGATTTTGCTTGTGGCGGCGATCCTCGGGGCGCTCGGAAGTTACTTTTTTTCGAGAACGCTTCCCAACCAATATCAGTCGAAGACGCTCGTTCTGGTGCAGCAACCGAAGGTGAACCAGACTTTCGTGACCCCGGTGGTGGACGAGCAGATCGACGAGCGGCTGGCGAGCATGACGGAGCAAATCCTCAGCACAGCGCAACTGGAGCCGGTGGTGCAGCAGTACGGGCTGTACAAAAAGGAGATGCCCAAGAGTTCGCTGGAGGGGCGGGCGCAGCGTCTGCGGACAGCGATCAAGGTGACGCCGGCGCAGCCGATCACGGAGTCGCAGTTGGCCGGGGTGCCTGGGTTCACGGTATCGGTCACGCTGGGCGAGCCGCGCGTGGCGCAGGAGGTCTGCGCCCAAGTGGCCTCGATGTTCCTCAAGGACAACGCACTCTGGCGGGCGCAAGCCGCGCAGGACACGACCGAGTTTCTGGCCAAACAGATCGGCGACGCCAAACAGGCTCTCGATGAGCAGGACGCAAAGCTCACCGCCTTCAAGATGCAGTATCTCGGGAAGCTGCCGGACCAGGAACAGATGAACATGAACATGCTCACTTCCTATAACTCGCAGCTCGAGGCGGTGACCGAGGCGCTCAATCGCACGCAACAGGACAAGGTGAATATGGAGTCCCAGTTGGCGCAGGAAATCGCGGGGTGGCAGGCGACGCGAACGGGGAGCAATCAGTTGACGCTCGAAAAACAGATGGCCGACCTGGAAAACAAGCTGGTCATCCTGCGAGCCCAATATACCGACGATTTTCCGGATGTCGTCAAGGTCAAGAGCGACATCGCTCATTTGCAGAAGCTGATTGCCGCCTCGAAGGCGAGCAACGCCGCCGCGGCCTCATCGGCGGCCGGTTCCGACACGCCGGCCTACGCCGAGCCGCCCCAGATCCTGCAATTGCGCCAGCAGATTCGGCAATACGACCAGATCATCCAGGACAAAATCCGGCAGCAGGCCGGGCTGCAAAAGACGATCAGGGAATACCAGGCTCGCGTACAGCTGAGTCCGATCGTCGACCAGCAATTCGCCAAGCTGACACGAAACTATCAGACGGCGCTCGAGTTCTATCGGAAACTGCTGACCAAGCAATCGACCGCCGACATGGGCGCCGATCTCGAACGACGCCAGCAGGCGGAAGATTTCCAGGTGATCGAACCCGCCTCCTTCTCTCCCACACCATCATCGCCGAATCGTCTTCTCTTTGGCGGCGGCGGTCTCCTGGGCGGACTGTGCCTGGGGATGGCGATCGCCCTCTGGTTGGAGATACGGGACAAAGCGATCCGCACCGAGCGTGATATCGAATTCTACCTCCAGGTTCCGACGCTGGCACTGGTGCCGATGATCGACATGCCGAGCCAGCGGCAAAAAAAGTATCTGCCGCCGGGTGAGACCGGGGAAGGCGGCGGGGTGGTAAGGACGCTGGAGGGGTAGATCGGGGAGCCCATGTATCAGAACTACTTCAATCTGCACGGCAAGCCGTTCGGCGCCAATCCGGACCCTCGCTATCTGTTTCTGACGCGAGACGCGCAGGAGGCGCTCGCGTGCCTGACCTACGGGATTCAGGCGCGTAAGGGGTTCATCGTGCTGAGCGGCGAGGTGGGTACCGGCAAAACGACGCTGCTGAACAAGCTGCTCGACTGGCTTCACGGCTACCGGGCGGCGACGGCTTTCGTTTTCAATTCCTCGCTGACGGTGGGCGAATTCCTGGATTTCATGATGGCCGATTTTGGCGTCGCGTGCGACTCGCCGATGAAGAGCCAGGCGTTGCTGCGGCTCAATCGGTGGCTGCTGGAGCGCTACCGGGCCGGCGAAGCGGCGGTGCTGATCGTCGACGAGGCGCAGAACCTTTCTCTTCAGGTGCTCGAGGAGATCCGGCTGCTGACGAACCTGGAGACTTCGACGGAAAAACTTTTGCAGATCGTTTTGGCCGGGCAACCCGAGCTCGAGGAAAAACTGAAATTGCCGCAGCTACGCCAGCTCCGGCAGCGGATCAACCTGCGAGCGCGTCTCCATCCGCTCACGCTCGAGGAGGCCCGCGGATACGTGGGCGAGCGGCTCCGCATCGCCGGGGCGGACGGCCGGGAGATTTTCACCCCGGAGGCGATCGAACGCCTGCATCGTTGCGCGAACGGGATTCCGCGCCTGATGAATCTGCTCTGTGAGCACGCCTTGATCGGGGCTTTTGCCGATCAGGAAAAGGTCGTCACGGCCGAGCGCATCGAACAGACGAGTGTTGATCTGGAATTGGATCAGAGGCCGACGGGGACATGGGCGGTGATCGAAGATCCGGAGCGCACGGCGGAGGAAGAAGACGTGTTGCGCACCTTGGCGGTAGCAGTCCAGCGAATTCGCAACGGGCCTGAGCGGCCCGGGTCTTCAGAAAGGAATCCATGAGCCGAATCCATGAAGCGCTGAAGAGAGCCGAGCAGGAACGAGCTTCCCGGCCAGAGGGGGAGACGCCGACGCAAGCCCCCGTGTCGGCCCTCGTGCTTCCGTCATTGGCTGAGGGAGCCGCCGGGAGGGAGCCGGGGCCGGACGGGGAACGGCTGGCCGCCACCTTCCCGAGCCCGAACTTCGGCCCGGAGGCGATCAGTATCGAGTCCTTGATGGCGCGATGCTCGCAGCCCGACTGGCACCCGGACGTCAATACGATGCTGTTTTTGCGGGAAGGGAATCATCAGTACAAAACGGAAGTATTTCGTACGTTGCGATCGCGCCTATATCGGTTTCGCGATCAGATCTCGCTGCGAACGCTGCTCATCACGAGTACGCTGCCTTCCGAAGGAAAGTCGTTTATCGCCGCCAACCTAAGCCAGGCCATTGCGCAGCAGCACGGACGCCGGACGCTGCTCATCGACGCCGACCTTCGGATCCCGAGGCTCCATACGCTTCTCGGAGCGCCACAGTCTCCCGGCCTCACCGATTATCTTCGCGGCGAGGCCGACGAGACCGCCGTGATCCAGCGGGGACCGCGTGACGGTTTTTTCTTCCTTCCGTGCGGCGCCGCCGTGGCGAACCCGGTGGAACTGATCGGCAACGGGAGGATGAAGGAGTTGCTCGAACGGCTGACGCCGGTGTTCGACTGGATCGTGCTGGATTCGCCGCCGATGCTCCCCGTGTCCGATGCCAGTCTGCTGGCGGACATGTGCGACGGAGTGCTGCTGGTCGTGAGATCGGCCGCCACGCCGTTCGACCTGGCGCAGAAGGTGTGCGGGGAATTCAAGAACACGCCATTGGTTGGAGTGGTGTTGAACGGCATCGATCAACATTCGAACTACGGCAACTACTACTACAACAGTTACGGCTCGAATGGGGAAGCACCCAAAGGATAGTGATTTTGCATCGTGGTCAGACTCTTCCATGTTTACTACCCGACACGCACCCTGATCCTGCTGGGGGGTGAGGTATGCCTCGTTCCGGGATCGTTCCTGCTGGCGACCCTGCTCTGCTTTGGAACGGGTCAGTTCTACACGGTACTCTCGATCGACAGCGGCCTGTATAAGATTTTACTGATCACCGGCCTGGCGATTCTCTGCCTGTACTTTTTCGATCTCTATGACGTTCACCGCGTGTTGGTGCCCGGCGAGGCCTATTTCCGCCTGTTTGCGGGACTGGGAACCCTGTCGCTGCTGCTGGCGGGATTCGACTATCTGTTTCCGCGCTTCATGCTGGGACGACAGGTGTACGTTGCCGGTCTCGTCATCCTGACCTTATACCTGGTGTTGTGGCGGGCCCTCTACATGTGGCTGATTGGCCGGCGCTATCTGAGCGAGCGTGTGTACGTGCTCGGCGCCGGGACACACGCCAGGCAGCTGGTGCAAATGATTCGAAGCCAGAGCGGCCTGGGCCTGGAGTTGGTGGGCTGGGGGGGCGAGGCAACCAATCCCTCGCCGACACGGGAATCGTTGGCCGAAAGTCTGGAGACGGCGGGCAGGGAAGGCTCGGTAGACCGCGTGATTGTGGCCCTTTCGGATCGCCGCAATCTGATGCCGGTGCGCGAATTGCTGGACCTGCGCCTGCGCGGAGTGAAGATCGAAGAGGCGACTGCGCTGCAAGAGGAGATGACCGGAAAAATCGAAGTCGACGATCTCAGTCCGAGTTGGCTGATCTTTTCCGAAGGGTTTCATGTAAGGGCGGGCGTTCTGATGGCCGGGCGCATCCTTTCCGTTGTTGTCTCGCTTTTCGGTCTGCTGCTCTCCCTGGTCTTGCTTCCCTGGATCGCGCTGGCAATCAAGCTGTCCTCTCCCGGCCCGCTCTTGTACCGGCAGAAGCGGGTGGGTCGGAACGGCGCCACTTTCGATTGCTACAAGTTCCGCACGATGCGAGCCGACGCGGAGGCGGACACCGGACCGACCTGGGCCGGCGATGATGATCCGCGAATCACGCGAGTGGGGCGCTATTTGCGCAAGGCGCGGCTCGACGAGATTCCGCAGCTCTGGAACGTCCTTCGCGGCGACATGAATTTCGTCGGCCCGCGTCCGGAGCGGCCGGAATTTGTCGACTGGCTGTGCCAGGAGATCCCTTACTACAACCTGCGTCACATTGTCCTGCCGGGAATCACCGGATGGGCGCAGATCAACTATTCCTACGGGGCTTCTCTCGAAGAATCCAAGGAGAAGCTCTGTTACGACCTCTACTACGTGAAGAACATGTCGTTGACGCTCGATCTGATGATCATGTTTCGAACGTTCAAGACCGTGCTGCTGGGGCGGGGAAGCCGCTGATGAGCGCGACCGGCGTACTCGATACGGTCCAGGCTCCCGCGACGCTCGAGCGGTCGGAACGGGAGCATCGCTGGGATATTGGCTTCGCGGGGCTTCTTTTCTTTTTGATCGTGCAGTACGCGAGTCTGCCCGAAATGTATCCGGTCTTGCAGCCGCTGCATGCGGCGAAGCTGGCGATTGGAATGGCGGTCTTGGGGTATCTGGCGGCGCCGCGCGGGCGCCTGGGGCGGGTTTCGGGAAAAGGGGTGGACGTCGGAATGTGGGGGCTGGTGATCGTCTCGCTGTTCTCGGCTTTGCTGGAGATCGGGCACGCCCACGTGTGGAACGGCTTCGTCGATGTGGTGAAGTGGGCGGTGATCTTCTTCCTGGTTTCCCGCGTGCTCACCAGCCGCTGGCGGCTAAAGGTGTTTCTGGGCGTGTTGCTTCTCTTGAATCTGAAGCTGGCGCAGTTCGCCGTTCGCGGTTACGCCATGGACCGGATGGCCGGACTGAGCAATATGCAATTTATCCTGCGCGGTGGCGCCATTGGCGGCACGAACTCGTTCTTCGGGAACGCGGGGGATTTGGGCGTGGCGATGTGCGTTGTATGGGGAATCACGTGGGCGTTGCTTTTCAGAAAGGGGGCAAAGCGTTGGGAGCGAATCGCGCTGGGGGTCTGCTTCCTGCTTTTCTTTCTCACGATCCTGGTGGGAGGAACCAGGGGAGCCATCGTGGCGGCGGCGGCGATCGTTCTGGTCGCTCTGCTCAGGACGCCCAAGAAAATCGGGGCGATGGTTCTGGTGACTGTTTTCGTCCTCGCTCTGGTATTCGTGCTTCCCGGAGCGACCAAAGAGAGATTTTCATCGGCGGTGAACTGGCGGCAGGACCCGGATACGTTCAGTCGACTCATGTTCTGGCAGGCCGGTCTGGAAATGTGGAAGAGCAGTCCGCTACTGGGTGTCGGTCCCGCGCGGTTCCCCTATGTGTGGGCCAAGCGCTACTTCATTTTGGCGCCGAATTGGAGCGGCCCGCGCGCCGCGCACAGCGTTTACATCCAGGTGTTGTCCGAGCTGGGACTCGGGGGAGCCCTGGCGCTTGTGGTGTTGGTGATCTCCTTCCTGCGGCTGAACGCCAAAACCCGCAAACGGGCGCTGGCTTCATCCCCGGAGGGGCGAGGAAGTTTCTTGTACTGTCTGGCGGCGGGGCTGGATTTGGGTTTGGTCGGATACCTTGTGGGGGCGGCGTTTCTAGCCGAGTTCTACTATCCGCATTTGTGGATTCTCATGGGATTGAGCGTGGCCACGCATTCGGTCTGCGCGCGGGAATATGCAAAACCACCCGAGACCCGCGCGATTCCTTCGTGGAAGCTCGCGCGCGTGGTCACGCGTTAGGAGCGCAGGGTCGATGCTAAGGCTTGTGGCGCCAGCCGGGGCGCCTGTGAAATCGGCTGAACTCTGGCGGGGACTCGGCAAAGCTGTTTGGCGCGAGGGTGATGCCGCTCGGCTCCAGGAGGAACTGGCGGCGCGGTTGCAAGTGCGGCACATCTTCGGCGTGTCCTCGGGCCGCGCAGCCCTGTGGCTGATTGTAAATGTCCTGGCGCGGCTCCGCCCGGAGCGGGACGTCGTGGCCCTTCCGGCCTACACCTGCTATTCGGTGGCGGCGGCCATCGCGCGGTCGGGGATGAAGATGCACCCGGTGGAGATGGACCCCGAGACGCTGGATTTCGATTCCGCGAGCGTGGAATCGCTCCCGGCGAAGAAATTGTTGTGCCTGGTGACCGGCAACCTCTTCGGATTCGTCAACGACAGCAATCGCTTGGAATCGGTCGTACGAGAGAAGGGCGCCTTTCTCGTGGACGACGCGGCGCAAGCCTTCGGGGCGGCCCGAAATGGGCGGCTTGCCGGAACGGCGGGAGACGTTGGCTTCTTCAGCCTGGCGGGCGGCAAAGCCCTGGGCTCGGTGCAAGGGGGGCTGATTGTCACGAATTCGGACGCGATTGCCGGCGCGATCCGGGATGAAATCGAGCATCTGGGTCCGCCGCGCCTGGCGGACACGATGCGCCTGCTCGTCAAGACAACCGCCTACGCGACGTTCCTGCAACCACGCCTGTTTTGGATTCCGTGGTCGCTGCCGTTCCTGAAACTGGGGAAAACCGAGTTCGAGCCGGATTTTCCCGTGTCGCAATTCCCCCGTCTCACCGGGCAACTGCTCGAGGGACTGGAGAGCATGGTTGGCTCGACGAACGGCACGCGACGGGCGAACGCCGAGGAGATTGCGGAACAGCTTGCGGCCAATCGCCGGTTTCGCGTTCCCCGGCCTGCGGCGGATTGCCGGCCGAGCTATATCCGTTTCCCGGTCTTGGCCCCGGACTCGGCCACGCGGCAACAGGTGGTCGAGCGGATGCAGCGGGCCGGGATCGGCGCCACCACCTATTATCCGGCCTCGATTTGCGACATTGCCGGAATTGAACGGTACATGTCGCCGCGCGAATTTCATTGTCCCGGGGCGGAGGAAATTTCCCGGAGGCTTTTCACGCTGCCAACTCACGCTTACGTGGGTCCGCGAGAGATCGCACGGATGACGACGATCTTGCGGGAATTCCGGGGGGAGTGAAATGCCACGCGTCTCCGTCATTATCCCCGCCTATAACGCAGGCGATCGGGTGTGCGAGGCGATCGAGAGCGCCGCCGCGCAGACCTATTCGGACTTCGAAATCATCGTGGTCGACGACGGATCGACCGACGACACCGAAAGGAAGGTCAAGCGTTTCGGCGGCCGCGTGCGCTACCTGCGACAGGAGAACCAGGGGGTTTCCGCCGCCCGAAATTTCGGCATTCGCGCCTCTGGCGGGGAATACGTCGCCTTTCTCGATGCCGACGACCTTTGGAATAGGGACAAACTGGAACGCCAGGTGCCGGCGCTCGAAAGCGACGCGCGGGTGGGTCTGGTCTGTTCGGACTGGACGCTGGAGGTGAAGGGAACGGTTATTCCGTCGGTCCTGTCGACGCGCCCAGCGGTCCGGAGCGGGTACCTGTTTCGGGAAGTCGTTCGGAATGCCTTTGTGCTGACGTCGACTGTCATTGTGAGACGACGCTACCTGGAAGATGTGGGCGGTTTCGACGAGAGGTTTCCGACAGCGGAAGACCAGGATTTGTGGCTGAGGATCAGTTACCGCCATTTGGTTGCGTTCGTGCCCATCGCTTTGACAACCAAGCGTCAGCAGGACAACGGGCTGTCGTCGGATCCACGCGCGGCGAGCGTGTACCAGATCAAGCTCCTCGAGAAAGCCCTTGCCAGTCTCCCGGACTTGTCTCGCCGGAATCGTCAGCTTCTGCAGAGCGTTCTCTCGAGGAATTACCTGGATTTGGGGTACGACGACTTCAGCCGAATGGCGTTGCGGCAAGCGAGAGGGTCGCTGGTTTCCAGCCTGACAAACGACTGGACCAGGGTCCGGTCTCTCGTCTACCTCGTTGCGACCTATCTGCCAGTTTCCATGGTGAACACAATCCGCAGCGTGAAGAGGAGCTTCGCATGAGCACGGCAGCCGCACGCCGGCCGGTACGCACCGAGATCGCCGAGGGGAACAGGGATAAAGCCGCGCATGCCAGGCGGGTTCTGATCGTCACCTTTGATTTCCCTCCGCGGCGAACCAGCGCTGTATACCGAATGATCGGGCTCGCGCGTTCTCTGCCGCAACTTGGCTGGCAGCCGACCGTTTTAACGGTTCGAGGCCTTGCTGGAGCGCAAGACCCGCAGTTATTGGAAAAACTGTCCCCGGACACTCGCATTGTGAGAACGCGGTATCTGAGCGTGAACGGCTGGGAGGACTCGGCCTGGAATACGGCGAGGAAGGCGGGCGCTTTCCGGGCCGCGCCGAACGATGTTCGCGAAACCCCGTTCGACCGTTGCTTCCGACTGGGCGGCAAAATCCTGCGCTCGACCCTTTACTTCCCGGACGAAAGAGTTGGCTGGGCTCCGTTCGCGCTCGCCCGAGCCGTTCAATTGCACCGGGAGCGGAAATTCGATCTCGTGTATACGACCAGTCCGCCGCGGACCACCCCGGTCATCGGCATGCTCATGAAGCTTCTGTTTGGGGTGCCGTGGGTGTCGGAATTCATGGATCC
>DATLRW010000055.1:0-4508 GCA_035534495.1 Candidatus Dormiibacterota bacterium | reverse complement strand
TCCGGCGCTACCTGCAAGGGTTGGTTTCGGGCGGGGTCGAGGTCGTGCGGGAGAATCGCGCCGACGATCGTTACCTGGAATGCCGTCTGGCGTCGCTCGTCGCCAAACGGGAGCAGCAACAGACGCTTGAGCAGATCCGTCGGGACGGGCGATTCCAGATCGAGGGGCAGCAGATGGGCAGCGGCAATGCCGGCGATCCCATCACCCTCGCGTGGCTGCGCGCCTGGCACGCCAGCGGGCGGCCGTGGCCCGCATTCGTGAAGCAATCGTTTCGCACGGTGCGGGAGATCGAAGGTCGGGCGGCGCCTGGAGAATAGCCGGGCACGGCATGAAGCGCCCGCCACAACTTTGGCCGCCCACGGCGACGGGTGCATAATAGAATCCTACATTTTTTCGCCTTTTCGGTTCCGGACACTGAGCGCCAGTAGGAGACAGTGAATGCAAATCGTGGTGGGTTCCGATCATGCCGGATTCGACCTGAAGCAGGATCTCGCAACGTTCGTCGGAAGCCTGGGGCACGCCGTTTCCGACGTCGGCGCCTATAGCCGCGAGCCAAGCGACTATCCCGATTACGCCGAAGCCGTCGGCCTGGCGATCACCGAAAAGCGCGCCAAGCGCGGCATCCTCATTTGCGGCAGCGGGGTGGGCGCCTCGGTGGCTTGCAATAAAATCCCCGGCATTCGCGCCGGCACCTGTCACGACGCCTATTCGGCCCATCAGGGCGTTGAGCACGACGATATGAACGTGATCGTGCTGGGCTCGCGGATTATCGGGTCCTCCCTGGCGCGGGATCTTGTCCGGATTTTTCTCGATGCGCGTTTTTCCGGCGAGGAAAGGCACGTGCGGCGGCTGAAGAAGGTGCTGGCGCTCGAAAAACGGTACCTCGAAGGCGCCCGCCGGGGAGCGGCGAGCGAAAAGGAATCCTAGCGGTCGAAGTCGCGTGAAGCCGGGCGAGCTCGAAAACGGAGAAATCGCCACCGCTGCCGAAGGCCGGAAGCCCTCGCGACGGGGCGGTTCCGGCGCCCATAACCGTTCGAAAAACGCTTTTGGAGGTAATTCGTGAACCCGCAGACCGGAGCCGGAACGCAATCGAAGAAAACGGACTCACTCGCCCACCTGCAGCGCCAAGGACAATCGATCTGGCTCGATTACATCCGGCGCAGTTTGATCCAGAGCGGCGAGCTGAAGCGGCTGATCAAGGAAGAGTTCGTCACCGGAATGACCAGCAATCCGACGATTTTTGACAAAGCGATTGGCGGGTCGGCCGATTACGACCAGACGCTGACCTCGCTCTTGCAGCAGGACGCGATGGCCGGTCCGGGCCGCTTGTACGAGCAGTTGGCCGTCGAGGATATCCGCATGGCGGCCGACGCCTTGCGGCCGGTCTGGGAACGGACGGGCGGCGGCGACGGGTACATCAGCCTGGAAGTATCGCCGGAACTGGCGCACGACACCGAGGGCAGCGTCCGCGAGGCGCTGCGGCTGTGGAAGACGGTCGAGCGTCCGAACCTGATGATCAAGATTCCGGCGACAAAAGAGGGAATCCCGGCCGTCGAAGCGCTGATTGCCGAGGGCTTGAACGTCAACATCACGCTGATGTTTTCCCTGGCGCACTATGAAGCGGTGGCGCGGGCCTATCTGAACGGCCTGGACAAATGCGCCAAGCCGGAGAAGGTGGCTTCGGTCGCGTCGTTTTTTGTGAGCCGGGTGGATACGGAGGTGGACAAGGCGCTCGAAGCCCTGGGCTCGCCCGAGGCCGCCGCGCTGCGGGGGAAAATCGCCATCGCCAACAGCCGCCGCGTGTACGAGCGGTTCCGGGAAATCTTTCACGGGGAAAATTTTGAGACATGTCGCCGGCGCGGGGCGCGGGTGCAGCGCGTGCTGTGGGCCAGCACGAGCACGAAAAATCCGGCCTATTCCGACGTTCTCTACGTCGAGGAGCTGATCGGCGCCGACACCGTCAATACGATGCCGCCGCAAACGCTCGAGGCCTTCGCCGATCACGGCCAGGTGCGCGGCGCGACGATCGAGCAGGAGACCGGGAAGGCGGCCGAGGATCTGGCCGCGCTCGAGCGGCTCGGCATCTCCCTGGGCGCCATCACGGAGAAGTTGCAGGACGATGGCCTCGCCTCCTTCGCGGCATCGTTCGAGCAGCTCATGCAAACCCTCGACAAGAAAAGGCGGACGATCCAGGCGGGCGCCGTGGATCGCCAGACGATCCAGGCGGGCGCGCTGGCCGGCGCGGTCGAGGCGCGGCTCGGCGGATGGGAGAAGGATGGGTTCGCGCGGCGTCTGTGGGCGAAGGATTACCGGCTCTGGTCGCCCAAGCCCGTGCCGGAGATTACCGACCGGATGGGCTGGCTGCATCTGCCCGAGCAGATGCACGGGGAAGTGGCGGACCTGATCGAATTTCGCGAACGCGTGCGCAAGGACGGGTTCGCGCAGGCCGTGCTGCTCGGCATGGGTGGATCGAGCCTGGCGCCGGAGGTGTTCGATCAGACGTTCGGGAGCGGCGAGGGGTACCTGCAACTGGTGGTTCTCGACAGCACGCACCCGGAAGCGGTGCGTGCGGTGGAGAAACGCATCGACTTGAAACACACCCTGTTCATCGTCTCGAGCAAGTCGGGCACCACGATGGAGACGCTGTCGTTCTTCCGGTACTTCTGGAATCGTTTGAGCGGCACGGACCGCGGCGCTCAGTTCGTGGCCATCACCGACGCCGAGACGCCCCTCGAGAAACTGGGCGCCGAGCGGGGATTTCGCCGCGTATTTCGAGCGACCGGCGATGTCGGCGGCCGCTATTCGGCGCTCACGCATTTCGGGCTGGTGCCGGCCGCGGTGATCGGACTTCCGCTCGGGCACCTGCTCGACCGCGCCTGGCAGATGAGCGAGGCATGCGCCTACCGCGCGGGTACCACGGGAAATCCCGGGTTGCAGCTCGGGGCGCTGCTGGGCGAAGCGGCGCAGGCGGGCCGCGACAAGTTGACCTTCGTCTCCGGTCCCGAACTGGCGGCCCTGCCCGTTTGGCTCGAGCAACTGGTGGCCGAGAGCACGGGGAAGAGCGGCCGGGGCATCCTGCCCGTGGCGGGCGAACCGCTGGGCGATCCGGGCGTCTACGGCGCCGACCGTGTTTTCGTCGATTTGCGGATGCAGGAAAAACAGGAGGCGGATCCGAAACTGGCCCGGCTCGAAGCGGCCGGCCATCCGGTCGTGCGGCTCTGGCTGAACGACCGGCTGGACATTGCCCAGGAGTTTTTCCGCTGGGAAATCGCGGTGCCGTCGGCCGGCGCCATCATGGGCATCCAGCCCTTCAACCAACCCGACGTGCAGCTGGCCAAGGACCTGGCGCGGCAGGCGATGAAGCAGGGAGCGGCGCAGAAGGCGCCTGCCGGTTCCGAGCCGGTTCGCGTGGAGCAGGAGGATCATTTGAGAATCGCATTCGATAGTTGGCTGAAGGCGGCGCAGGCGGGCGATTATATCGCGCTGCAAGCCTATCTCCCGCCGTGCCCGGAAACCGGCAAGGCCCTGGAAGCGATTCGCCTCGCGCTGCGCGACAGGACGAAACTGGCGACGACGGTCGGCTACGGCCCGCGCTTCCTGCATTCCACCGGGCAGATGCACAAGGGCGGCCCGAACACCGGCCTGTTCCTGCAAATCGTCGACGACGCCGGCCCCGACCTGGAAGTGCCGGAAACCGACTACAGTTTCGGCGCCCTGATTCGCGCGCAAGCGCTCGGCGACTGGCAGGCACTCACGCAGCGTGGCCGCCGCGTGCTTCGCGTGCATGTGGGCGGCAACGTGGGGGCCGGGTTAAATCTCCTGCAGGCGGTGGCCCGTGGCTGAGCCAACCGCGCTGTTCTTCGACGTGGGCGGCGTTGTGCTCTCCAACGCCTGGGACCGGAAGACGCGCGAGCGCGCCATCGGGCAATTCGGGCTCGATGCCGAGGAGTTCGACAGCCGGCACGAGCTTGTCGTTCACGCCTGGGAGATGGGACAGATCACCCTCGACGAATACCTGCGGCGCACCGTCTTTTACCGAAGCCGCGCGTTCACCCGCGATGAATTCGAAGCCTACCTCTTTGGCCAGTCGCACGAGAAGCCCGAAGCGATGGCCGTCATCAAGCGCTACGCCGCGACGCGGCGGTGGCTGATGGCCACGGTCAACAACGAGTCGCTCGAACTGAACGAATTCCGGATCAAGAAGTTCAAATTGCGGGAAGCGTTCTCGATATTCCTGAGCTCCTGCTACCTGGGGGTGCGAAAGCCGGATGAACAGATGTACCGTCTGGCCCTGGGGATCACCCAGCGGGCGCCGGCCGAATCGGTTTTTATCGACGACCGCGATATCAACCTGGAGGCGGCGGCGCGCCTGGGCACGCACGTGGTTCATTACCGCAATCCGGAACAGTTGGTGGAGGAACTCGGGCGGCTCGGGGTGAACTTGAACGGAGGGGATTGAAAAGGGAACCGGCCGGGCAGGGACCGGGAATCCGGCGGCAACGACAAGG
>DATLRW010000054.1:0-6547 GCA_035534495.1 Candidatus Dormiibacterota bacterium | reverse complement strand
CGGTGGCTGCCGCTCTGTCGTGATTGCCGCGGATGCTTGTCATGCCGAGTTTCACGATCCGGTCGATGACTTCGTTGGGATCGGGACCGTAGCCCACCACATCCCCCAGGCAGACGGCATGGTCCCAGAGTCCTTCGGCCGTTGCCAGCACCGCCTCCAGGGCGGTGAGATTCGCGTGAATGTCGCTGATGAACAGGTATCGCGCCATTCCGGCGCCCATTATAAGCAAGGATCCCCGAAGGTTCCTCACCGAATCAGCATGCAGTCGCCGTAACTGTAGAACCGATACCGCTCTTCGACCGCGTGACGGTAGGCTTCGAGAAGAAATTCCCGGCCCGCGAAGGCCGCCACCATCACCAGCAAACTGGACCGCGGCAGGTGAAAGTTCGTCAGGAGTTGATCCACTACGCGGAAACGGTAGCCCGGATAGATGTACAGGTCCGCCTCGGCCTTGCCGGCCAGGAGTGGCTCGCCCGCCTCATGTTCATGGCCGGGAATGTTTTCGCCGCCCTCCCGCTTGGCCGCCGCGTCCTCAAGCGCCCGCACAACGGTTGTGCCCACGGCCACGACGGGCCGGCCTTCGCCTTTGGCACAGGCAATGGCCGTGGCCGTCTCCTCGGGGATTTCGTAGGTCTCATGGTGGATGGGGTGGTTCTCGACCTGGTCGGTCCGGATCGGCTGAAAGGTTCCCAGGCCGACGTTCAGGGTGATCTCGGCCAGCCCGATTCCGCGCCGCTTGAGCCGTTCCACCAGGTCCGCGCTGAAATGCAACCCCGCTGTCGGAGCGGCCGCCGCAAAGCCTTGCCGGGCAAAGATCGTTTGGTAACGCTCCCGGTCGATGGGCTGGTCGGCGCGGCGAATGTAGGGAGGCAGCGGCACGTGGCCGATCTGTTCGAGCGCTTCTTCGATTTTTCCCGGCGACGAAAAACGCAGCTCCCGCAACCCGAATGTTCCGCGACTGAGAATTTCCGCCTCCAGAGCCGGGCCGAAAAAAATCCGTTCCCCGGTCCTGACCTTTCTTCCCGGTTTCACCAGCGCTTCCCAGCGGTCCTCGGCAAGCCGCCGCACCAGCAAGACCTCGATTTCAGACTGGAGAAACTCCCGCTGCACCGGGCTCTTGCGGCTTCGCCCCGGCGATTCCGCTCCGACCCCCGCCCGGCGGCCGAAAAGCCGCACCGGAATCACCCTGGCGTTGTTCACGACGAAAAGCTCGTCGCCGCGCAATCGTTCGGGCAGTTCCCGGATCCAGGAGTCTTCCCGGCGGCGCGAGCCGCGGTCGAGCAGCATCATCCGCGACGCGTCGCGACTGGCGAGCGGCATCTCCGCGATGAGCTCGCTCGGCAAGGCGTAGTCGAAATCGCTCAAATGCAATGGAACCCCCTGTTACTCTGCTAATACTGGCGCTTGCGTGCGGGTTGTGCTATGAGAGTAGCTAAGGCTGGTTTCAGGAGCACCGGAAACAGGACACTCACCTCTAGCATACTAGCGGCCTCTTCTGTTCCATAAAAGACTTCGGAGGAGTCCGGTGGCGGATCCTGAAGTTGTTATCAGTCAGCATGGGGCCGGACGCTTGCTTGCCGGCCATCTCTGGGTTTATCGCAGCGACATTCACAGTGCCGCAGCCGAAGCCGGGGAAGTGGTGCGCGTCGTCGACGAGCGCGGACGGTTCTTCGGCCGCGCGTTCTTCAGTGACCGCTCGGAGATCTGCGTTCGCGTGGTCACCCGCGATGACGTGCCGGTCGACCGGGCCTTCCTGACCGAGCGGATCCAGCGCGCCGCCCGCCTGCGACAACCAATGATCGAGGGGAGCCGGGCCTACCGGCTTTTCTACGCCGAATCCGATCAGATCCCTTCGCTCGTCATCGACCGCTATGGCGATTATCTGGTCATCCAGACGCTCAGCCAGGCGACCGAACGCCGCAAGGAGCTGCTCGTCGATATTCTCGTCGAGATCTTCGCTCCGCTGGGTATCCTCGAACGCAACGACCCCAAGGTGCGCCAGCTGGAAGGTCTCGATCAAAAAGTATCCCTGCTGTATGGGAATGTGCCCGATGAGGTCATCGCCTGTGAGGGCGAACTCAAGATCGCCTACGATCTCTACCACGGCCAAAAGACCGGCGGGTTCCTCGATCAGCGGCAGAACCGGCATGCCGCCGCCCGGTACGCCCGGGGCGAAATTCTCGACTGCTTTGCCGGCACCGGATCGTTTGCGGTCACCCTGGCCCCTCACGCCGAGCATATTGAGGCGATCGATCTCTCACCCCCCGCCCTGGCGGGCGCCGGGCGAAATCTGGAGTTGAACCATGCCGAAAATGTCTCGCTTCGCGAGGCCAATGCCTTCGACGTTCTCCGCGCCTATGACGATGCCGGGCGGCGCTTCGACACCATCGTCCTTGATCCACCGGCCTTCGCCAAGAACAAGCGCAATATCGTTGCCGCCTGCCGCGGATACAAGGAGATCAATTTGCGGAGCTTGCGCCTGCTCCGTCCGGAAGGGTTCCTGATCACCTGTTCCTGCTCTCACCACATTTCCGAAGCCCTTTTCGCCCAAATTCTTGGCGAGGCCTCGCTGGATGCTCACCGTCACGTGGCTGTAGTTGAGCGCAGAACACAGGCTTCCGATCACCCCATATTGCTGGCAATGCCGGAGACAAATTACATTAAGCTATTCATAATGCATGTCTTATAGAGTATATGGCGACCCTGCAAATACTTGACAACGATAAGCTAATATTTTATACTGCAAAATAACTTATTTATTGGAGGTTCGCCCATGAACGCTTCTGGCAGTCTCTCCCGCTTGGATCCTTTCCGCGATTTCTCGAAGGCTCAAGAACAGATGAATCGCTTCCTGGAGGATGCCTTCCTCCGGCGCGCCGGCGATTCCTCTTTGACCGTATGGGCCCCGGAGGTCGATATCCATGAAACCGAGGATGCGCTGGTCCTGGAAGCCGATCTTCCCGGCATGGAGGAAAAGGATCTCGATATCCGCGTCGAGAACAACACGTTGACCATTCGTGGCGATCGGAAATTTGAAAAGAAGGTCAACGAAGAAAACTATCTCCGCGTCGAGCGGGCTTACGGCTCCTTCAGCCGAAGTTTTGCGCTCCCGCACTCGATCGACGCCGGGTCCATCCAGGCCGATTACCGAAACGGCGTATTGACGATCCGCGTGCCCAAGCGCGAGGAGGCCAAGCCGAGGCAGGTGAAGGTCAACGTCAGTGCCGCAAAGTGAGACGAAGGCAAGGTGAATGCAAGGAGGCAGGCGAGCTGATCCCCCGATTGGCTCGCCTTTCCCTCCGGAATGAGGGGACCCGATGCTTCAAATGGACAAACTCACCGTAAAGGCTCAGGAAGCCATGGCCAAGGCGCAGCAATTGGCCGCCGAGCGCCATCACCAGCAGATCGAGCCGTTGCATCTGCTCGCCGCTCTGCTTGGGCAGGAGGAAGGCGTTGTGCCTCCCGTCCTGGCCAAGCTGGGGGTGCGCCCCGAGGCGGTCGCCGCCGAAGTCAACGGGCAGCTCGACCGTCTCCCCACGGTCACCGGCCTCTCTCAGCAGTACCTGGCCCCGGCAACCGATCAGGTTCTCAATCGCGCCTTTGAGGAAGCGAGCGGTTTCCACGACGAGTTTGTCTCGACCGAGCATCTGCTCCTGGCCATTGCCGGCATGGATCGCGACCCCGCCGGCCAGATCCTTCGCCGTTTGGGCGCATCCCGCGAAGCGGTTCTGCAGGCCCTGGTCTCGGTTCGCGGCTCGCACCGCGTCACCAGCCAGACGCCCGAAGCCACGTACCGCGCCCTGGAACGCTACGGGCGCAACCTCACCGATCAGGCTCGCCGCGGCAAGCTCGACCCGGTTATCGGCCGGGACGAGGAGATTCGCCGCGTCATGCAGATCCTCGCCCGCCGCACCAAGAACAACCCCGTGCTCATTGGCGAGCCGGGCGTGGGCAAAACGGCCATCGTCGAGGGCCTCGCGCAACGCATTGTCGCGGGCGACGTTCCGGAAATCCTCAAAACCAAAGAGGTCGTCCAGCTCGATCTGGCCGCCCTGGTCGCGGGCGCGAAGTATCGCGGCGAATTCGAGGACCGGCTCAAGGCCGTTCTCAAGGAGATCACCGAATCCGAGGGGCGGCTGATCCTGTTCATCGACGAGCTGCACACGCTGGTCGGCGCCGGGGCGGCCGAAGGCGCGATGGACGCCTCGAACATGCTCAAGCCCGCGCTCGCCCGGGGCGAACTGCGGGCGATCGGCGCCACCACGCTCAACGAATACCGGAAATACATCGAGAAGGACGCGGCCCTTGAACGCCGCTTCCAGCCGGTCTACGTCGCCGAGCCGTCGCTCGAGGACACGATCGCCATCCTGCGCGGCCTTCAGGAGCGCTACGAGGTGCACCACGGCGTTCGCATCAAGGACGCCGCCCTGGTCGCCGCCGCCACGCTTTCCCATCGCTACATCGCCGACCGTTTCCTGCCCGACAAGGCCGTTGACCTGGTTGACGAAGCCGGGGCCGGCCTGCGCATGGCGATCGACTCCATGCCGGTCGAAATCGACGAGATCGAGCGGCGCGTCATGCAACTGGAAATCGAGCGCCAGGCCCTTTTGAAGGAATCCGACGAGCATTCCCGTGAGCGGCTCCGGCAGATCGACGCCCAGCTGGGCGATCTGCGGGAACAGTCGAGCGGCTTGAAGGCGCAGTGGGAGACCGAAAAGAAGGCCGTTGGGGATTTGCGCCGGTTCAAGGAGCAGATCGAAAGCCTCAAGGCCGACGAGCAGCGCTACGAACGCTCGGGCGAGCTTTCGCGCGTCGCGGAAATCCGCTACGGCAAGCTGGCGCAGGCCGAGGCGGAACTTCGCCAGGGGCAGGAGCGGCTGGCCGAGCTGCAAAAAGACCACCGCATGCTCAAGGAAGAGGTCGACGAGGAAGACATCGCGCGCGTCGTCAGCAAATGGACGGGAATCCCGGTCGGGCGCCTGCTGGAAGGCGAAGTCGAAAAACTCGTGCACATGGAGGATCGGCTCCGCCACCGCGTCGTCGGCCAGGATGACGCCCTGGCTCGCGTTTCGAACGCGCTGCGGCGCAGCCGCGCGGGGCTTTCCGATCCGCAGCGGCCGATCGGCTCGTTCATTTTCCTGGGTCCGACCGGCGTCGGCAAAACGGAGTTGGCCCGCGCGCTGGCCGAGTTCCTCTTCGACGACGAGCGCGCCATGGCGCGTTTCGATATGTCCGAATACATGGAAAAACACTCGGTCGCGCGGCTGATCGGCGCGCCTCCCGGCTACGTCGGCTACGAAGAGGGCGGTCAATTGACCGAGCAGGTTCGGCGCCGTCCCTATGCGGTCGTCCTGTTCGACGAAATCGAGAAGGCGCATCCGGACGTCTTCAATATCCTTCTGCAAATCCTCGAAGACGGCCGGCTGACCGACGGCAAGGGCCGCACCGTCGATTTTCGCCATACGGTCCTGATCATGACCAGCAACGTCGGCTCGGCCGCGATCGGCGAATGGGCCGGGCGCGACGCCGATAAGGGCCGCGAGCTGGCGATGGAGGCCCTGCGCTCGACCTTCCGGCCCGAATTTTTGAACCGGGTCGACGACATCGTTATGTTCGGTCCGCTGGGCCGCGAGCAGCTCGACAAGATCGTCGATCTGCAGCTCGAACAACTGGCCCTCCGCCTGGCCGAGCGCGAGATTTCGATCGTGCTCGAACCGGCCGCTCGCGAGCGCCTGGTGCGCGAGGGGTACGACCCCGCTTTTGGGGCGCGTCCTCTGCGGCGCGCGATCCAGCGCCTGGTGCTCGATCCGCTGGCCCTGGAGGTCCTCGAAGGCCGCGTTGTGCCCGGCGAGCAGGTGAGCGTCGGGGTCAATCCGCGCTCGCACGAGATGACCTTCGAGCGCGCCGGCTCCCGGCAATCGACGGCGGCCTGAGGCGAAATAAGCCGTCCGAGCATCCAATAGGTTGCGGGCGATCAGGTCCGTGCCCAGGGCCGCCGCGGCTTGTGCCGGGAACGGACATGGGCAGGAAGGCTGTTGGAATAGATGTTGTAGCGATTTGACCCGGTACCTGGGCAAACCTACACTAAGAGTCGGATCGGGTGAGGCCAGACAATGAGAACCCTGCGGACTACTTTTCTTCTTACGCTACTGACAGTGCTGCTCGTGTTAATCGGGCACGTTTTCGGCGGCCGGGCCGGGATGGCGCTGGCGCTCGGCTTTGCCATTCTGATGAACGGCTTCGCCTATTTCTTTTCCGATAAGATCGCCCTGAAGACCAGCGGCGCCGTGCCGGTGACTCGCGAACAGGCGCCCCGGCTCTACGAGGTGATGGAGCGGCTATGCGGCAAGGCGAATCTGCCGATGCCCAAGCTCTACATGATCCCCAGCGCCGCTCCGAACGCCTTTGCCACCGGCCGCAACCCGCACCACGCCTCGGTGGCCGTGACGCGCGGTATTTTGGCCATTTGTACCGATGACGAGATAGAAGGCGTGCTGGCGCATGAGCTGGGGCACGTCCGCAACCGCGACATCCTGACCAGCGCCGT
>DATLRW010000053.1:0-5594 GCA_035534495.1 Candidatus Dormiibacterota bacterium | reverse complement strand
TGTGGACGTGGGCCGCGATGGATGCGGACACAAAGCTAATCGTGACATGGGCGCTCGGAACGCGCGGCGCTGGCACGGCCGTTGACTTCATGCACGACCTGGCCGGGCGGCTCACGCATCGCGTTCAACTAACGACGGACGGCCATCGGGTGTATCTGAATGCAGTAGAAAGCGCCTTCGGTTCTGAGATTGATTACGCGATGTTGGTCAAGATTTACGGCACGGACGCCGAAGCGGAAACGCGCTACGGCCCGGCGGAGTGCGTTGACTGCAAACCTGTGGCGATCACTGGCCGTCCTGATCCAAGGCACATTTCCACCAGCTACATCGAACGCCAGAATTTGACGATGCGAATGGGGATGCGGCGATTCACGCGTCTGACGAATGCTTTCTCCAAAAAGGTCGAGAATCACGGGCACGCTGTTGCGCTCCACTACATACATTACAATTTCTGCCGCGTTCATCAGACGTTGCGCGTCACACCCGCAATGGAAGCGGGGATTGCGGATCACGTGTGGTCACTCGAAGAAATGGTGGCCCTCCTAGATGCGGAGCTCGCGAGACAAGCGGCATGAACTTTCAAACTGTACCACTACCGAGAAATGTGAAAGAATTCGATCCAGTAACCGTTGATGGAAAAGAGTGCTTTCGATGACAGCCGCCTATTGGCAGGTCCGAGCCCGGGCGTCCGCTTTGTGCATGCTGGTGGTTCTTTTTTGCGCGGGAGCCTCTTCGGCATTCGCCCAGAAACCGACCCCGTTCAGCAGCAAGACGCGCATCTCCGACGCTAAGAACGCGACGTTCGCCGGCAACATACGCATGCTGCCGGAGAGCAGCAGGATCGCGGCGATCGGCCTCGACAAGCCGCCGGACTTCCCGCAATCCCCACCGAATCTGATCGCTGATGAGAAGGCGGGCGTCCCTACCCAAGCCCTGCCCAACTATAAACCGATCACAGGAAGGCAGCGTTTCAACTGGTTCGTGAAGTCGACGGTAGGACCTACCAGTCTGTTCCTGTCCGGACCGGCGAGCGCGGCCTGGGGCACGATGCTGAATTCTCCCAAAGAGTACGGGCCGCATTGGGAAGGCTTTGCAGCTCGGTACGGAATGCGTCTGACCGGCATATCGACGGGCAACGCAATGGAGGCGGCGCTAGGCGCCATCTGGAAAGAAGATCCGCGCTATTTTCGCTCCCAAAACCGGAACTTCGGCGCGCGAGTGTGGCACGTCTTTGCCACGACCTTCACGGCGCCTCGCCCGGACGGACGCTTCCATCCCGCCTATGCCCGTTATGCCGGGAACCTGTTCAACAACTTTCTTTCCAACACCTGGCGCGTCCCCAGCGAGAGTGACGCGGATGACGCGGCCCTCCGCTGCGTGTGGGGTGTACTGGGAAGGATGGCGGGCAATGCGCTCAAGGAGTTCTGGCCCGATGTCAGGAAAGCTGCGTTCAGGAAGTAAACTCTCTCTCACGCTGCGGCCTGAACCCTCGCACCACCAGAGGAAAGTTTGCCGAGCCGGTCGCACCCTACGTGCGGGAGGCACCGGGAAGAACGTCTGCGATTCTGCCTTCGCTCCCACACGCTCCGGACGTTGTGTGGCCACCGGATTTTCACCCACTTCCGCCTATCCCCGGAGTGGGGAAACAACCTGAGAAGCCAAGTACTTAGCACTCCGAGAGCCAATCAGCGGGTTCCAGGTTCGAGTCCTGGGCGGCTCACCAAATCTCCAATAAAAACGCGGTATTTCGAAGGCCTCCCCTACAGCCCAGGGACACGGCAGCCATCGGGGACAGACTGGGGACATGGTTTCGGACCAGCATGCGCACAGGTTTGTCTGTAGCGATCGGGATCGCTACCTCGACGAACTCACGGGGTTAGCATGCGCGTAAGCTTCCCTGACGCCTGCCTTGCGCGCTTCATCGGCAAGGTGCAATCACGCCGGGCCAGTGTGGTGATTCATAAATTGGTTGCCCAAATGGGGCGGAGCTTTAGGGGCTAAAGCCCTTGAAAATGCGGAGCTTAAGGTCGGAGCTAAAGCTCCGACCCCCTGAAAACCGCGCAACGAACTTCTGAATCACTACACTAGTTCAGGGGCACCGGCCCGGTGTACTTGAGGATGTAGAGACCGCCGGTGAAGCGGTCGATGGCGTAAATCAGGCCGTGTTCGTCGACGATGGCGTCGTTGATCTGCGGAGCGCCCCCGGGATTGCCGGGCAGCGCCGCGGGAATGTAGTAGCCGATCTGCTCCAGATGCGGGGGCGCGTGGGGAAACCAGCTCGGCCCATCGACGATGTGGAAGATGCGCACGCCGCCGCTGAACCAACTGGCCACGATGGAATTTTGGAGGTTCGCCGAGGTGGAACTGGCCAAGTAGGGGGCGATGTTATGGGAGCCGAAGCGGCCGCCGCGCGCGCAGAGATCGCCCTCGTCGGTAGGTATCGGAGCGGTATCGATGACCATCGGGTTGGTTTCGGCGCGTATATCCAGCAGCCAGTCGAGCTTGGGATCATCCTTGCAGTTGTCCCTGATGCTCTCGTCGGAAACGACCGCCAGCCCGCGGCTGAAAATAGGCTGGAACGTATGCGTAAAGCCCGGGTAGGGCGGATCGAACCGCACGTGACCGACGACCTTGGGAGTGAAATGGGTCGCCTTGCCCTCCTTCACGGCCTGCAGGCCGGAAATATCCAGGATAAATGCCCCGCCCTCAATGTAGCCCAGATAAGCCCGGTTGGGATGCGATGGCCACACCTCGATATTGTGAGGGCGGTAGCCGATGTCCATCTTTTCGCGCGGCGGCAGGCAGCCCGGCAGGCAGGCATCGCCGACGTGCGTTCCCGGGTACCACCAGCGGCCCACTTCGCGCGGATGCCGCGGATGGCGTAGATCGACAATGACGTAAAACTGAGCGTCCTTCGGGTTGATGGGAGTGACGCCGGGCATGCCGGTGCTCAAATGCGCGAACTGGCCGTCGACGAACCACAGCCAATGCACGCCGGGCGAGTGGGGCCCGGAGGTATCGAAGAAGGAGAGCTCGAGGTCCTGTAAGCGCTTGGCCTTCCGGACGCGCGCCAGGTTCGAAACGTCCAGCACCCACATTCCCGCCGGCTTTTCGCCTGGCTTGTTCGTCTGGTTAGCGACGGCCAGCACGTTTCCGGAAAGGCCCAGGGAGTTACACCGCGTGACACCGGGATGGGGAGACGGCAGCTGGTTGAGCAGCACGGGATTTCGGGGGTTCGTGACGTCCACGATGCTGAGGCAGTATTGCGTTCCCGCGTGCGCGATATACAAGATGCGGCGGCCATCCAGGAGCTGAATGGCCATGCCCTCGCCGCCGTCGCCGTGACCAGCCAGGTCGTTGTGGCCGAGAAGGATCATATTCTTGGCCTGCGCTGAAGACTGCGCACTGGCGCGGGGCGTCATCCAGGCAATTGTCGCGAGGATGAATCCCACTGAGAAAAGAATCGTGCGACACGCCCACGGCCTTCGGTGGCCGGCATGAGCGAATCTAAAAACACGTAACGTTGAAACCCGTCCTGCCCGCGCGCTCCTCATTTTTTGTGCCTCCCTGCGAGGGTTCCCGGCCGAAATCGCAGTGGTCGTGCAGGAACCCTCCGCTTGTACACCCCGGCACTCAAAAGCCGGGTAGTCACCTACTTTACTTTTTTGCTTCAGCGTGCCGGATTGATTCGCCGCTCCAAGCGCGTGGTTTACCTGCAATATTGCCCTTGGGACAGGTTCAACACGTCGTGCTCGGCGGAAGACTGGCTAATACCGGTCCCCGCCGATTGCAGGTCTCCGCTGACCAGATGCAGTTCGTCGCCAATAATGCCTCCGGCCATCCCGGCGCGGGCCTTGGCGAGCGAGGGCAACACAAACCACTCATTGAGCGCGGGGTCGAAAGCCTCGACGAAGCGAAACACACCCGTCATCTGCCAAGTCTGCATCTCTCCGCCGGAAACATAGATGCACCCTTTATAGACGCCCCAGGCCAGACCGCTGCTCGGGGTGGGCATCCTGGCCATCACATTTCCCCACATATTAGTGGCAGGGTTATATTCCTCTACGATGTCGGTGGGGCTGGCCGTTATGGAAAAGGCGGAGCCGATGCGGCCGCCGATCGCATAGATTTTCCCGTCGACCGCCGCCACAGCGAGATGATTTCGAGCGGTCGGCATCGGACTGCGTTCGCGCCAGGTATTGGTGGCAATGTCATATTCCTCGTTGGTGCCCACCGCGTAAGACGGCCAGGCATCGAGCCCGAGGCGGATGACCCCGTCCTTCGAACCCGGCGCCGGCTCGACGCCTCCGATGACGTAGATCTTCCCATTCACCACAGCCGCAGCTCCCGCGCCGCGCTTTGACGGCATTGGCGCCAGCGCCTTCCAGGTATCCGTGGCCGGGTCGTATTCCCAGGAATTATTGATCGGCTTCCAGCCGAAAGGGCCGCTCTTCGGCGCCACAAAGCCGCCAAAGGCGTAGATCTTGCCCTTATACCCGACAAACGCGACGTGGTGCGCGGGCAGCGCCATGGGCTTTTTCCTGGTCCACTGGTTGGTCGCCGGGTCGTATTCATACACGTAGCCCGTGGGACGCCATTGCGGCAGTGCCGTGAGTCCGGCAAACACATAGAGCTTGCCGTTGGCCGTAGCCCCTTGGAGTTCCTCGATGGGCGCTGGAAACGGCGCGGCTTGCTTCCATCCCTGCTGCGCGTAGGCGGACGCCGCCATCGCGAACACCGCCAGCAGGCAGACCCCGCGCAAAACATACAGGGAACAGGCATTTCTCTGACCCATTTTATCCTCCTGACAATTTCAGGCCGACCAGCAGACGTCCAAGGCGAGGGATTGACTCACTTTCGGGCATGCCTGGCAGGCGGTCGTATGAAAACCCTAACGGACGCGATTGGAGAGCAATTCCGAAGCTCACGAACGTGCCGATATGCATTCGTAAAAAAACGCGTTTCGGCATGTGTGAGTTCCTCACGAAGATAAACGATCGCCCTTTTTCCAGCTAGCGAGAACGCCAGCACCGGGCGGAAACGCCCGGCGGCGACACAGGCGTCGCCGCCCGAGCGCTTCCGCCCGCCAGAGTTGCCGAACGAATCTACCAGATCACCTTCAGCGCAAACTGCATTTCCCGCGGATCCGATACTGTGGCATCGACGAGTCCTGCGCCGGGGATGACATTGCCCGTCGACGGGTCGATGACGCCGCTATTGTCTATCGGCGACGCGAAGCTGGGGTGGTTTAGAGCGTTAAAGAATTCGGCGCGGAATTGGACGTTGAAAGTTTCCGAAATGCTCGGGATATAGTTGTTCTTGTGCATGGAGAAGTCCCAGTCCACGACGTTCGGCCCCTGGACGCTGTTGCGCCCGGAGTTGCCGATCAAGTTCATGCAAGTCCCGGGGTGACCCGGAAATGGGGCGCATCGCGAGGCGATATCGGGAGTGGCCTTGGGAAGGGTGTAGCAGCTCAGATTGAGGTAATTCAATCCGCCGTGTATGGGGTTGCAGCCAGGCACCAGGCTGGGAAAATCCCATGGGTCTGTACTGTTCCTTCCGAGAGGGTCGCTGCCCAGCGCGAAGACCGGGCT
>DATLRW010000052.1:0-93126 GCA_035534495.1 Candidatus Dormiibacterota bacterium | reverse complement strand
CGGCCCTCCTTCGGGATCGGAAGCGGTGCGCTCAGATTCGGCAGGTGTCGTATGATCGACTGCGCGGAAAACGGGGGCAGGTCATGACCTCCCGCGACGGGTAGGCCCCGGCTGCTGATGATGTACCGTTCGGCGTCGCCGGGGCTGGCCTGCGGTCGATGACTTTTGCATTCGGCGAATGGGAGAAGAAGGGGTTAGGGGCCGGTTGAAAATCGCGCGGAGGGCCGGCTCGTCAGCTATTGAGGTGGGACCGTTCCAGCTCGCGAATCGTGTCGTCGGACATCGGCGCCATGGTGCCGATCGCGCGCGCATTGAACAAGGCTTCGGCCGTGCTTTCGAGCACTTCCAGGCGGTTGTACGCCTCCAGAACGCCGCTGCCCGTAATGAGCACCCCGTCATTTTCCTGCAGAACGATCGGCTGATCCGCCGAGACACTTCTGGCAATCGCCTCCCTGTTCTCGAACTGCAAGCCGAAGGGGATCCGGCCGACATGGCGAAGCACGACGTAACTTTCCGGGATCGTTCTCGTGTCCAGAACCGAATCCGTCACACTGAAGGCGGTCGCGTTCACCGGGTAGGCGTTGATGATCGCTTTGACTTCGGAATGTTCCCGATAAATGGCCTCATGGACCCCGGCCGCCCAACTGGCCAGCTTCCCCGTTTCGGACTTTCCGCTCCGCACGAGCACGAAGTCCCGGGCATGAAGCATGCCGCGATCGGCCTGATGAGGCGTAACCAGGAAGGAGTCCTCATCGAGCCGCGCCGAGAAACTCCCTTCCGTGCTGATGAAGAGCCGCTGGTGATAGGCCCTGTGCACGAATTCGAAGAGCAGCCGCCGCAGCTCCCTTTCGGCGCTGGAAGGGGTCTCGCTCGGGAAATCCGGCAGATGCCGGAGGCGACGCAAGGGGAGGTCGATCTGTTCCTCGGTCAGGTAACGCACCGACCCCAGGGTCGTTGCCTTGACGATTGTCCGGCAAACGAACTCCAGGGTTTCGAAGCGGCAGAAGGCCTCGCTGAGATCGCTTCCCCCAATGGCCACGCCGTGGTTCTCCAGAATGACGCAGTCATAACCCCGGCGAAAGGTGCCCGCCAGGCTGCGGCCCAAGGCCACACTGCCCGGCAGCTCGTAACCGGCAAATCCGACCTCCCGGCACACCAGGCTGGCTTGGGGCAGCAGGCGCGTATTCGGCACTTCGCGAATCAAACTGAAAGCCACCAGGGCGGCGGGATGCGCGTGGACAATGGCGCGGATGTCGGGCCTGGCTTGGTAGATCTCCCGGTGAAACGGAAGCTCCGAGGAGGGTGGATGGGGGCCCTCGATATGCCCGTCGCATCGGACGCAGACGATATCGTCGCGCCGCAATCCGCCTTTGTCGATCTGCGACGGCGTAATCCAGATGTCCCCGTTGTCTTCCCGCAAGGACACGTTGCCGCCGGAGATCGTCGTCATCCCATACCGGTAAATCCGCTCAATCGTGTGCAGGATCTCGTCCCGCGGATGGGCAAAAGAAAGCGGCGTCTGCATATGCATGTCCTCTGCGCGCGAGGCGTGGCATCGGCGCCAAGCAAGACTTTAAGGGTTCTATCTGGGAGAGTCCAGTAAAACGAGGACCCCCTGGACCTTCCCCGCTACCAGCCCATTCGCCCCTGCCGGCCACACTCGATATTCGCCCATTTACTTGTTGCCGCCCGCCTGGACCAGATCGGTTTCGATCTGTTCGAACGTGCGCCCCCTGGTTTCAATCCCGAAGAACAGGTAGACAAAGCCCGCCATGGCGTACCAGGCGCCCAGGTAAATAAAGGCGGGGATAATCCGGCTCGTGGAGGCTTGCGGCGCAACGATGTGCGAGGAACCGGCGATGAGCGCCAGCCCCAGCGGACCGATGATCTTCCCGATGCCGCCAAAACCGTAAGCAAAGCCCATGCCGCTGGCCCGCAGACCCGCCGGCCATACCTCCGCGGCATAGGGCCCCACGATGGCAAATGAGCCATCGGCAAAAATGTAGGCCAGCACGAGCAGCAGCCAGAAGGCCGACACCCCGCCCCAATAGACGCTATGCATGTAGCCGGCGAAAATAACCGTCACGGCCGCCCCGGCGCCCACCAAGCCTCCCGAAAGCCGGCGGCCGATCGCTTCCGAGAGGTACGAAAACAGAACGCGGCCGCAGATGGCGCTGGCCCCGCAATACATCATCAAATACGCGGCCCTCTCCGGGGAAACATTGAGCACTTCCACAAAAAGCGTGGGCACCCACAGCGTGAGGCCGTAAATCCCCGTTTGGGCGCCCAGATTGCCCAGACAGGAGACGGCAAGGCTGCGCGGGTACTTAAACACCTCCCGCCATGGAGGACGTTTGGGTTTTTCCGGAACTGCGGGGAGCTGAATCTTCTCGGGATCCATCTCGAGCGCCCAGGCCAGCGAGCGGCGGGCCTCATCAAAACGGCCCATCCGCATCAGCCAGAGCGGCGATTCCGGCACCCAGGAGCGCATCAGCAAAGTCATCAGCGCCGGACACAAGCCCACGGCGAACAACCCTCGCCAGCCGATCACCGGCGCCAGGAAAGCCCCCAGAACCGAGCCCAGCCCAATGCCCAGCGGTACGGCGGCCGTGACCAGTCCGCTGACCAGGCCTCGCTTCGACGTCGAGATGAACTCCTGAACCAGAGGGACAATGACGCAGTAGAGCCCTCCGACTCCGAACCCGACAAAGAAACGAAACACGCTGAGGAACTGCCATCCCCCTGTCGGCGTAAATACCATGATCCCCGTGGCGACCGAAAAGTTGATCACCGTGGCCATCAATGTTTTACGCCGTCCGATGCGGTCCGCCAGCCAACCCCACATCATGGCGCCGAATATGGCCCCCACACCGGATGTGAGAAGAATGATGGCCGACTCGCCGTAGGTGATCTTCCATGGGCCGGCGATGAAGGCGAGCACAAACCCGACCATGAACAAGTCGTAGAACTCCAACATGACGCCGAGAACTGCCACGAAGAGGAGGCGATACTGGTTCCCGGTCAGTCTGGTCTGCCTTTCCAGATGCTCCAGCATCGCCTCTGCTCTCCTCTCGGAACGAACAGGCCGGCGCAACGAACCCGCCAGCATTTCAATACGTGGGTTGAGGATTGCCCCGTGTTCAGATCTTGCGCAGGCCCGCCTTTTCGTACCGCGTCACCGGGGGCGGCAGCTCGGCGCTGACCACCACGTCGATGATGGCGGGTTTGCCGGATTCCTCCGCCCGCCGCAGGGCCGGCAGGAACTGGTCGGCGCTGGTGACGCGCTCCCCGAAGCCGCCGAAGGCGCGGGCGATTTCGGCAAAGGGCTGATCGATAAATTCGCTGGCTTCCAGGCACATTTCGTTGATCACGTATTTCTGCACGTGGTATTCGAAGGCCAGCGTGGAGTTATTCATCACGATCTGCACGGCGGGAATCTTGAGGCGCATCGCCGTCTCGAAATCCATCAGGTGATAACCGGCGCCTCCGTCACCCGTGAGACCGAACACCCGACGTCGGCCTTCCACGGCCAGAGCCGCCCCGAAAGTCGCCGGGAAGGCCCATCCGAGCGAGCCGGCCGCGCGCAGCGTGTTTCGTCCAGCCTGCTTTTGCTGCAACACGGTCGCCGCCCAGGCGGCCATGTATCCCGTATCGGCCACAATCATGTCGTCGCCGGTGAGGTACTGATCGAGCAGGCGCATGATGTGATAGGGATTGATCTTTCCTTCGAGCATGGATTGGCGCGAGAACTGCTCGACGTCCCGGTGCCACGCGGCAACGTTGTTCTGGACTTCCTGCGTCCACCCGGCCCACCGGCCACCGTTCAGCTTGGACGCCTGCGCGGCCTCGCGCAGCATGCCCAGGGCGACGCGGGCATCGGCCTGTATCGACACGTCTTCCCGGTAGGTTCTGCCGAGGGAGGTGGGGTCCAGATCGATGTGAACAATGCGGGCGCCCTTGCGCGGATACTTGAAAACGTCGGTACCCATCGCCCCCAACCGGGTGCCGATGGCCAGGCAGAAATCCGCCGCGCCAAGGGTTTCATTCGCCACCTTGCGCGAATAGCGGCCCGCCGCGCCGACCGAGAGCGGATGCGTATCGGCAATGCTTCCCTTGCCCGCCATGGTCGTGACGACGGGAACGTTCAACGTTTCCGCCAGCTCCGTGAGCTCGCCCCAGGCATCCGAGAGCATCACGCCCCCGCCGGCCAGGATCACGGGCTGACTGGCCCCGGCGAGCAGTCCCAATGCCCGCTCGACATCCTGCGCGAGCGGCGCCACTCGCAGCCCGCCCACCTTCGTGAAGGACTCCTCGGCGTATATCTCCGGGACGGAGCCGAGCTTCTTGCCAAACCAGTCGGCCGGAATGCCGAGATAGGCCGGCCCGGGTACGCCGCTGACGGCGGTGCGCACCACCGTGCGCATCACGTCGGCTATGCGTTCGGGCTGCGGCAAATCCCCGGCCCATTTGGTCATCGACGGGAACATCGAGGTCTGCTCGACCTCCTGATACTCATAGAGGTAACGCGTGTTTGTATTCGTGGTGCCGCTCAACGCGATGACCGGACTCGAAGCCCAATAGGCGTCGACCAGAGAGGCGGGAAGATACGTGGCGCCGGGACCGTATTGCACGAAGCCGAACGTCGGTTGGCCGGTGACCCGCGCGTACGCGTCGGCCATGGCGAAGGCCGATCGCTCGCTGCGCCCGAGCACCACGCGCACCTTTTCACGGTTCTGCAAATCGATCAGCAGGTCCTGCGGGGCGCCGGTCAGCGTGAAAATGTATTTCGCTCCGTACGCCTTGATCTGTTTTGCCAACGCCTGAGAAAGCGTCAGCGCGCCCCCCTGCGGTCCCTCCGACTTACTCCCAACGGTTTCGCCTTTGCTGCTGCCACTCATATCTCGCCTCCTCCGCCTTATGTGAAGACTGCTCCCGGCCCTTGCGTGCGCCGCGGCTACTTGATGGCTAACGGATTGGCCGGTGAGCCGACCGCGCCCGTGACAGGCAAAGCGGGCGCCACGAACATGAACTCGTATCGCTTGTCTTCGGCGCAATCCTTCGCCAGATCCCCCAGATAAAATATCTCGCCGACCGTGAGTCCCATGATCGGAATGGCGATCCAATGCCAGGGCTGGGCGGCCTCGTCGCTGGGATTGGGCCGGACCTCGGCGCCCCAGGTGTCGGTGGCAACCGCCGCCACCTGTTTCTCCCGAAGCCAGTCGAGCGTGTTAAAGGCAAGGCCCGGCGCGTCGCCACCCGGATAACCGTCCCAGGTTTCGGCCGCGAGCATCGCTTCCATCTGACCGGTGCGCACCAGGAGATAATCGCCCTTCCGCACCTGGATGCCGAAGTGAGCCTCGGCCCGGTCCAGTATTTCGCCGGTGATAGCGAACCCGTCGGGCAAAGTGTCCAGACCGAGCATGCGCGGAATATCGAGCAGCACGCCCCGGCCGACCATTCTCTCCTTGGTCTTCTCGATGCCGCATTTCTGAGCACCCGCCGAGGTCACCAGTCGGCAGTCGTAACCATTCCACATTTGATCGCCGTACATGATGTGCCCGAGACCGTCCCACTGCGTCCCGCACTGCATGGGCATAATGATGAGGTCGTCGGTTCCGCGAATCTTCCGGTGATCGAGGACGCCGGAATAGGCGTCGGTTCCCGTACGCAGCATCAGGTGGATGGGATTGAAGCGGCCCAAGGGCACAAACTTTGTCTTACCTCCCTGCGGGCCGTGGCTGTCATAGGGCAGAGCCAAGGACATGACCTTTCCCTTTTGCACCAGACGGGCGGCTGCAACGATCTCCTCGGGACCCGTGAAGTTCAGGGTGCCAATCTCGTCGTCCTCACCCCACCTGCCCCAATTCTTGAGCCGCTTGGCCGTCGCATCGAGGTCATCCAAGGTCAGCTTGCGCGCGGCTTCCGGTGTCTCAGCCATTGCACACCCCCTTTTATGTCTTTATGTCTGCTATATCTGCGGGTGATACCTGGAGTCTCCGGGTTTCTCCCCTTACGGCGAGGGAAGTATATACCGCGCCGCCGGATTCGCAATCTTGCATTCCATCTACCTACTTTGGGTGTGGCCTCCGCGGCCGCCTCTTGACCGGTTTGTTCAGGCATCCTGCCCTGGTGAATCGCACGCTCGCATGCCGGCCCTGTCTGTGCGGCCCAAGCCCACCCCTGCCGCGGAGAGCCGCGCCTCGCCGGCGGCGGCGCGTGGCGCGGCGCGTGGCGCGGCGAAGGTCCGGGCGAAGTCCTGGTTCCCGATTTTGGCGACAAGACAACTGGGCGCACAACCTGCGCCTCCTCGACTGGGATCGCCCGAGCCGGAACGCGGCCGACCCGCCTGTTTCCGCCTCTCGCGAAGCGTTATCGGCGGAAATCGCGCGGCGTCGCCGCTGTTTGTCCATCTGCGCGAGATCCTGCGCGGCGTATTGCCGTTCTTGCGAGGAATTTCATGCTTGTTGGCCGGTGTCTTTTCGGCATAACATCTCGTTCCTCAACGCCCCACGGATCGGGGGATCGAAATGAAAAACAATAAAATGAAATTCCAGAGGGGCAGGCTCGCGCTCGCGGCAGGCTGCCTGGCCATGGTCTTCGCTTTCGGAGTCGCGGCGGGCTCCCAAAAGCCTCCGCTCACCATCACGCTGGCCGGGGAATCCATGATTCGTTCGGACATCCGCGTGCACTCGCCCGGCGCGGTCGCCGCCATAAAGCCCTTGCTGAAAGGCGATGTGGTGTTTACCAACTTCGAGGGCACGGTATTGGGAAAGGGTCAATCCCCCAGCACGGGAAACGACACCTTTCCCTCCTCGCCCGGAGCCATCGCTGCGCTGAAGACACTGGGCTTTAATCTACTGGCTCTATCCGACAATCATGCCTTCGACCTGGGAGTCCGCGGCATCCGAAGCACCCTCCGCACCGTGGACAGTCTTCATATTGTTCATGCCGGAACCGGTGAAAATTTGGCAGAAGCCAGTGCCCCGGCCTATCTCCATACCCCGCAGGGCACGGTGGCTCTCATATCGATGGCATCCGGTCTGATTCCGCCGGGAGGCATGGCCACGGCGACGCAACCGGGCATAAATCAGTTGCGGGTCGAAGCCGGCGGCAAGATGAATAACGCCAATACATTTCTCCCCGCCGAGCCGGGAAATCAGCCCTATCCGCCGGACAAGGAACGCATCCTGAACAGTATCCGGGAAGCGCGCCGGCATGCGGACCTCGTCATTGTGTACCAGCACAATCATGTCTATCGGAACATTCCGTTCCTGACAATTTTCGATGAAGAGCTGCCCCAGCGCCTGGTTCCTCCGGAATGGATCCGGAAGTGGACACACGAGGAGATTGACGCCGGAGCGGACATCGTCGTGATGCACGGCGCGCCGCTGGTGCAAGGCATTGAGATCTATCACGGCCACCCCATCTTCTACGATCTGGGAAATTTCATTTTCCAAATGCCGCCGACCAATACGCGGATGGACGAAGCCATGATCTGGGAAGGCGTCATCGCGCACCTCGCCTATCAGGGGCGGAAACTGGAATCGGTGACGTTTCAGCCGATCGCATTGAACAAGCTTGGCCAGGGCGAGCCCGACGTCCACAACCCGCACGACATCAACCTCTTTTTGAAGACTCGCGGCATACCCAGGCCGGCCACGGGCATACAGGCGCATTTCATCCTGGAGCGCCTGGCCGGAATGTGCCGCCCATTCGGAACCACGATCGAAGTGAGTGGCGACGAGGCAAAGATTCGTCTCCATAGTGGAGATTAGGACCGGCGGGGACGCTTGGCATATTCTGGGAGTTGAGAATGCACCGACCGAATCCCGTTCGATTCAATCGGTGATCCGCAAAACGCGGAAAAGCGTTCGCATCGCGCCCGTGCGCGCATCGACCAGCTCCTCATGGCTGCTTTCCTATACCGGAATGACTGAAACCCGATCCCCGGCGATTCAGGCGCCGCCGATCCTCTGGCGCCAGGCCGAAGTCCTCGCTATTTTCGCGGAAACGCCTCGCGTCAAAAGCCTGCTCTTGCGCGTCGCCGGGTGGCCCGGCCATCAGCCCGGCCAGTACGTCGACGTGCGGCTGACCGCCGAAGACGGCTATCAGGCCGAGCGCAGCTACTCGCTGGCCTCGGCGCCCCAGCCCGATCTGCCGCAGCGGGAAATCGTTCAGCTGACCATCGAATACATGGACGAGGGCGAGGTATCGCCCTACCTGGCCAATCCGTTGCGCTTAGGCGACCGCGTGGAGATTCGCGGGCCCATCGGAGACGACTTCATCTGGACGGCCACGGGTGGCGAACCGCTGGTTCTGGTCGCCGGGGGAACGGGCATCGTGCCCATCATGTCGATGCTGCGGCACCGGGCCTTGCAACAGAGCCGGCCTCCCGTCTGGCTGCTCGATTCCTCACGAAGCTATGACGAGATCGTTTATCGGGAAGAACTGGACCGGTTGCAGGCGGCCGGCGACGGGCTGCGCATCTTTCACACTCTGACGCGGAATCAGCCCCCCGGCTGGCCGGGCTTTCGACGCAGAATCGACCGGTCGATGTTGCGGGACGTAATGCCCCCGCCCGAAGCCGGTTCCATCGCCTATGTCTGCGGACCAGCGGAAATGGTCGAAACGGTAGCCACGGCCCTGGTGGATTTGGGATATGATCGCCGGCGAGTGAAGACGGAGCGTTTCGGGCCAACCGGTCCATGAGCGGCGGCCTGGCAAACCGCCCTAGGGAACGGCATCATCCGAGCCCATGCCGGTGACCAGCAGCCATTGACTATGGTGCTTTTGGAAAACGTGAACAAAACGGTAAGACTGATCGCGGTCCTGGCCGGCCGCGTTCCGCGCCTGGACCCGGTCGGCGCCAACGACTACAGCCATGTCGCCGTAGAAACGGATTTCCAGATTCCCCTGGCGCAACGATTCAATTTTCCAAGGGCTGGTTCGCAGGTGATCGAGCAGTTCCGACCGCGTTTCCCGATTTCCGTCGGCGCCCACGCTCGAAAAATCGCTGCCAATCAGTTGATCGAGGACCTGGATATTACCGCTGGCCGAGGCCCGGGCGAGTTTTGCTTCGGCGTCGCGGACGGCCAAGGTGTCGTCGGTAGCCGGACGCAGCCGTGGCAGCAGCACCCAGAGAAGGGCGAGACCCGCGAGGAAAACCGCAGTAGCCCGGGCAGACATGCGAGGCATCAGTCTTTGGCCGCCTCAGGAACGTCCCTGCGAACCGGACCTCAAAAGTTCGACTCGTCAGCCGATGGACCGTAAATCGCCGGTACCGGCACGTCGTTCAGCCGCAAGTATACGCCCAGCTGAGCGCGGTGATGGATCACATGGTTCAGGACCATGGAGCGAAGAACGGCCCCGCGGGGCAGCGTGAATATCGTTTCGCCGGCGCGGAGCAGCGACCATGGTTGTTGAAATTGTTCGTCCTTTGCCGCAGCCAGGGCGGCCCGGCCAGAGGCGACATTTCGATCAAACAGTTCGAGCAATTGCCGGCGGGTTGCAATTTGAGGCGGTTGGTGGCCCTGCCCGCCCGGAGAACTCAAATCGAAGCTGTCTTTCTGGAAAGTGTCTTGGATCCAACCCGGGAGTTCGGCGATATGGGTGGAAAGCCGGCCGAGCTCCATCGACTTCGTATGAGGCTTCCACGAGAACTTATCTTCCGGGACACGTTCTAAGGTCTTGCGAGTGTTCTTCATTTCGTTGTCAAATTCAGCGAGCAACGCCTGATTCAGGGACATGAATCCTCCTTCGCGAAGTTTGATTCGGGAACAGCGGGCGGGGATGCGCGGCGGCAGACATGAAGTTTCCGGACCGGGCGAGGCCCGGCGCAGGGTTCCGGCCCGGGGCAAGGTTCCAGGGGTCCTGATGGTTCTAGTACTTCGGTTCGGAAGTTATCTAAATGGCGACAATGCAAAAGATTCCCTGTTTACCGTTGACAACTCCGACAATAATGGTCACGTTACACAAGCGACATTCGTGAAGGCTTTTCAAAACAAGCGGCCCAAGACTGAAACCATGCGGCGGCGCCCGGTGCGTGTCACATTCCCTGGTGAGCAAGTGCCGTCGGCAGCCGATCCTCTGCCGGCAGAGCCCGAACGTCTCTCGACACTGCTTCGGGAGGGAGGTCGAAGGTGAGTCTCTTAAAAAATATCTGGCGTCCCGAAGATCCCCCACGCAAAGGTCCGGGCCCGCATGCTGATTCCGGGCTCACCGAACGGCTGGCGGAACTGTTGGGCCGCGAACTGGAAGAGTTGCAGGAATCCGAGTCGTTGAAGCAGAAAGATTCCGTGGCCGCGCCTTCCGCTCCGGAATCGGCCAAGGGCCAGAAAAAAGACCGATCGGGTTTTTCAGGCCAAAACAGTCCCATCCAAAACAGATCGATGGCCGGGCTCAACGAAACAGTCTCCGGCCCGGCATCGGCGGAAATGGACGGACGTTTGGGGAGCGAAGCCCCGAACTGGCATGGAAGCACGGCCGAGGGGTCGATCCAGCTAATGGCCGCCGAGGTTCTCGCGCATCTGCGCGAGTGCGAAGTGGAGATCGAGGCCAAACTCCGGGGCCGCGCGGAGGATTATGCGCAGGCGCTCGAGACGGCCGTGGGAGGACTCGACCGCAGCGCGGCACCGCCGCCGGACAAGGCCTTCGAGGAAATGGGGCAGCAGTTCCGCACGGAGGCGCGCGGATGGTTCGACGAGGCGCGCCAGGAATTGCGGGAACAACTGGAGATGTCCCGCGCTTCCCTCGAGAATGAGCTGAAACGGAATCACGCCGAACTGCTGGAAACCGCGCAACAGAAAATCGATTCGATCGCCCGGACGTCGCTCGAAACCGGCGCGCAGTCCTCCCGGCAACAGGGTCAGGAAGAAACCGAACAGTGGCTCAAGGAGCAGGCGGACGCATCCCGGCGGCAGACCGAAGCCGCCGCGCAAAACCTGGCGGCGGTAGCCGAACAAGCCTTGGAACGCCTGCGGTCCTTCGAGGAAAGAATCGAAACCGGCTTCCGCAATCAGGTGGAGGATTACCGGAAAACCGTGGAAGCGGCCGCGAGCGAACTCGAGCAAAAAGGCATCAGCCAGGCCAATTTTCAACACGCCGCCGAAGAACTGCAGCGCATGACCGAACAGGCGCTCGATCGATCGACCAAACGGATCGAGGATCACGCCCAGCAGGTCATGACGCGGCTCAGCCAGAAGCTCGGCAGCGTGGAGCAGTCCCTCGGAGGCGCCGCGCGGGCGGCCATGGAAGGAGCGCTTCTCGAGCAGCAACACAGGCTCTCGGAGGCGTGGCTCGAAAAAAGCCGGGCCGTGGCGGATACGGTCGCGCAGGCCGGCCGCGAAAGCCAGGCGCAGCTCGAAGCCGCGCGCAAAGCCGCCGAAGAGGAGTTCGGCAACGCCGTGCGGGAGCAGGGCCGGCAAATCGTCGAAGAAGTCGCCGGGCAACTGAAAAACAGCCAGCTCCGGGAGCAATTGGTCGGCGATATCCAGGGGCAAATGGAGCAAGCGGCGCGAGATGTGATGACGCGCTCAGCCGCCGATCTCGACAAGCAGAAAGAAGCCGCCCTTTCCGGACTTTCCGGCTCGTTGCACACCACCGCTGAACAATTCCTCTCCGACGTGCAACAGCGATTGAACCAGGCCGGCCAGACATGGTTCGAATCGGCCGGGCAATCGGTACAACGGGAATATCAGTCGCGAATCTCGCAGTGGCTCGATGAACAGACCCGGACAACACAGCAAAAGGCCCAGGAGGCCGAACAGGCGGTCGCGCGCCTGACCGACCAGGCGGCCACACGGCTGGAACTGGTTTCCCGCGAAGCGGAAGCTTCCCTGCGCGACCGGATCGGGGAACAGCAGCAACGCTGGCTGGCATCGGCCCTCGACGAAGCGCGCAAAAGCGGTTTCCAGCAGAAGTTAATCGATCAGTCGCTCGCCGAAATCGAAAACCGGGCCTCTCAGCTGCTCGATCAGGCCACCAAGCAACTGGCCGAACACGCCGACAACTCGCGCGCCACGATTACGGAGGAAATGGACGCTTCCGCGAGGAAGTTGATCGAGGGCGCCGAGGCTTCCCTCGAAAAGATCTCCTGGCAGCATCGCGGCCGCCTGGCGCAGTGGTGGGAGGAACGGAACCAGATGGCGCGGCGCGAAAGCGAAGCGGCCGCGGCATCCCTGGCGCAAGCCACCGAGAAGGCAACCAGCCAACTACGCTCCGTGCAGGCTCAAATGGAAGCGGAAATGAGCAGCCGCGCGCGCGAGCATCAGACCCGGCTGCTCGAATCCACGATGGAGGAAATGCGCCGCAGCGGAACGATCGAGCGCTCGGTGAACGAAGCGTCCTCCAACTTGCGCACCAAGGCCAACGAGATTCTGTCCCGGTCGGCCGAACAGATGCGCGATCAAGCCGAGGCCGCGCGTCTGGCCATGGACAATCAGGCGCAGGCATCGCGTTGGGGACTGGCGGAAGAACTCGCCAAGAAAACCGAGCAGGCGCAATCGTCGGTGGAGGCGGCGGGCAAGGCCGTCACCGAGGATTACCGGCGGCAACTCTCGGTCTGGTGGGAAGAGCGGACGCAATCGGTGCGGCGGGAGAGTGAAGAGGCCGCCGGCGCGGTGGCGCGCTCGGCCAAGCAAGCCTCCGAGCAACTCCAGGCGGTGCGCCAGGAAATGGAAGCGGAACTCCAGTCCGGCATGCAGAATTACCGCAAGGGACTGAGAGAAGCCGCGGCTGAGGAATTGCGCCGGCAGGGCTTCCAAAAGGATTTGCTTGATTCGATTGCCGCCGAGCTGGACAAATCGGCCCGGGAACTGGCCGAACGGTCCACAAAGGATCTGCAGCGGCACGTGGAAGAATCGCTTTCGGGCCTCGATGAGAAAATGAAGACCGCCCGGCAGAATTTCCTCGACGACACGCAAAAACAAATGGCCGACCTGTCTCGCACTTCCATGGACATGACCACCAGCCGCTTCCATGAACTGCTCACCCGCAACGTGCAAGATCTCGAAAAAGAACAGGAAGAGTGGCTGCAACGCAAGCGCGAAACGGTTTGGCTGGACATCAACCAGCACACGGCGGCAGCCGCCGCGAAGCAGGACTCGATCCTCAGCGGGGGCGGAGCAGCCGGCCGGAAGTCCGGCGCGGCAGCGGGAGGAATCCTCGCAAAGGCACTAATGGCAGCCTCGGTTGTTGCCTTGGCGGCGGCACTGACGGCCGTGTTCATTCGCGTGGCGCCGAAAAAGGTTGTGACGACGATGGAGCTTCGCGGCAATCCCCCGGCCGGCTTCGTCGCGCAAAACCCCGCCTGGGGTGCGCAGGAGCGCGCCCGGCAACTGCAATTCGCCAACGCCTATTGGATGCTGGCCGTCAACGACCTCCAGCACAAATACGCCTACAACACGAAACTGCCGGCGACCCCGCCGCCTGAATTCAAAGTCGATGCGAACGGTTTGAAAGACACCGCCGCAACGCGAATGATGTATTGGGATAAACTCCGGCAGCTGTGGACGACGCCCGGCGATTGGAAGCAGGTAACGGTAAACAACGGCGGCGATATATCGACGGCGGTCAACTGGGTAAAAACGAAACTCACTCAACCGCAAGCAACTTCGCCCTCACCCTCGTCCTCTTCCTCGTCCTCTTCGCAGAACTAAAACAGCCGCGTGCGCGGTTCCGGGTCAACGGCTCGCGCACCGGGTCTGCACCCCCGGCCACATCAGAGAACGCAACGATTCCGAGTCGCACCGGATCGGCGAAGGGCGAGGAATCTCAGCCGCCGCCTTGGCGAGGGCGCAGCCCGGCCGCAACCCTCGCGCGCCGGACACACGCCCTCCCGAGACAGCTCCGCTCGACTTCAGTTGAGAGATGCGAACTAACAGCTCAGGATCAGGTTCTGGCCAAACCACTGCGCTGTGAGATCAGCCACCGTTTCCCGTTCTCCCGGATCGTCCAGTCGGGAAGAAGCACCGGGAATCATGACCAACTCCTTGCGGGGCGAACCCAGGCGTAGAAGCGCGGACTCGTTGGAACGAACCAGCGAGGCATCAGCGCCGCCCACGACCAACAGAGCTGGCGCCTGCACTTGGGCGAGCGCGCTGCCGGCCAGGTCCGTGCGGCCATTCTGACAAACAATGGCGGCCAAGGAGGCGGGCCGCTCGGCGGCGGCAACGAGCGCGGCCGCCGCAACCTTACCGGACCCCATCAGCCCAATGGGTAAGCCGCTTAGCTCCAGCTGCCGGCCGGCCCACGCCGCGACCTCCAAAAAACGCGAAGCCGCCAACGGAACATCGAGCAGGCGCCCTCCGGTGCGGACTTCCTCTTCCTGTTCGTCCGCGGAGAGCAGATCAAACGTGAGAACCGCCAGCCCCTGCTCTTCCAGTTCGGAAACGATACGCAGGCTAACCGAGCTGGAGCGTCCCACGGCACTGCCGTGGGCGAATAGCACCAGCCCAAATCGCTCCTCGGGCACGATCTGGTCACCCCTGAGGCGGATGCCCTCCCCGATTTCGATAAGAATCGGCTGTTCGATCGTGGTTGCCAACTGCTTTTCTACGATTGGCATCGTTTCCTCCTCGGAGCCGGAGACGCCCCCTCCTGCGTTGCCCTGTAAAGGGGGCTAAGGTCCATACAGCGGCGAAAACTCCCACTTCTCTCACCCGTGCACGCCAGCTGCCAACCTCGCCGCTCTCCTCTCTCGTTTCGACACCACTTGTGATTACCGGACTGCCCCAATGGTTGCCGCAATTTTTTGCTCCGTCCTATCTGCATTTTCTGTCCATAAAGGCAGCGGCCTGCGCCGCCTAACCCGCCCCCGGGCAGCCGGGCGGGGCAAAAGACTCTCCCGATCCGGGAAAGGCGCTCGGGACAGCCCTTTTGTCTTTTCTTTTCCTATTTTGCGTGTTTGACGAAGCGGGCCGCTTCCGTGGCGAAACCACGGCCATACCGGTGGGCCAGGCGGATACGACGCCTGATGCCCGCCTCACGATAGCGGCGGCGTTCGGACGGCGTGCGGACGATCACGGGCGGGACCGCCTGCGGGCGGTCGTTCTGATCGATGGCCACATAGGTGACGAAGGCGCTGCTGGTGTGCGTGCGCTGCCCGGTCAAGACGTTTTCGGAATAGACCTCGACGCCGACCTCGATCGATGTGTGGAAAGCGCGGTTGACCTCCGCTTTCAGCACGATCAGATCGCCCACCTTGATCGGATTGCGGAAATCGATGTAATCGACCGAGGCGGTCACGACGTGGCTCTGCGCATGGCGGTAGGCGGCGATGGCGCCGGCAATGTCGATCAGGTGCATCACCCGTCCGCCCAGGATATTCCCCAACACATTGGCGTCGTTCGGGAGCACCGCTTCGACCATCTCGGTTCGCGAAACGCCGACCGGCTTGCCGGACAGTTTCCGCTCGGGTTGCGCCGGCCGCGGGGAAACCGGGCCGGAACCGTTCTTCTTGGGCATGACGGGCAACACCTCCGCCCCTCTTACGGGATTTAAAGTTGGCAACGCCAAAAACCCCGATATAATACGTCGCTCCGATGAGCGCGAACAGCAATTCCCGGCGGCAAAAACTCGAGGCGTTTCTTGCCTCGCATCCCGACGACGCTTTCGGGCGCTACGGGCTGGCCATGGAGTGCGCCCGCGAGGGCGACACCGAAGCGGCCCTGGAAAATTTCCGCCGGCTTCTCGAATCCCATCCCGACTATGTGGCCGGATACTTTCAGTACGGTCAACTGCTCGCCAAGCTCGGCCGCAGCGAGCCGGCCCGCCAGACGCTCGCCGCCGGCATCGCGACGGCCCAGCGTCTGGGCGATACCCACGCGGCCGCGGAGATGCAGGCCGCCCTCGATTCCCTGGCCTGAACTTCCTTCCGCCGCCCTTTCGAGACCCATTTCAACATCCAGCCGCGATTCACTATAATAAGTGCAAGGTCCACGCAGATATCTATTGCGGGAAAGAGCGCGATGAGCAAACTGCCGCAGTCCCTCGGGGAGCTACGTTCCAGCCGATGGTCCGAGGAGCGAATCGGCACCCGCACCGTGCGCCAGGAATTGCGCGAGAACGTTCTCGCGCTGCTGCAGAAGAATGAGCCGCTTTTCCCGGGCATCCACGGCTACGACGACACCGTCGTTCCTCAGATCGTCAACGCCATTCTCTCGCGCCACAATTTCATTTTGCTGGGGCTGCGCGGACAGGCGAAAAGCCGCATCCTGCGGGATCTGGTTCGTTTCCTGGATCCGGAAATTCCGGTGATCGCCGGCTGCGAAATCAACGACAACCCTTACCGGCCGATCTGCCGCTCCTGCCGGGAACGCGTGGCGGCCGAAGGCGATGGCACGCCGGTGGCCTGGATGGACCGGGAGATCCGTTACGTGGAAAAACTGGCGACGCCCGATGTCACCATCGCCGACATCATCGGCGACGTCGACCCCATCCGCGCGGCGCGGGGCGGACGCGACCTGGCCGACGAACTGACCATCCATTACGGGCTGCTGCCCCGGGCCAATCGCGGCATCTTCGCGATCAACGAGCTGCCGGATCTGGCGGGCAAGATTCAGGTCGGCCTGTTCAACATCATGCAGGAGGGGGATGTCCAGATCAAAGGCTACCCAATCCGGCTGCCCCTGGACGTCCTGCTTGTTTTCACCGCCAATCCCGAAGACTACACGGCGCGCGGAAAGATCATCACGCCGCTCAAGGACCGCATCGGCTCGGAAATCCGCACGCATTATCCGGCCACGGTCGATGAAGGGATGGCGATCACCGCGCAGGAGGCCTGGCTCGAGCGCGACGGCAACCGGCGCATCCAGGTCCCCGACTACATGCGCGAGGTGATCGAGGAGGTCGCTTTCCTCGCCCGGGAGGACAAGAAAATCGACAAACGGTCCGGCGTGAGCCAGCGCCTGCCCATCAGCAGCCTGGAGGACGCCGTGAGCAGCGCCGAACAGCGCGCCGCCCGGAATCGCGAGCATCTGGCGGTTGTCGGTCCGGCCGATCTCTACGCGGCCGTTCCCTCGATGACGGGTAAATTCGAACTGGAATACGAAGGGGAGATGCGCGGCGCCGAGGCGATCGCCCGCGACCTGGTCCGCTCGGCGGTGGGCAAGGCCTTCACGAAATACATGGCCGGCGCGGAATTGCAGCCTGTCGTGCAGTGGTTCGAGGCGGGCGGCGAATTGAAGTTCCCCCATCAGGGGCTGGCCGGCGAACGCGTCGCCGCGCTGCGCAAGATCCCCGGCCTGTTCGATCACGCAGGGCGGCTGGGCGTAACGCCGAAAAGCGATCCGGCGCTCCAGTCGGCCGCGGCCGAGTTCATTCTCGAGGGCCTGTGGGCCCACAAGCGCATCAGCCGCAGCGAGGAGCGCGGCTATCATGCCACCGAGCGGCGGACCGAGCCGCGGGAAGCCTCGCCGGGACCGCGGCGGCAGTACAACTGAGCCGGAAATGAAGTACACACGCTATTCACGCTACACGGGCGAAGCACTCGACTGGCTCGACATGGAGCAGCTGGTCGGCCGCCTGTCCGACTTCCTGCTGCAGAGCGGCTACGAAGACCAGTCCTACGGCGTCTACGAAATGGATCCCGAGCGAACGATGGAGGAGTTGCGCGAGGCGGTCCTTCGCGCGCTTCTCGAAGGCGACATGATCCCGCCCGAAATGGTCGAGCAGCTTCTCGGCCGGGAAGGGCAATCGCAGGAGCAGGAGTTGAACAACCTGCTCGACGCCATTATGGAGCGGCTGGCGCAGGAAGGTTTCATCTCGCCGCAGCAGCCGGAAATCACCCCGCCCCCGGGCCGCACCGCGCCGGGGCGTGTGGGCAACGCGCAGCAAGAAACACATACCCACTTCGAGATCACCGATAAAACGCTCGATTTCCTCGGTTTTAAGACCCTGCGCGACCTGCTGGGCTCGCTCGGCAAGAGCAGCTTCGGCCGCCACGACACGCGGGACCTGGCCACCGGGATCGAATCGGGCGGGGCCTCGCGCGCCTACCAGTTCGGCGACACGCTGAATCTGGATGTGGGCGAGACGCTGTTCCGCGCCATCCGCCGGTCCGGCGGCCGGCTGCCGATCGAAATCGACTATCCCGATCTGATGGTGCATCAGTCGGAATATCAAAGCTCCTGCGCGACGGTCCTGATGCTCGATTGCAGCCACAGCATGATTCTCTACGGCGAGGACAGGTTCACGCCGGCCAAGCGCGTGGCGCTGGCACTCTCGCATCTGATGCGCACGCAGTACCCGGGCGATTCCCTGAATCTGGTCTTATTTCACGACTCCGCCGAAGAAATTCCGCTCAGCCAGTTGGCCCGCGTGCAGGTCGGCCCCTTCTACACGAACACGCGCGAGGGGCTGCGCCTCGCCAGGCGGATACTGCTCCGCCAGCGCAAGGACATGCGCCAGATCATCATGATCACCGATGGAAAGCCTTCGGCCCTGACGCTCGAAGACGGCCGCATCTACAAGAACGCCTTTGGCCTCGATCCGCTGGTCGTGTCGCAAACCCTCGAGGAAGTGGCTCGCTGCCGCCGGGCCGGCATTCTGGTGAATACGTTCATGCTCGCCCGCGATTACAGCCTGGTTCACTTCGTGCAACAGGTCACGGAAATCTGCCGCGGCAAGGCCTATTTCACCACCCCCTACACCCTCGGCCAATACCTGCTGATGGACTACATGAATCGCAAAACCCGCCAGGTGCATTAGTCATGTTCGAGCGCCTGTTGCGGCGCCACAAAACGGCAGGACCGGACGCCGGAAGCAAGGCGCCGGATTTTTCCCTCGCGACGGTCGAGGGCGGCCGCTTCACGCTCTCCGAGTCGTTAGGGAAGGGTCCGGCCGTGATCGCCTTCTTCAAGGTCAGCTGCCCGGTCTGCCAGCTCACGCTTCCCTTCCTCGATCGCCTGTATCAGGCGTACCGGGGCGATTCGGTGACGATCCAGGCCGTCTCGCAGGATAACGCCGAAAAATCGCGGTTGTTTGCCGAGCGGTTTGGCGTAACGTTTCCGGTCGCCATCGACGGCGAGGGATTCCCTGCGTCGAAAAGCTACGTCTTCTCGCAGGTTCCCACGATTTTTCTGATTGACCGCGAAGGCCGGATTCGCTTTCGCTCCTCCGGCTTTTCCAAGGCCGAGCTGGTTCACCTGTCGGCGGAAATCGCGAGTCTGGCCAGCCGGCCGCCGGCGCCGGTGTTTCGGGCAAGCGAACGGGTACCCGAAATGAGGCCCGGTTGAGGCTCCAAAGTCTAGGTTCGGTCCGAACCTGACCACCGCTCAACGCTTCGGGCTATTCACCCACGCCCACTCGCCGGGCGATTCCGCACGCCACGCAGAGCAACCAGCAGCGGCCTAAGATCCCTCGAGTTCCCTCTCGATCAGCTCTTTCTTGTGCTTGGGCGGCTTGTCCTTCCGGCTGGGGACGGCGCGAGCGGGCGGGGGCGGGCCAAGGGCTTCCCGGGCGCGGAGCCGCACCTGCTCGACCAGGCCAAATCCCTTCCTGGCTTTCTTCTTCTTCTGTTTTCTCTTGCCGGTCACCGGCGTCGGCCTGTCCCGTCGGCGTTATGACTCTTTGGCTAGTTAAAATCGACGCGCTGCGTCACGACCGCTCTGGCGATGCGGAGAAACGCCTTAAGCAGCTCGTCGCCCAGATGGTCCACCGAGGCAATGACACCCAGACTGACCAGGGTCAACAGCAGCGAGTATTCCACCAGGTCCTGGCCGCTTTCCTCCCGAACCAGGAGCCGGACGGCGGCTGCGATCGCTCGGGGAAAACGCGGATGCGGGCGGCGTCTCATCTAAAACGAGGCTACTCTGAACCCGTCGCGGCTCTCAAGCACTCCTCGCCGCCCACATATCACTTTTGCCATTGCCGCTTTGGCCATAATTCGGACCTATTAGGTTTTAGACGTACTGGAAGCACCCCGGCGAGCCCTTCGCGCCCCGTCCGGTGGATTTTCCGGCGGTTCGGGCAAAAGCAGACATCTCGCTCGGCGGGTTCCCGAATCGGTTACTGTATTACGCGAAGCGGAGGGGGACCGGCCGGGTGCGAAGGCGAATTTTGGTCGTCATCGCGGTCATTCAATCGATTCTGTTCCTGAGCCACTGGCTTTTGTACGTGACGTGGACCCGGTTCGCCGGTCCCGGCACCCCGCGCGGGGATGCCGCGCTGGCCGTGGCGCTGGGCCTGCTTTCGGTCAGCTTCGTTGCGGCTTCGCTTGTGGCCTTTCGCTTTTCGAATCCGCTCGCACGGCTCTTCTATACGCTCTCGGCCGTCTGGGTGGGTTTCCTGACATATCTTTTTCTGGCGGCATGCGCCTGCTGGCTGGCCGCTCTTGTCGCGCACGTGGCCGGCATCCCGCTCGAAAAGCGCCTCTGGGCCGAGGCGATGCTGGGTCTGGCCCTGCTGGTTGGCGTTTACGGGATTTTCAATGCGAGCTGGATACGAATCAAAGAAATCACCGTCCCTCTCGCCAACCTGCCGGCGCAATGGAACGGCCGGGTGGCGGCGCTGGTCAGCGATCTGCACCTGGGACACGTCAGAAATCGAGGATTCGCCCGCCGCGTCGCGGCGACGATCGACGGGCTGCGGCCGGATGTCGTTTTCATCGCCGGCGATCTCTACGATGGCACGGCCGCGAACCTGGACCGGCTGGCCGAGCCGCTCGGCCGGATCAGCGCTCCGCTGGGCGCCTACTTCGTGGCCGGCAATCACGAGGAGTTTCGCGACCACGCGAAATATCTGGACGCCGTCAGGCGCGCCGGCATCCGCGTCCTGGACGACGAAAAAATCGTCCTGGACGGCCTGCCGGTCGTCGGCGTTCATTACCGCGATTCGACCGATCCCCATCGATTCCAGGCCATCCTGCGCCGGGCGAGCCTCGATCCCGCTCGCCCCAGCCTGCTGCTGACCCATGCGCCCAATCATCTGGAAGTCGCCGAAGCCGAGGGAATCGCGCTGGAACTGTGCGGCCATACGCACGGCGGCCAATTCTTCCCGTTCCAATGGATGCCGGCAATGGTTTACGGTCCCTACGTCTACGGACTCCATCGCCTGGGCCGCCTCTCGGTCTACACGTCGAGCGGCGTGGGTACCTGGGGACCGCCGCTGCGCGTGGGAACCAGGCCGGAAATCGTGCTCATCCGATTCTCGGCCCCGGCACCGGCTTGACGCCTGGAAATGCCGCGTCGCGTGACGAAGGATGCGCGCGCGAGGCAATCGATCCCCGGCGTCCGAAGGGTGAGCCAGCGCGTCAAAATAGGCCGGACGAAAACCGATGAAGAAACGCCTGCGCGCCGCCGTCCAGTCTTTGCCGTTGATCGTCGTCTTTGCGCTCGGCGTGCGGCTCCTGTCGCTTTGGCACTACATCTCCTGGCATTCGAAAAATGCCCTGGCCGTGCTTCCCTTCCTGTTCGAATCGGGCAACATCGCATTTTCCCTGTTGAGCGGCAACGGATTCGGCTCGCCGTTCCGCGTCTATACGGGACCGACGGCGTGGACGACGCCGATTTACCCCTATCTGCTCGCGGGAATCTTCCAGCTGTTCGGCGCATACACGTTTGCCGCGTTCCTGGCGGCGTCCCTCTTGAATATCGTCTTTGTCACGCTCACCACGATTCCGCTCTATTTCGCCGCGCGAAAGGTGGGCGGGCCGGCGCTGGGGGCCGCGGCGGCATGGCTCTGGGTCCTATTTCCCAATGCCATTCTGCTCACCTACGAAAGCATGTGGGAGGAGTGTCTGGCGACGCTGCTGGCAGCCCTTATATTGTGGGCCACTTTCGATCTGGCCGAAAACGGGAGCTTGCGGAAATGGTGCGTCTACGGCCTGCTCTGGGGCTTGGAGCTGATGACCAGTCCGGTTCTGGCATCGACGCTACCCTTTTTATTCGCCTGGCTGGTCTACCAGGCGAAGCGAAAGGGACCTGCCCGGCTCAGCGGGAAGGCCCTTGCCAAACCGGCGCTGGCCCTGGCCATTGCGATTCTGTGCTGCGTTCCCTGGACGATACGGAATTACAGGATATTCCATACACTCGTGCCCTTGCGCTCGACGCTCGGACTGCAGCTCTGGATGGGAAATAATCCGCAGGCCAGGCCGATCTGGCTGGGCCACCTGCACCCCATCAACAATGCCGCACAGCAGGCCGAGTACGTCCGGATGGGCGAGATCGCCTACATGCGGCGAAAGATGAGGGAAGCCCTTCGTTACATGCTGACTCATCCGCGGCATGAGGCCCAGCTGATCGGCCGGCGCTTTCTGGCCGTCTGGGCGGGTGGAACGCCATATCCCTTAAAAAATTTCCTGGCCCGTCGCTCGCTCTGGTTCCGCTACGTCCTGCTGTTCAATCTTCTGGCCGGGATTGGCGCGGCGGCCGGAATTTTCGCGCTCTTCCGCAGGCGCAGCCCCTATGCGTTGCCGCTGGCCTGCTTCCCGGTCGTCTACCCCTGGGCCTACTATTTGACGCTCGTCGAGCCGCGCTACGGGCTTCCCATGGAGCCGATGGTGCTGCTGCTGGCCGCCGTTGCGCTCTTTCGCCTCGCGGGCCGGAACTTTTAGCGCGGTCAGAAATTTCCGGCAATAGGCGGAAGAACCCGGCTAGATGACCATCTTGGCGACGTAGACCAGCGTCATTCCCCAGGCAATCACAAGCACCATGCGCCTGGCGAGGATCGGACTGAGGCGCCGCATGCTTATGGCACCCGCCGTGGAACCGAGGATCGCGCCGACGGCCACAATCGCGGCAAACAACCAATCGATCTCATGGCCCAGAATGAAGACGGTGACCGAGGTGGTAATGGTCGCCATGGCGCAAAACGTGCGCAGGCCGTTCATCGCATGAATTTTGGTGTTCAAGGTGAGGGAATACAGGGACAGCAGGAGCACGCCCATCCCCGCTCCGAAGTAGCCTCCGTAAATGGCAATGACGAACTGGCCAATGACAGCCATCGCCGCCAGGTACCCGGCAGGAATCGCCATCCGATCGGCCATGCGGCGGATGTGGCCGCTGAAGGAAAACAGAATGGCGGCGAAAATCAGCAGCGGTGGAATCAACCGCTCGAAGAAGCGCGCCGGCGTGTGGAGCAGCAACCATGCGCCCAAAAGGCTCCCGACAACGCTCATGACGATCAGCAGGATGAGCGTGCGGCGTGGCGTATCGATGTACTTGCGGTAGACCCAGCTGCTCGCGGCCAGGCTTGGCCAGACGCCGAGCGAACTGGTGGCGTTGGCTACGATCGGGGGTACGCCGGCGAAAAGCAGCGCCGGAAAAGCAACCAGCCTTCCTCCGCCGGCGACGGAGTTCATCACCCCGGCGATGACCGATGCGAAAAAAACCAGGAACAGGTAAATTGGACTCGAATGCATTCGCGTCGCCGCACGAGAGAGAGCGTCGCCGAACCAGCCGCGGCGTTTCGGTCCGTGCGAATGAAAGAGTTTACATCACGGCGACCGGCGGCCCAATTGAGCCGGGCGGCGCGGAAGAAAAAGAACCGCGGCAGATCTCCGGCGGCGCCAGCCGGCCGGGCCCCGGTCTCCCTAAGCGGCACGAGAACCTAGGGCGGTCCTGGAAAGCGGCCCTGTTCCGCGTCGAATCCTCTCCCGTTGCCGGTACTTAGCGGGAATTCCGGACCAGATCCTTGCCGTTTACCAGCCCATAGGGCTCTTTGCCTGCCAGGGCAGTCAACGCCTGGGAGATAGCCCGCGCCTGCAATGTCGCGCGAGCTTCTTCGCTGACCCATGCCGTGTGCGCGGTGACGATGATCTTGGGGTGCTGCACGAGAGCGGAGCGAAGCTCGGTCACCGAAGTTTCCGACTCCAACACGTCGAGTCCCGCGCCGGCCAGAATGCCCGAATCGATCGCGGAGATCAACGCGGCCTCGTCAATGAGCCCTCCCCGGGCCGTATTGACGATATACGCCCTGCTCTTCATCTTCGCGAACGCTTTTTCCCCGAAGATATGGTGCGTCTTTTCGTTGAGCGGCGCATGGATCGAGATGAAATCGGAGCGGGAAAGCAGTTCGTCAAACGACACCTTGGCGATGCCCATTTGACGGGCCCGCTCGTCATCGAGGTACGGGTCGTGAACGATGACCTGCATCCCCAGCGGCGCCACCTTCGCCGCCAGAAGCGCGCCGATTCTTCCGGCCCCGAACAGACCGCAGACCTGGCCGCGCAAGCGATGCAGCGACGGCATCTTCGCAACGGACCACTGTTTCTCCCTCGCCAGGGCCGCGGCCGCAATGGTCTGGCGGCTCAGCATGAGCAGCAGCGTCAGGGCGTGGTCGGAAACTTCGTCAATGCAGTAATCCGGGACGTTGGCCACCATGATGCCGCGCGCGCTCGCGGCGGGAATGTCCACGTTGTCAATCCCGATTCCGTATCGGACGATAATCCGGCAGCGGGTCATCGCGTCGATGACCCGCCTGGTGATGGGCGCGCGAACCACGAGAACGCCATCGGCCTTGCTGCACAAGGCCGTTAGTTTGTCCTCCTCCGTTACCTGGCCCACAACTAACTTGCCCCCTGCCGCCTCGACCGCTCTGCGCTCCTCGTCGACATGGGCAAACCGATGATCCGTAATGACAATTTCCATTTCAGGCTCTCGTTCCATGGGGGATTTACAGTTCTGGCATAATGACCGCAGCAAAAACTCCTGCCCTTGTACGATAAACCCCGCTCCCACGATCCAGCCATAATTGTTGTCTATGGCATATATCTCAAGATATTACTGGCATGGGCAGGCGAAATGCCGCTAGCATGCATAAACGAACACCCGCGTTGATGAAAGCGTACAGATTCATTCGCGGTTCGCAATCTACCTTCTGCACGCAGCTTGGAGAAAATCAATGTCCGATATCGGAATTATTCCAGTCGATTGGGAAGAACGCTTTGACCCGCAGCGGATGGTGCGTGAGCGACTGCAACGCGCCAAGGAGGCGCTCGAGAATTCCGATCTCGACGCGCTGTTTATCTTCCGCACCGAAGACGCCCGCTACCTGACCGGGTACCGCCATCACCTCGGCCCCGCCTTCATTATGGGCAACGCCGTCGTTGTCCTCGCCAGGGGGCATGAGCCCATTCTCTGGACCATGGACTATGAGCATTGCCGCCTGCGCATGCCCTGGCTTTCGCCCGACCAGATTCGCCCGCGCGCGAATTTCCGCGAACCGGTGGGAATGAAGCGGTGGGCCGATCAGGTCGAGGGGCTGGTCGGCTCGCTGGCGGGAAAACGCGTCGGAGTCGACATCTGGGATCTCAACCTGGAAGGGGCGATTCGGCAGACGTTTCCGAAAACCGAGTTTGCCGATGGCTACCAGAGCGTCCTCATGCGGGCGAAGGAAATTAAAACCCGCGACGAAATTCTATGCCTGAAGATCGCCAATGCCATCACGGAGGCCGCCCTTCACCGCGTGCTCGAAAACTTGCGCCCCGGGGTCAAGGAATGCGAGCTGCTGGGTATCGCCTGGGGGACTATGACGGCGATGGGCAGCGAATGGACGCAGTGTTCCAATATCATCTGCTCCGGGCCCTATACGGCTCCGTACCGGCGGTTCACATCGGATCGAATCATACGGAACGGCGACCTCGTCATTATCGACATTGGCGCAGGTTTCAATGGATATTGGGGCGATTTGACGCGCACATGGGTATGCGGCAACGTGAAACCAACACCCGAAATGCGCGATCTCCATCAGCTCTGCTATGACGCGCTGTTCAATGCGGGCAGTAAGGTACGGCCGGGAGCGACAAACGCGGAAGTATTCGCCGCAGCCGACCCTTACGTGCTCGACAGCCTCGGCCACGGCGCGGGCGTGAATCCATGGGAAGCGCCCTACTTCAGTCCCACTTCGAAAGACGCCCCCGTTGTACTGAAGGAAGGAATGGTCTTCAATCTCGAACCGTATGCGGGCAAGCCGGGCATCGGGGGTATCCGACTCGAGAACGATCACATTGTCACGGCTGACGGCGTCGAAATCTATACGACGTATCCGTTCGACGAGCGGCTCGTGAAAACCGTGCATCCCCTGGACAAAACAACCGGAAGAACCCGCTAAATCGCGGAAATCCCGAAACGCGATACTGACCGGAACTGCATTGGTGGAAGGGGACGCGAGCGCAGTCCCCTTCCACCAACCCATTTTCCCGCCATAAGATACAACCGAGGTCGGAGGGATGCTGCGAGTGCGCCCGGTTTCTTGTCGCACTGGCGTGGGTCAAGCCAGCGGCGTCCTCTGCCTTAGCCGGCCCGCCATCGGACTTCAGGATTGGTCACACATGATCTACCGGGTGGAGGCAGGCATGCCCTTGGCGCGCACGGCTGCTGATCAGCGGCGAACTTCTCTTCTAGCCCACGCGTACCCAAGTCGTTTCGATATGCTGGCGAACGCCGCCCTTTAAGGTTATCCGTGTGGTCAGGCTCAGGCGATTGGGGCCATCCCACTGCAAATGACGATAATTGTTCGTGTTTACCCAGTTTTGCATGGTCGCAGCCTGGATATGTAATATGACCGTGTCACCTTTCACGGTATATGTCCCGGCATAGGCGATACAAGTCGCAAAAGCCCTTGCCCTTTCTTTCATGGGCGCTGCGACTCTGTCCGGAACCGACAAAAGCTTGCGGTCAGCGTTGGACATAATGATTGACACCCTTCCTGTGCGGGTAAACGTAGCGAACCCGGTGGGGCCTTTGCCGAAGGCGTTTGGATTCACTACGCCCTTTAACGTCGTCGATTTTACGGCCACCAGTTTCCACGTACCCACGATGCTCTTTTTCGATTGGGCCGCGGCAATGGTCGAAAAACCAATCAACATCAGAAGCGACATCAAAAGGGTAGATTTGCGCATAGTTCCTTCCTCGGCCTACTTAAGGCTGTAACGGACCACTTCTGATTCAGAATAACTTACACCACTGGGCGAGTCCAGACTTCCACCAAAAGTGGAAAGTGGGCCGTGGTCCGGAACCTATTGCACGGCCTTCTCCGCGGGTGATTGAGCTGCGGAGGACTTTTCCCCGCGCACGAATTTCGGAGACCGGAGATCGCAATTCCTCTTGACCCTCACGCCATCTTGCAGAAACGACCTAGCCTTTGTTACCGTTTCAAAGCGCCTCCCTTCTGGTGCGGGCAGGCCCGGGGAACCGGGAACCCGGCCCTGCGGCAGGCGGTCGCGAATCGGCTTACCCTCCCCGGCCGAGGGCCACTTTCGTGCCCCTGCCGGCCAATCGCCCGGCCCATTGGCTTGGGTTTGGCCGTTTGGCCCGGGTGCAGGCAAAATTTTGCAGGATCGTTCGAATCCGGGCCTGGCTTTGCGCCCCGATTACCACATTTGGCGTGATTATCGGCTGCCTGTCCGCCCCGCATGCCGGATGCTTAAGCGTATTCAACGAGATAATGGATGGCATATTGCAATATTATTGGACATTATGGTTCGTACGGAACAACATGCGCACCATACAGGTAGAGATACGGGGTACAGATGCTGCTTTTGAGGGGCTACTCACTAAAGGTTTAGTCCAAAAAGGCGAGGAAGCGGAGGTTATTTACAATGCACGCTTGCAGATTGCAGAGCAATATGCGGAACTGGGCGCTGCGGTTTACCGTGGCGGCACTTGGCCTCTTTATTTCCTTTGGAATGATAATTGTTCCTCAGGCCGCAGCACAGAGCAGTCGGGAAGTAAAGGTACCCGAATTCAATGTGGATCCCTACTGGCCGAAGCCTTTGCCTGACCATTGGGAGCCGGGTCAACTGGGCGGTGTTTGCATAGATTCGCAAAATCACGTTTTCGTGGTCAACCGCCGCAATTTGACGAAAAAACAGTTACTTGCCGCCGATCAAGCGCCCCCCATCATCGAATTCGACTCTGCCGGCAATGTAATCAACTCGTTCGGAGACCCCAAGGTCGTCCCCAATGGGATCCACGGCTGCACAACGGACGCGCAAGGCAATCTTTATGTTGGCGGCATGAAGGATGGCATCATCCAGAAGTACAGTCCCAAGGGCAAGCTTCTGCTCCAGATTGGAACCCGGGGCGTAGTGGACACCTCCACGGGCAATCTCGAAGCACAAGCGGGTGGCCATGGTTTTATGGGACGGGCAATGAATTCGAGCCATGACAGCTTTTTCTTGCCCGCCGCCATCGCGATTGACCCCACGAACGGCGATATCTACGTTGCCGACGGCTATGGGAATACGCGCGTTGCGGTTTTCAACAAGGAGGGCCACTTCCTTCGCCAGTGGGGCCGTCAAGGCAGCCTGGCGGAGGAAAAGGCCGGTGTTGGCGGCGTCTTTGCGCAGGTGGTGCATTGCGTCACAATCGGGAACGACGGTTTGGTGTACGTCTGCGACCGGCAGGGCGACCGCATCGAGGTGTTCAACAAGCAAGGGCACTTCGAGAAGAATATATTTCTTTACACGTGGATCAATGGTCCCAAAGGATTGCCGGATCAATGGGGCACCGCGTGGTGGATCGGTTTCTCTCCCGACCCTGCTCAAAAATACATGTATGTTGCCGACGGGCGGAACGAACAGGTTCACATTCTCGATCATGCCACCGGGCAGATTCTCGCCAGCTTCGGAAGAGGGGGACATCAGGTCGGCGAGTTCACTCACTGCCATACGATGGCGGTCGATTCCAAAGGCAATATCTATGTAGCCGAGACAGGGAACGGCGAGCGGGTGCAAAAGTTCACGTTCGTTGGATATCGGACGGAAGAAGTTCCGGCTGACGCAGCGAAGAGCTCGAACGAGAAATAGGCAATGGAGTGTCGGAACGTAGGGACAATCGGTACGGAACCAAGAGGGGTGGGAATGGTTAAGCGGAATGCGTTGAGAACTATGGCGGTGATGCTGTCGTTAGTATCTGCAGGGCTGATTACCCTGTTCCACTCTTGTCCAAATTAGCTTTTGAGCGGCGGCGGTAGAACTCTGCTACGGTTTGCGTTGAGAAGACGTGAACCATAGGGAGGTCCACCACCGCCATGACCCGAGTATCCAGCATTTTCAGCCAAATGTTGCAGTTGTTTCCCCGCACTGAGTTTGAGCAGGCCGTCCGGGAGCACAAGGCGAACGCCATGCTCGCGGCTTCAGTTGTTGGGGCCAGTTCGTGGCCATGCTGTTCTGCCATCTGGGACGAGCGCAGTCCCTGCGCGAGATGTGCGGCGGCTTGGCCCGCCACGGAAGGCAAGTTGCGGCACCTGGGGGGCTGCCGGACGCCCCCCAACGCTCCACCTGGGCCTACGCGAATGAACACCGGCCCTGGCCGCTGTACCGCAGCGTGTTTTATCAACTGCTGGCCCGGTGCCGCGAAGCGGCTGGCCCGCATGGCTTCCGTTTCCAGAACAAGCTGTTGAGCCTGGCCGCGACCCTGATCGAACGCTGCGCCTCGGTCTTCGATTGGGCGCAGTACCGCCGCGCCAAAGGCGTTGTGAAACGGCATCTGCTGCTCGATCCCCAGGGCCTGCTGCCCAGCTACGCGGTCATCACCGAAGGCCGCGTGCCTGAAAGCCGCATCGCCCGCACGCTGCGCTTCTAGCCTGGCACCATCGTGGGTTTCGACCGCGGCTACAACGACTACGCCTGGTTCGCCAGCCTCGACGCCGACGGCGTCTACTGCGTCACGCGCATGAAGGAGAACACCGATTACGGGATCGTGGAGCGTCTTCCGGTCCCCGAACGCGGCTCGGTCCAACGTGACGAGATCATCTTTCTTTACAAGCAGGCCCGCAAAGGCGGGCGCGATCTGTTCCTGCGCCGCATCGAGGTCTGAAATGAGGAGCAGCAGCAGCAGCGCACCTTGGTGTTCCTGACCAACCATCGCTGCTTCGCTGCCTCTACCATCGCCGCTATCTACCGCCAGCGCTGGCAGATTGAACTGTTCTTCAAGGCGCTCAAACAAAACCTGCACATCAAGACCTTCGTGGGCACCAGCCCCAACGCCCTGCAGATTCAGATATGGACCGCCTGGATCGCCCTGCTCCTGCTCAAGTACCTGCCGCTCCGCGCCCGCTTCGGCTGGAGCCTGTCCCACCTCGCGGCCTTGTTGCGTCAGCAGCTGTTCGTCTATCGTAACCTGTTCATCGGGACCGATGAGCCGTTCCAGCCCCCGCCGCCGAGCAACTGGCGTTGTCTTGGTGACCGCAACTTGGACAGCAGAACTGCCAACCTCAATCCAGAAGTCGTCTCGGAGACTCTAAAATGCCCCAATTTTCGCGACCTCTAAGCCTCAATCCTGCCTAATTTGGACAGCAGTGACCCTGAACCACCCGAGTTTTCTCCCTCCACTCGACAACCTCACGCTCTTCAACCAAAATGGGTCCGGGGTTAGTAACGCCGGCGCCATCGATGGCACATCCACCAACTCACGCCAGATCCAGCTCGCGCTTAGGGTCACGTGGTAAGGTTCGAATATGGTTCGTGAGCACGCGGGCAGGAAGACGGAGGAGAATTCCGTCTTCCTGCCCCGCAGGCTCACCCGCCGGATGAAGCAAGCTCATGCGTTAAACGGCCCCCAATGAATTGGCAATGACCGTACAGATCGGCACCCGTTGTTTTGCAATCATCTCTGGATTAAGATAGAGGGCTCATGTATCACTCTGGCCGCCATTTCCTTCAGATTCCTGGCCCCACAAACGTTCCCGATCGCGTTCTCCGGGCAATGGATCGCCCGGTCATCGACCACCGCAGCAAGGAGTTTTCCAACCTCGGCAAAGAAGTCCTGGAAGGCATGAAAGAAATCTTTCAAACAACGAGCCCGGTAATTATTTATCCCGGCTCCGGCACGGGTGGCTGGGAAGCGGCGATTGCGAACACACTCTCCCCCGGCGACCGTGTCTTGATGGCCGAAACGGGATTTTTCTCGGAGATGTGGCGAAAGGTCGCGGAAGGCTTCGGAATCGAGGTCGATTATCTGCCCAGCAATTGGCGCAGGGGCGCCGATCCGGCCGAGATCGAGGCCCGGCTGAAGGCCGACAGCAAACACGAATACAAGGCCGTGCTGGTCGTTCACAATGAGACATCCACGGGAGTGACCAGCCGTATCGATGAGGTCCGCCGCGCGATCGATCGCGCCGGCCATCCCGCCCTTCTGCTGGTGGACGCCGTCTCTTCCCTGGCCTGCATCGATTATCGTCACGACGAATGGGGCGTCGATGTATCCGTCGCCGGGTCGCAAAAGGGCCTGATGCTTCCGCCGGGGCTCGCCATCAACGCCATATCGGAGAAAGCCCTGGCGGCCTCCAAAACGGCCAAATCGCCCCGGTCCTACTGGGATTGGAATCCCATGTTGGGATTCAATCCGGCGGGATTCTTTCCTTATACGCCGGCCACGAACCATCTCTACGGGTTACGGGAGGCCTTGGCGATGCTGCGGGAGGAGGGGCTGCCCAACGTATTCCGCCGCCATGATCGGCACGCCCGCGCCGCTCGCGCCGCCGTGCAGGCCTGGGGCCTGGAAATGGTTTGCGAAGACCCGCAACAATACTCGCGTTGCGTGACGGCCGTATTCACGCCGGCCGGTTATGATGCCGATCGGTTTCGCGAAATCGTTCGAGAACGCTTCGACATGTCTCTGGGCGGCGGGATGGGGCAGCTCAAAGGCAAGGCGTTTCGCATCGGCCATCTGGGAAGTTTCAACGACCTCATGCTGGCGGGGACACTCTGCGGAATCGAAATGGGTCTCCACCTGACAGGCATTCCCACGAAAGCCAGCGGCGTCACGGCAGCACTCCAGTACCTCGCGGAAAGCTCAAGTACCGAATCTGTTTAGCCAGTCAGGGATGTCCTTACAGGATCGAATCGGTCCGGCTGAAGGAGGGAGCATCCATGAAAAAGGTACGGTTGTTTTTCCAGTTCATTCTGATGGCCGGTCTGGCCGTATGCGCAGCGCAGGGCGCCCCGCCGCTGAAATTGGTTCGGACCATCCAGATCCCACAAGTGGCCTGTCAGAACCCCAATCTGGACAAAAAACAGCTCGCCGAAGCTGTAAACACCTTTTTTATGCCCCTCATGACCTGCCACTTCGACCGGTTTGGGCTGGACCCAAAAAACAGCCGCCTGTTTATCCCGGCCGAAAACAACAAGACCGTTGAGGTCTACTCGATTCCTTCCGGGAAATGGCTGCACAGCTTTCACGGATTTGCGATGCCCCATAACGTATTTTATCGGCCGGACACGAACCGGATTTACATTACCGACGGCAGTACGACCGTGGGCGCGCTGCATATATTTGACGGAACAACCTACCGCCCGATCAAGACGATCCGGCTCCTGCCGGGCACGGACTCGTTGGCCTACGATCCGGCAACCCATGACCTGTACGTGACGAACGGCGGGAAATTTGCGCACCTCAACTACGTTCGAGTGAGCATCATCAATACGGATACCGACGATCTTGCCGGCAATATCCGGATTCCCGCCACCCGCCTCGAACATATGGTGATGGATCCGTCGGGGGCCAGGATCTTTATTAATATCACCGACAAGCGGGAGATCGGCGTGATCGACACGAGCAAGAATGCCCTGGTCGCGACCTGGCCCCTTGCCAAAGGGGACCTGAACGTCGCCCTGGACCTGGACAAGGCCGGCCATCGCCTCTTTGTTGTCTGCCGCAGCGGGATCATGGACGTATTTGACACGCAAACGGGCAAAGTCGTCGCCACCGCGCCTATTTCGAAGGGAGTCGACGATGTGGTTTACGACGCCCGGCACAAGCGCGTTTACGTCACATGCGCGGTGGGCGTCATTGACGTTTTCCAGCAGCAAGACCCCGACCACTACACGGCCATCGCCAGGATACCGACCGGCCCGATGGGCAAGAACGGTATTCTCGTCTCCTCGCTGAATCGCTTTTACGTGGGCGTGCCGAGGTACGCGAATGTGGAATCCAAACTCCTGGTGTACAAGGTTCAGTGACCGGTTGCCTGTCAGGCCCCCGGACTGTCATACGGAGCGGGGGAAGCGCTCCGGCGAAGATTTGACCTTCGCCCCGCCAAAGGGAGCGGCCCGGCCGCGCGAGCGCGCTCTGGCCTTCGGATTCCATTCGGGGATGAACACAATCACAGGCCCTTCAGGCTAACGCGCAAACCGCCCGATTCGATCGTATTCGACGCGGACACGGGGAAGGAAGTGGCGCGAGTTCCGAATGTGGCGGGCCTGCGCGGCGATCCGCATTTTGACTCGAAACGGAAGCGCATTTATATTAGCGGGCTGTCCGGCGCCTTGCGCTGCCATCGGTTCCGCGCAGCGCAAACCGGCTAAACGCAGGGCTGATTCCCGAAGGTGAGCAACGCCGGAGGAAACCGAGTGAGCGCTGAAGTGAAGCAAGCAACGCCGCGGGCGAGGATGCTGACCGCAACGACCGTTGTTCTCATCCTACTCTGCGCGATGTATGGATTCGCATATACCAACCGCGTCATCGTAGGCACCGCATCGTTGGTCTTCAAGCACGATCTTCATCTTACAAATGTCCAAGTTGGCCTCGTATTCTCCGCGTTTGCCTATCCCTACATGGTGTGTACCGCGCTCGGGGGATGGCTTGGCGACCGTTTTGGCGCGCGATGGTCCCTGGCCGTGCTCGCAGTGATCTGGTCCGGAGCCACAATCCTCATGGGGCTGGCTACGTCGTTTGCTGGCATGATGTCGTTCGGTATTTTGCTGGGCATCGGACAAGGCCCCACTTTCCCCATTGCGACACGGGCGATCAGCGACTGGCTTCCCAAGCGAAAACGCGCGTTTGCCCAAGGCATCATGCACTCGAGTTCACGATTGGCAACGGCGATAACCCCGCCGCTGGTGGCATGGCTCATTCTGCTCGTCACGTGGCGCGGGTCCTTCATCGTGCTGGGATTCCTTGGCCTGTTCTGGGCGGTGGCGTGGTTGATCTACTTCCGAAACGTTCCAGGCGAGCATCCTCAGATCACCCAGGAAGAACTGCGAGAGCTTCCCGCGAGCAGCGCGTCGAAAAGCGGCGAAAGGCGTAAAGTACCCTGGGGCCCGTTAGTCCGGCGCATGCTGCCAGTGACTACTGTGTACTTCTGCTACGGGTGGATGCTCTGGCTTTACCTGGCATGGATTCCCAACTACTTCTTTCACCGCTACCACCTCAACATGAAAAGCTCGGCTATCTTTTCGGCCGGGGTGTTTTTTGCGGGCGTACTCGGCGACTTGTTGGGGGGCATTGTTAGCGACCGGATCCTGATCCGGACAAAAAGCCTCATCATGGCCCGGCGGAATGTCGTGGTGGTCAGTTTTCTTCTCGCACTGGCTTCCTTATTGCTTCTCTTTTTTGTCCGGCATCCCGCCGGGGCGGCCTTGTGCTTGAGCCTGGCCTTCTTCTTTACAGAATTCACGATCGGCCCGATGTGGGCGATACCCATGGATATCACCCCCGAGTTTGCCGGTTCGGCCAGCGGCCTTATGAACGTCGGATCGCCGCTCGCCGCGGTTATCTCTCCCGTGGTGTTCGGCTTTGTGATCGACCGGACCGGAAACTGGAATCTTCCGTTTATCGGCAGCGTGGCGATTTTACTTCTCGGCGTAGCTATGGCCTTCTGGATGCGGCCTGACGTGGAGTTTCACTGGGCCGGGGAATAAGGCGGGAAACAAGGACGGCGAGGTTGAGAGGCGCCGGCGGGACCGGGAGGCGTTCGAGATAGCGGAGTGCATCGACCGCGCCGACTCGAACGCGTTGGATCGGGAGCCAGGCAGGAACCTGGTATTTCGCCTTCCCTACTGGCCCCGTGAAAGTTGTTCCAGTTTTCCCCTCAGCAGATCCAGAAACTGCCGGCACGCCGTTGGCAGGATCGTGTCTTTCGTGCGCACCACATTGTAATCCAGCCAGAGCTGAGGCTCCGTAATCGGTTCTGCCACGAGTTTGCCTTTCCTCACTTCGTCCATCACAGCCATCTTCGGCACAACCGTGGCCCAGTCGGAGTTCTGGACCACTTCAAATGTTGCCAGGAGCCCATCGATTTCCAATACCTTGCCTGGGGCGGAAGCGCCCAGCCGAACGCAACTGTCGAGGACCTGCCGCAGGTTATGTTTCGGCGACGGGAGGATGAGTTTCATCCCCTCCAACTCACGCAAAGGGCGAGAACGGGCGGGTTGTTTTTTGGGGGTCGACTCGCCATTGGCGCGTCTGACCAGGACCAATCGCTCCCGGAAGAAGTGGCTGGTTTCTAGTCCGAGATGGGCCGGAGGTTTCGTGCCGATGGCCGCCTGCACCTCTCCGGACAGGACCCAGTCCGTCAGAGTCGCGCTGTAGGCTTCCGAGAGGCGGATATCCACATACGGATGCGTAGCCACGTAATCCGACACCACCGAAGGGAGCACGCCCTTGGCCACCGAAGGGGATATCCCAATATCAATCTTCGAGGCCACGCTGCCGGACATATCCAGCATCCGTTCCTTCGCGACCCTCACCGCGTTCAAAACATCCACACAGCAGGAATAGAAGTGTCTGCCGGCGATGGTCGGGGTGACGCCTCGGGCCTTTCGATCAAAGAGCCGGTGGCCAACCATCTCTTCCAAACGCCGGATGTAAACGCTCAGGCCGGGCTGCGTGCAGTACTCACGCTTAGCTGCCATGCTGAAGCTGCCTTCCTCATAGGCAGCCGCGAAGCATCGAATCTGCTTCAGGTCGATGACGTCCATCAAACCGCGTGGAAGACGCACGGACCGGCCTTCGGCAATGTCCCTGAGGTTGGTCGTGCGGTTCGAGGAGGCGTGCTTGTGTCCGGGTGACATGGTAATCCATATTAATAAATTATGTTTCTGACTTCAAGGCATCACTGGGTGGAATGGCAGCTGGCGTCCTTGCCGCGGGCGGAGGGGGCGCGGCGGACAAATTACCGGCCGCCGTTGTGCTGCGCCCTTCCCCTGGCCACCGGGCGGCACAGCCGGGGACTTCCGCGAATGAGCCACAGAAACCGGCTAGATGCCCATCTTGGCGACGTAGGCGATCGTCATGCCCCAAGCGAGCACAAGTACGATGCGCCGGGCAATGACGGGACTGAGGCGCCGCATGCCCAAGGCGCCGGCCGTCGAGCCGATTGTCGCGCCGATAGCCATCACGGCGGCGAACCACCAATCGATCCGGTGGCCAAAAATGAAGACGACAACGGCTGTAGCGTTGACGGCTGTCATGCAGAACGCGCGGAGGCCGTTCATCGAATGAATCTTGGTGCTCAAGGTGAGGGAAAACAGGGAAAGCATGAGCACGCCCATCCCCGCCCCGAAATAGCCCCCGTAAATGGCAATGGCGAACTGGCCAGCGACGCCCATCACCACCAGACTCCCGGCAGGAATTGCCATCCGTTCGGCCATGCGGCGGATGTGGCCACTGAAGGAAAACAGAAGGGCGGCGAAAATGAGCATCGGCGGAATCAGCCGCTCGAAGATGTGCTCGGGCGTGTGGAGAAGCAGAAACGCGCCCAAAAAGCTTCCGGCAATGCTGCCAACGATCAGCAGGATGATGGTGCGGCGTGGCGTGTCGATGTATTTGCGGTACACCCAGCCGCTGGTAAGCCCGCTCGGCCAAACGCCGAGTGAACTGGTGGCGTTGGCCATGATCGGGGGCACGCCGGCGAAGAGGAGCGCCGGAAAAGCGACCAGCCGTCCTCCGCCGGCAACGGCATTCATCACCCCGGCGATGACCGAGGCGACAAAAATCAGGAACAGGTAAATTGGACTCGAATGCATTCGTGTTTCTGCGTGAGCGAGAGCGTCGTTCGACCCACCCCGGCCTTTCTAAGCGTGTGAAGGGAGAGTTTACATCACCGCAGCCGGCCGCGACATTCCGCATGGCGACGCAAAACGACAAAAAACGAGGGGGGATTGTCCAAAGAGGCTGTCGCCCCGGCTTGGGCGCGGCGACGCTCCGCCTGCCATCTGGCCGCCGTTCGGCGCTGTTCGGAGCTACCGGCTCGCACGGTGGCGGGCCGCTCTTTTCCATTCGGCTTTTTGGGCTATCTCTAATCGATTTTCAGCGTCGTGAGCGGTCCGTGGAACTGCCCGCCGTAGGCGTCGGTATCGTTGACGTCGCCGGAAAAGGCGGCGCGGGGGATCGAAAACTTGATGGCCAGCAGGTCTTTCAGCACGAAAAATTTAACCTGGCCGACAGGAACCCCATACAAGCGGGAAATGCTTTCCGGAGAAAGCCGTCCGCTTCTCTGCACGAGATCAAAGCCCTCGCGGTCTTTGAACATAATGTCGAAGGTCAGCTCGAACGGACCGGCATTCTTACTGCGAATCAGTTTCGTGTGTTGCCATAATTCGCTCACGCGGAAGTCTCCTTGGCCGGGTCGGCCGGCTCCTCGAAGGGCACGGCAGCCGGACGCACCCGAATCACAGGTCCTCGAGCGTCATCGGGAACAGGGCGCAGGGGTCCTTCAGCTTCCACACATGGTTGGCGCAGAACCGATACACGGGGCCCACGTTGATGCCCGGGGGTGAGAAAGGAAACGCGAGATTGCTGATCAGCCCGTTGTGCTCCGGGATTGGATGATGCAAACCGGCGTGGGCGATCAGGGGGATCATTTCCGCGGCGAGCGCTTGCGTGGGCGCCACCAGGTCGATAATCAGCCCGACCTCGTGGCACGGCAGCGAGGTTTCCGGTTCGAGCTTTCCGAGCGTGCCGTCGCGTCCGTAGACGCGCCAGGTGAGGGTGTACTGCTCCGGCTCCAGGTTCACGCTGTCCCGAATCTTGTGCTCGAGGACCGTTCTCAAACCGGACAGGTAAGAATCGAGCTGGCGAATGACCAGGGGATCGCGAATTCCCGCCACGGCGATGGAGCGGTACCCAACCAGCGAAGCGCCTTCCAAACGGACCGTATACGCGGGAGACGGGATGAAACAGCTTCCGGTCACCCGGACCGCGCGGTCGCTGACAGCCTCGTATCGCGCCATTGACGTGTCCAGCACGCCGCCGGGCTCGACCAGGCGGAAGGGGTCCGCGTTTTCGTAAAGGCCGTGGGCGGCCACGCTTTGCGGCGTGCAGCGCATGGCGGGATTGGGCGGCTCGACGGTAAAACCCTGCTCGTCGAGGTCGGCGGCCATGCAATCCGCATAGAGCCGCTGGGCGACGCTCGCGGCTCCGCACTCCAACATCTTCCCGGCGTGCAAGGCTACGCCCGGCGGAATTCCTCGCAGCAAGGGCAAGGCGGCGTAAATGGCGATATCGCTGGACCGGCCGGCCACAATCACTTGCGCGCCGGCCTGGAGGGCTCGCTGGAAAGGCTCGACGCCCATCATGGCGACAAAGCGTTGGGCATTGCGAACAACCCCCTCGTCGAGAGGCGGCGCGGGTTCTAATGGAGTCACTTCGCCCGAAGCCAGGGCGCCGATCAGCGCGTCCTTGTCAACCTCACTGTCGATGCCGGCCAGCTTGAAGTGCCAGCTGTTTTCTTTGGCCACTTCCCGGACCACTTCGAGCAGCCAATGCAAATGGGGACGGCCACCGGCGTAGCCGGCCGAACCGATGATCACCGGAATGCCGGCCGCCAGGGCTTCGCGCAAAATGCGCTCCGTATTTCGCTTCACCCCTTCGCGCGGGCCGCGGGCCTGTCCCGAGCCGAGATAGTAGGGGCCGGCGTCGGTCGAGCCCGCATCGCAGCCGATGAAATCGGCTCCGCCGCTGACCGCGCGCCGCAGACTCTCCGCTCGAAATCCGGTGCTCAGGTTACCGGAAGCCGCAACAGCCCTGACGTGCTCTTTTCCTGGCATTTTCTTGGTCCCAAGCCTTTCGGGATCTTTAGCAAAACCACAACGGCATGCCGGAAAGCATCCCCGGCCCAACGCCGGACAGGACCTAACCTGCAGCCCTCAGTTTATCGTCCATACTTCGGCCGGCGTCAATAAAAAAACGGGCGGCTCCGCTGACGGGGGTAGCGCCCCACGATCCGTCCTTCACAGCCGGACAAAATCGGAAGCGGCGGAGCAGAAAAAGGTCCTATCGCAATCGGTCGAAATGCCTTATGGGAGGCTGCCCCGATGAGACGAGCGATGCGGCGATCGATCTTGCCCCTGGTTGCCCGCATGCTATCATTATTTTTTTGTCGCACCCGCAGGCATTGTGGACGCGCAGAACAAACCGCCGCGCTTTCCGCAGCTCCAGCCGGACCAGCTGAACGACCAGCAGCGTCCGCTGGGCGAGCAAATCCTCAAAGTGTCGAGCATCGGCCTGACCGGCCCCTACAATTTGCTACTGCGCAGCCCGGTGATGGGCGAGCGCACGCTCGAGCTGCTCGACTATCTCCGATTCCATAGTTCGGTGCCGCGGCGCCTCAACGAATTCGCCATCCTCATCCAGGCGCGGCTGTGGACTTCCCAGATCGAGTGGGGAGCGCACTACCCGATGGCGCTCAAGGCGGGGCTTTCACAGGCCGTCGCGGATGAATTGAAAGAGGGCAAGCGGCCCACCTCGATGACCCCCGAGGATGCCGCCGTCTACGATTTTTGCATGGAGGCATCCTCCACGCACGGCGTGAGTGACGCGACGTTCGAGCGCGCCCGCCAGTTCCTGAGCGAGCAGCAACTGGTCGACCTGACGGTTGTCAGCGGCACCTACGCAACCATGACGATGCTGCTGAACATGGCCGACCAGGGCCTTCCGCCCGGCCGCACCCCGCCCCTCGAACCGCTTCCCTCGCGCTGAGCGGGCCCTGGCTGCAACCTTTACAAGGGTGTCATTGAACGTGATGGCAAAGGTGTCCGAGCAACTCACAACAGGCTTTGTCCCTCCGTTGCCGCCGCAAATTCAAGATCTTTTCCGCCAGAATCCCCCCTCCGGAAGGCTTCCTTCTACGGCCACGAGGGCATGCGCGCGGACACTCAACGCTGCGGGGTTGGCCGCGACCAGCCAGGCCAGGAGGTTACGTTGAACTTGCGCGAATTGTTCACAGGCAAATCCCCTCGACTGGAGCTCCATTCCTCCCGGCCGCCTTCGAGAAGGCCGATGAAATGGATGGGAGCATTCGTCCTGGCCCTGGCCATGGCCATGGCCGCTTCGCTGAACGCTCGTGCCGACGTTTTCGGTAGCGGGCAGGTCGCGGCCGCCAGCCGCGAGGTCATCGAGCAGCGCCTCGGGAAGGTCGATCGGGAATGGCTGGCCATGATGCGCCGCGGATCCGGCGGCGACTTTGCCTTGGACAATTTCAAGCTGACGGCTATCTACGGAAACATCGTGCTGGCCACCGACCATGTAACGCGGAAAGGCCATACGGGTGATGAACGCAAGGCCGCGGCAGACATCCTCGGCACAAAGGTTTTTGTCAGGGAAGGCGGGACGTGGAAGATCGCCGCGTCGGTCCTGCTTTCTCTCGGATCCGGTCCGTCAATGGCCGCGAGCCGCCAAGGGGTCAAGGGAAACGGCTTGGGCAGCCACTATGCGGACATCGAGAAGCAGCTTTGGGAAGTGGACCGGAAGTGGGAGGAGGCCATCCGAAATCGAGACCTGGCCTTCATGCAGCAACTCTATACCCGACAATGCTTCATCGTTTTGGCGAGAGGGCGGATCGGTTGAGCAGATTCGTCCAGGTGATCTGGTTTGGTTCGAACCCGGCGAGAAGCATTGGCATGGCCCAACAGCTCCTACGGCAATGACGCACATCGCCATCGCCGAGGCGCTCGATGGAAAGACCGCCGATTGGATGGAACAGGTCAGCGATGAGCAATATCGGGCGCGGTCAAGCGCGCAATAGTGAAAACAGAGTTATGCTTTTAGGTGAACCATGACGAATCGATTTCGAATTTCGAGTACGCTGCCTCGAAAGTTAAGAGAATTGGGCCTTTCGCCGGACACTGTGCTTCGGCAGGCTGCGTTGCCAACGGGGCTATTCAACCAGGACAAGATCTTGCTGAGCACGGAGGAGTTCTTCGCGCTTTACCGAGGCATTGCGGAATCCAGCAGCGATCCGGGCTTCGGCCTGAAGCTGGGGACCGAGGAGCGCGTGGAGCGCTACGATCCGATTTAAATCGCGGCGCTCTCGGCTCGGTCGTTTCGGGACGCGGTCGAACGGTTGTCGCGTTACAAACAACTCACGTGTCCAGAGGAAATCCAATTAGTGAAGCGCGGGAATGAATCTGCGATCCAGTTCATCTGGCTGCTCGCGCATGAGGAAGAGCCTCCAATACTCGTGGACGTATGTTCCGCATGGATCGCTGGCATCGGGCAGCGAGGCATTGGACGGCCCCTGAATCTGAAGCGGGTGGAGTTGCAACGAGCGCCGGCGCACCAGGAAATGTATGAGGCGCACTTCCACTGCCCTGTGAAATTCAAGTCCAACCAGAACGCCTTGGTATTCAGCAATGCGGATATGGAGCTTCCCTTCGTAACTTTCAATCCTGATTTGCTGGCAAGTGTCACTCCGCATCTTGAAGCGGAGTTAGCGCAACAGCTCGTTGATAAGACTTTCACCAAACATTCAAAAGGCATTCTGAAGCAGTTACTTGCGGGTCAGCGTCCGGGCATACAGGATCTCGCAAGAGAGCTACACGTCAGCACTCGAACATTGCAGCGGCGGCTCACTGAGCAGGGCATTAGCTTCCAGCGTTTGCTGGAAGATGCGCGTCGGGAGTTGGCTCGCCACTGTCTGCTCCACTCATCTTTGGAGTTGAATGAAACTGCCTACCTGTTGGGCTACGAAGACGCCAATTCCTTCTTCCGAGCCTTCCACCACTGGGAAGGGACTTCGCCCGGACAGTGGCGGGTACTTCAAAAGAACTCACAACCGACAACCCAAGCCAGGTTGGCGCAGTGTGATGCAGTTTTGTCTCAGCGAAGGGTTCGCTCTCTGACACTGTGCACGAACCGTGCACAAACGCGGTCATTGGGGTAGCTGAAAATTCAAAGGAGACATCATGGCAACTACGAAGGTCGCAATCGCACCAATGAAAGCAGCGCAGATTCCTAAGCCAGGAGCCGATTTCCAGATCGTCGAGCGCGACATTCCTAAGCCGGGTCCGGGAGAGGTGCGCATCAAGGTCCAAGCCTGCGGTGTGTGCCACAGCGACGCGCTTACGAAAGAAGGCCAGTGGCCCGGCATTGAATATCCCCGCGTCCCAGGACATGAAGTCGCCGGCATCATCGATGAACTAGGTGACGGTGTTTCCGAGTGGAAGAAAGGACAACGGGTCGGCGTCGGTTGGCATGGTGGCCAGGACGGAACGTGCCCCTCGTGCCGTCGTGGAGATTTTCGCAACTGCCGGAATCTGGAAATTCCGGGCATCAGCTATGACGGCGGATACCAACAATATATGCTGGCTCCCGTAGAGGCGCTGGCGGCGATACCGGAAACTCTAACTGACGCAGAAGCAGCACCGCTGCTCTGCGCCGGACTTACAACCTTCAACGCGCTGCGACACAGCGGTGCAAAGCCCGGCGACCTTGTTGCGGTGCAGGGTATCGGCGGTTTGGGTCATCTCGGAATTCAATTTGCGAACAAGTTTGGTTATAAGGTCGCGGCTATCGGGCGTGGCTCAGAAAATGCGGCGCTCGCCAAGAAACTCGGAGCGAGCGTGTACATCGACAGCAAATCGACGAACGCGGCACAGGAATTGCAAATACTGGGCGGCGCGCAGGTGCTTCTGGCCACGGCCCCAAGTTCGAAGGCGATGTCCGAGCTGATCGACGGCCTGAGGCCGAACGGCAAGTTCATCGTGGTGGGCGCGACGTTTGATCCGATTGAGGTCACACCGATCCAACTCATCAGCGGAAGTCGAACGATTCAAGGCTGGTCCTCGGGAACACCGGCCGATTCCGAGGACACACTGCACTTCGCCGAATTAACCGGCGTGCGTCCGATGATTGAAACGTATCCGCTTGAAAAAGCAGCTGAGGGTTACGCGCGAATGATGAGCGGCGACGCACAGTTCCGCGTCGTTCTAACGATGTGAGGCTTGGCCCGCCGCGTGCTTTGCGGCATCGGGATAGCGGGGCCTCTTCACTGGCCGATATCCCGAGCGCTGTTCAAATCGCTGCGCTAATTGGAGTCGGGGGCGGCGCGCACAACGCGCGGTCTTTGCCGCCTCTGCCGTCGGAAGGCAAAGGACCTTAGAAATGGTAAACACACGGAAGACAGTGATCGTGACTGGCGGCTCGCAAGGCATCGGTGCAGGCCTTGGGAAAAGCTTCTTGGATCGCGGTTACAACGTCGTGGCGAATTCGAGGAACATCAGCAAGTCGGGCGCGTCGGGGCAGGGCTCGATGTGGAAGCGGGACGCAAGGCGGCTTACGTGGCGGCGCTCAACATTCTCGCTGTCGCTCGGCGGCATCTGGGATCGCTCGACAAAGCGGCGCGGATCGTCCGGCTCGGCGTGTCGGTAGCCACTTCGGGAGACGTCCGCGAACAACCGAAAGTTGCCGACGCCGCTTCGGAGTTGCTGCAAGACGTCTTCGGAAAGGAAAAGGACCCTTGCCGCCTCGTGTATGGGGTCGCAAGCCTTCCGCTCGGCACCCCGGTCGAGCTCTAAGTGATATTCGAGGTCTCCACGTGATGCTCGTCCACTGGAATCGAAGCTGGCTGGATCGCTGTGTTCTTGGCGCGGCACGTTGGTTGAGGCCGTCATGATCGGTTACTAACCATTATTGAAGGCAACCCGGCGACGAGGATCTCTCTATTGAGGAGGTCATATGCGATCTGACATTATTCCAGGGGGTACGTTCCCCGACTACGAGCTTTCCGACCACGCCGCGAAACGGCGGAAGCTCTCTGAGCTGCAAGGACAACATCCGATGGTCCTCGTCCTCAGCCGCGGCGGTTACTGCCCCAAGGATCGTCGACAGGCTGAAGTCCTTGTCCAACTTCATCGCGAGCTCGAAGTTGCCTATTGCCGGCTTGTCACGATTAGCACCGACAACATCACTCAAACGAATGAATACCGCAGCGGAGTTGGCGCCCATTGGCCTTTCCTCTCTGACTCGGGGCGTGTCCTCCAAAAAGATTTCGACATCGCCGAATACACGGATCCTGTCAACAACCCCATGATCCCCCACGTAATTGTGCTTGAGCCCGGTCTTGTCATTTATAAGATCTATAACGGCTACTGGTTTTTCGGGCGGCCCACTCTGGAAGATCTGCGCCAGGACCTGCGTGCTGTTACCAAGAAATGCCGGCCGGACTGGGACATCACAACGCCTGAGCTCAAGGCAGCGTGGCAGCAAGGCCGTAAGGAACTCTTCTACCCATACGGCAAAACGTACGTCCAGACTCTCGGTGAACAGGATTAGGAGCGGGGCGACAGGGTGCTGTGCTGAGGTCACTGCGTCAATCGAAAACGGGAGGAGACAAAACGTAAATATAAACTTGAAAGGCACAGCGCTTATACGAGACGCTCTTGAATCAGTGGGGTTGAGAGGCTCGTGGAGCGTGTTAAATCACCTTGGCCGCCAAGAGCGAGCGTAATTTCGGGAAGAGTCACAAAGCGAAACTGTGCGGGGCCAGGTCTGAACCATGTTTCGACGATCAAGGTTTTGGCGTCATGTAGAATCTCTACTCTCGTGCTATACCCACGAGCATGGTGATGAAAGAGCGCGATTTTCTGCGCGGTTCTGCCCACACGGGCACTTATGGCCAATTGAAATTCGGGTCTCAGGAACGGAATGTGAAAATGCAGGACTAAAGCTAGCCTTGGATTTGAGGGAACTGAATTTCGCGGATTTCGAGCCGTATCGCAAAGGAGTGGCAATCCAGTGATAAGAAAACAAATTAGCGTACAGCGCCTGAGCGCGACGTCGGTGAAATCGTTCAAGGAGGTTGTTGCAACACTGGAGGCCGCGATCGGTCATCCTGACATGAACGTATTTCGATCGGAAATCAGGGCGGCCAAGACATACGCCGAAGTGGAAGAGATTGTGAGCAAGGCAATTGGTACATCCGGCCTTATGGAATTCGCACGATTCGACCTGGGTGAAATTCTGCAGAAAGAACAGGGCGAGAAAGCGCCACGGATCGTTCGGCTTGTCGTAGGCAATCCGTTAATTATGAGGTTGATGGTCAAGCAGATTGCTGATGCTGGCTCATACGCACCGGTGACCATTCTCATTGACGAACGGCCGGACGGGGTGCATTTGTCATACGACACCATGGCCAGTTATCTAGCTTCCTATGGAAGCCCAGAAGCACTGAAAGTCGCGCAAGATTTGGACTCGAAGGTTGGAGCCTTGGTCGCTGCTGTGGCTAATTAGGACTCCCGGGCTGAGGAGAAAGCAGAAATTCCGCATCACGCAAAGGCGTGCTCGATTGGGTCGACACGTGCGGAACAACACCGAACTGCTGGCATTTCCGGGACACAGACAGAAAGCACCCGCGCAATGGGCAGTCGTACTTCAACAGCGCTTTGTTCAGCCCGAATGCCCTGGGGATACAGGGGGATGCACCGCGCCGGCCATCCTACGGACCCGGCGCGAACAATTGGGACATGACTTTGCATAAGGCTACGAAACTTACTGAGAGCAAGTCACTCGAATTACGCTTCGAAGCTTTCAACACGTTTAGCCATGCCCAGTTTTGCGGGAATGGGTCAGTAGATGGCAATATCAATGACACTACGTTTGGGAAGGTCGTGAAAGCAGTGCCGTCGCGAATCTCACAGGTCGCATTGAAATTCCTCTTGTGAGGTTTCTGCGGATCTGCAGACGCATACTTCGAGCGAGGTCTGATCGTGCACACAACGGGGGGGGGCACTCTCTGACGCTGCGTTGAACCCAGGCTGTGCACGAACTGTGCATGAACGGCTTGTTTCGAGCCTATTGGGGTTAGCTTTTGAGCGAAAGCAGATTCCCCGAATTGTTGGAAACGCTGGCACTTAAGAAATACCAGCGCAGTCGTTGGAAGCGACTAGCGTGCTTTGTTATGACAGTGGGTTATGACAGAGGGGAGATCCCTGCGAGCCCGGACAAGACGGACCACATCCAGGCCACGAACAAATGACTGCCGTTATTTTGGATTGGCGCACGCCGGACAGGGACTAACCGGCAACCTTCCGTTTATCGTCCAGGCTTCGGCCGGGGTCGATAAAAAACCAGGCGGCGCCACTGACCACGGTGACCAGCGCCGCGAAATCGATCGCTTGCGTCCACCCGAATTTTGTCGCAATCCAGGCCGTGAGCACCGGCGACAACCATCCGCCCAGGCTGCCGAATGTGGTCATCACCCCGGAAACCGATCCCGAAAATTGGCAGGTGATGTCGTTGCAGGTGATCCACAATACGGCCGCGGCGGCCAGGTTGAATCCCGCCGCCGCCGCAAGCTGCAGGATAGCCAGGTCGTTGTTGACGGTACGGCTGCCCGACCAGAGCAGGATTGCCGAGAGGGCCACGCCCAGCCAAACCGTGTTCCGCCGGCCGGCGCGCTTGCCGAACTTTTCCACCGCCCGGTCCGTGAGCCAGCCCCAGAAAGGCACCAAGAAGGTAGTCGCAATGAACGGGGTAGAGCCCCACAATCCGCTCTTCACAATGGAAATACCCCGAACACGGACCAGATAAATAAAGAACCACGTGAAGAAGATGTAGACCGGGTACACGAGACAGAAATGACTGATCATCAATCCCCAAACGGAGGCGCTCGAAAAGACTCTACGCCAAGGCGTATGCGGATGCGCCGGCTTTCGGAAACGGGCCTGGTTCGTTTCGTCCGGATCGTGTGCCTGGATGATTTCCAGTTCGGCGGCGTTGACGCCGCGATGCTCACCGGGCCGGTCGGTGGCATAGGCATACCACGCGATGGCCAGGACAATCCCCAACACGCCGCACAAATAGAAGGACGACTGCCAGCCCCAGTTCTTGGCCATCCAGGTGATGCAAGGCGGCGCCAGAATGCCTCCGGCCCCGACGCCCGCCAGAAAGACACTGGTGCCGAACCCGCGCTGCCTGTCTCCCAGCCAGATTCCCATCGTTTTGTTGCCGACCGGCAGGCAAGCCGACTCGCCGACGCCCAGCATGAACCGGGCAATTCCAAACGACCAAGCCAGCCCGATGAACAAGGCCACAGGGAGGTGCGGGACAATCGCCGTTACCACCGTGAACAGCGACCACCAGAGGACGGCCAGGGCCAGAATGCGGCGTGGCCCGAAACGGTCTCCCAGCCATCCGGCCGGGATGTGAAAAAAAGCATAACCCAGGCTGAACGAGCCGAGGATCCAACCCATCGCCTGATTGCTGAGGTGGAATTGCCCCTGGATGTACGTGCCGGCGATTCCAAAGTTCAGACGGTCAACGTAGGTCAGACCGGCCATAAACGCCAGCAGCGCGACGATATGCCAGCGCACCCTGGTGGCGCGAAGGGCCACGCCTGGCTCGCCGGGCGGGGCGGCGGGCGAACCCGGCCGCCCCGCTGGCAAGCGTGAGGTCTTATCGATTTTCACCGGGTTCCCGGCTCATGAGCACGAGCCCGCCTGTACGATTCCGAGCGTTGCCCGTGCCCGTCGAATTTCTACGCCTCTGTTTTTTCCACCGTCTCCTCTTCAACGCGGTAATATTCGAGGACTCCGATGGATTCCTGAACCTCTCTCACAATGGATGTGAATAATTGCGGATCCATGCCCGGGGTGCCGGTGTTCATGAGGTGCGTGAGCATATCCTTGACGGCCTTGTAGGCCGCCAGCATCGGCCCGCCGGCGTAGTTGATCACCTTATAGCCCCCGAGGGCTTCCAATTCCTGAAGCGAAAAGAACGGCGGCCCGCCATCGGCGCGAAAGGTCTGCGTCCAGTTGATGGGGCCGCGCACTTCCTTGGGAAGCTGGCGCACTTCGTCACCGGTCTTCGGGAACATCATGATCATCTGCGCGCCGGCCTCGAGGTAAAGATTCGCGCGGCGTACCCCTTCGGCGAAGCCGTGCGTTCGGATGGCGTCGGTACGCGCGACGATCACGAAATCCGGGTCGCGGCGAGCTTCCAGGGCGCAGCGAACCTTGTCCAGCATGGCTTCGGCGGGGATGATGTGCTCGAGACCTCTGTGGTAATGAAAGCGTTTCGGATAAATCTGGTCCTCAATGTGGATGCCGGCCGCTCCAGCGTGTTCGAGCAGGCGCACAGTGTGCAGCACGTGAGCCGGTTCGCCAAAACCGGCCCCGACGTCGACGATGATGGGGATGTTCACAGTCGACGTGATCTTCCGGGTGGCATCCGCCATATCTTCCAGGCTGAGATTGGGTTCCATCATGCAGGTGGCATAGCCCAGGGCGCTGCCTGGCAGGTCCAGGGCTTTAAAGCCAACCTGCTCGGCAATTCTCGCCGTGATGGGATCGTATACGCCGGGAGCGGGAAAGACGCCCGGGCCGTTGATCAGCTCGCGTAAGACTGTGGTCATTCGCTTCATCAGTATCCGCCTCTATTTCATCGAAGTTTACGAATCACAAGATGCAACCCGGATTCCCGGATGCCATGGGTTCCCGGCGCCCGGCCCTTATGGCACATTCGAGTTTTTGCCTTAACCAGCCGCTGTCTCAGCAGAGGGCTTCTCGAGAGTCTTGCTGGCATCGACAAAGAACCACAATAATGCACCCATAGCCGTCACCAATGCCGCAACGTCCAGGGCGGGCGTCCAGCCGAAATGAATCACGATATACGCCGTCAGGATCGGCGACAACCAGCCGCCCGAGGACATATTCATCAATCCGGAAAGTGCGCCGGAGTGTTCCGGTGTCAGGTCGATGCAAGTGGCCCACCAGCTGGGAAGGGCAAAGTAGTTGAGTCCCGCCGCCGCGCCCAGCATCAGCATGGCGATGGTGTTGTTCGCGGTGTGAACGCCGGCCCATATCAGGAGGGCCGAGCCGCCCATCCCCAACCATACGGTCATGCGCCGACCGCGACGCTTGCCGAGCTTGGCGACCCAATAATCCGAGAGCAACCCACCCAGGGGCGCCAGCACCATGATGGTCAGGAACGGGAGCGATCCCCATAACCCGCCTTGCAACAGGGTAAGGCCTCGCACGCGCTCCAGATAGATGAAGAACCAGGTCGAGTAGATCGTCGGCATGTACCCCTGGCAAAAATAGCTGAGCAGGATTCCCCAAACGGAGAGACTCGAAAATATTTTCACCCACGGGGTCCGCTGTTGCGTTCCAAAGCCGGTTTCCTCGCCTGCGTCGTGATCGGCCCTCCCCGAGCGGATCAGAGAGAGTTCGGCCGCGTTCACTCGGGGGTGATCCTCGGGGCGATCGGTGGAATAGAACCACCAGAGCAGCGCCACGATGGTGCCGCAAGCGCCCGCCAGGTAAAAAGACGGCCTCCATCCCCAGCGCTGGGCGATCCATGTGATCAGCAGAGGTGAAAGCGCCCCTCCCAAGCCGATGCCGATCATATGGAAGCTCACCCCGATGCCGCGCCGCTTCCTGTCCATCCAGGAAGCGACCACCCGGGCGGCGTTGGGACTCATGGGAGCCTCACCCATTCCGACCAGGAAGCGAAGAATCGCAAATGACCAGGCCAGGCCGATCCACTCGGTCAGCGAAAAACGGGCAACCACGCCCATCGCCGCCGTGGCCACCGCCCAAAGCAGGATGGCGAAGGTGAAAATCTTGCGCGGGCCGAACCGGTCGCCGGCCCATCCGCCGGGGATCTGAAAGGGGTGGTAGGCAAAAACAAAGGCGCTGAAGATCCAGCCCATCGTTTGAGTATTGAAAGCGAATTCGTCCTGGATGGATTTCCCCAACACCCCCAGATCGAGCCTGCCCATCATGGCCACCGCTGTAGTCAGCCCCGTCATGGCAACGATCACCCAGCGGACATTCGTGGGGCGAGGCCCGACCACCGCGGCCGGGGACTGAGCGATGTCAGCGCTCATGCCGCTACTGTCGTTTCCTTTTCAATCCTGCAGGACGTCGGGAGACCATGCGACTGTTTCAGACCTGTTCTGGTAGGAAGGTAACTTTCTGCGTTCATTCGGCCATTTCCCCTCTGCCGAGGCCCGTCTGGTGAGGCCCGCCTGACGAGGCCTCCTTCTGCGTATTGACCAGCATATCCCGCACTGCTTTGCAGGCCCTCAAATCGGCTCCGGCGCATATTACACCTTCTTGAACCCTGTGTCCTCTCATTCCTGGCGAGGGGAACTCGTTTTTTTTGAACGGGACTTTGGCGGAAGCGTGTGGGAGTCGAACCCACCATCCGACTCGTCGAGAGCCGGATCGCCGGCTTTGAAGGCCGGGAGGATCACCGGACCCCTTTCGCCTCCGTGGTTGCGGAATCGTAGCGTAGCACAGGGCCCGGCTCCTGCGGGCGATGAGGGGCGCCGGCTTCGCGCGGATTGCCCGCCGCTCCGTCAGACGGCGAAGGGAATCCGGTCTTGCTTGCAGACCGATTGAATGGCGGAACGCGCGGTCATCAGGCCCGAAGGCAACCCGCCCCCCGGCCGGACCCATTGGCCGACCATCCGGAACCGCCGGAGACCGGGCAGGGTGTCCCGCAAGGGTTTGAAGCCGGCGGCAGGCGTCAAGAGCCAGCCCTCCATGCTTCCCTTCCAGTTGCCCGTGAGGCGGATGACGGTGGCTGGAGTGGACACGTCGATCACCTCGATGGCCCGGCGCAGGCCGGGCACGCATTTTTCGAGAATGGCGGCGACGGCATCGGCTACGCGTTCCTTCTCCGCTTGATAGGTTCCCGGGTTCTGATCGTGCAGTTGCACCCAATACGCAAAATTCCGCGTGGGAAGGAAGCAGGTGACCGCCGTTTTCCCGGGCGGCGCGAAGGTCGGATCATAGTGGAAAAAGCGAAACGAGATTTGGCGAAGGGCGGCGCCCGGATCCACAACGAATGGGGCGTCGAGGATTCGCGTCAGGAAAGCAGGCTGGCGTGAAAGATCGAGCGCGACTCCCAGCGACACTTGCAGGAACGAGGGGAACGTTTCAAGCGTGCCATAGGTATGTTCGGTGACCTCGTCCGCGTACCGGCCGGCGAGAAGTTCGTAAATCGTGGCGTGGCCATCGGCGGCGGAGATCACCCAATCGGCCGCGACGGTTTCCCCGCCGGCCAATTGCACGCCGGCGGCCGCTTTCCCTTCGACGAGGATTTTTTCAACCTTCGTCCCGAACCGCAAGCGCCCGCCGAGACTCGCGAATTTCTCGGCGATAGGCCGGATCACCGCCTGAGAACCGCCGATGGGGTAGCCGGCGTTTCGCGCGCTCATCCAGGCGAGAGTGAAGATCAGCGCCAGCGTGGACATCCGGTCGATTTCGCCGCCCCGGAAGAAGCTTTTCACGAGCGGATGGGTGAATCGCTCGCCGTACTCCGCGACGGTCAACCGGGAAAACTGCCGCAGCAGGGGCAGTTGCGGCATGTCGTACAGCAAAGTCTTCCACCGGCGAGGCCAGGGGTCGGAGGGATCGGGCATCTCGAATTTCGAGAGGCTGCGAACGGCGGCGGCCAGGCGGCGAATCTGCTCGGCGTCTTGCGGCGCGCACTTGAGCAGCCCGGCTTCCATGCGGTCGACGTCCGCGTAGATACTGAGCGATTCGCCGTGTTCGGTTTCCAGACGCGCGTATTCTTCCGGATCGACGAACGTCAATTTATCGATGTCGAACACCTCCTGCCATCGCGCATGCATCCGACCGCCGGGGTTCGAACCGAGCAGCCAATGGAGGCACATCTCGAACTTGTAGTCTCCCCTGCGCCAGCTCGTCGCCAGCCCCCCGGCCGACTCATGCTGTTCGAACAGTTCGACCTCGTAGCCGGATCGCCGCGCGTAGACAGCGGCGCAGAGTCCCGCGATGCCTGCTCCAATGACGGCTATCTTGCGGTTACCTGGCGGGCGGTTACCTGGCGGGCGGTTACCTGGCGGCTTGCTCATTCAATCCCCCTGCGAAACCCCATGGCAGACGGCAGCCGCTAGCTGGGGAATTCCGTTTGAGCCGTTTCGACACGAGTAAGTTTCAGCGGTGCAAGAGCAGTCCAGCCCAGCCGTTTGCACCATCATACGTCAGGTTGCTTGGGGTCTTGAACGGGAAAGCTTGGCGCAAAGGCTCCCGGTCGACCGGAAAGGCAGGGAGGAATGCCGGGTTATCCGGCTGAATCGACACGAACCGTTTGCGGAACGCGGCGAAAGCGCGCCCCTCCGGGTCCTGCCGTCAGCCGGGTTCCCCTGGCAGAGTGAAAGCCTGGTTGACTGCTTCCTTGTCGTATCAGCGCTCGGACCGTAAATTCCGGGAACTTTGCCCCCCATCGCACGCAAATAGGTACTGAGCTGAGCGCGATGGTGGACCGAGTGCTTCACAGTCAGGGAGAGAAAATTGACCGCGGGCAGTTGCATGACTCCAAACATATCGATCTGGCGGACAAGCTCGTCGCCGGAAAGAGCCCTCACGCGCTCCATGGCCGGAGGAATTCTCTTGTTGTAGCGGGCGATGGCGTCCTCGGGCGTCATAATCCCGCAAGCGTCCGAGTCGTCCGGAGGCGGAACGAATTGCCCGTTGGCAACTGCCGTCAGCAACCATTCGTCCTCGAGCGTAATGTGACGCAGCAACCCGAGCGCCGTCTTCGAGGCCGGGTCGGGCTTGTAATCAAGCCGGCCGGCCGGCACGGCGCCAAACACTCGAGTCGTCGTCGGAGCCTCGAGGGCCATTTCGGCCAATAGAAAATCGGCAATGAGTTTCGCTTCTACTGGATTCATTCGCATTCCTTTCCTCGGTAGTCTCTGGCTGGTTCCTTGAATGATTCAATCTCACCGCTACACTGGCAACGATTATGACATCCCTCAGCGGGTTCGCCCCGGTTCCGATACGCGGAGACGCGCTCTGTTCGAAGACCGTGGGCAACGGCCCGCAGTACGTCGATGTACTCGTCTTCGCGCGAATGCCGGCGCAACGCGGCGGCCGGCTCTGGCGGTTATCCCGCGGATTGCTCCGCGATTTTCGCGCTTCCCTTCTCGATGGCCGCGTCCAGCTCGCGCAGCAGCGCGGCGCCGTTGCCACGATAGGCGCTGCCGTGCTGGCAAGCCAGCAGCGAGGGCCCGAGCGACGCCAGGCGTTCCAGGGTCGCGGAGGTATTTCTGGCGTGCGCGTAATAGTCCATCATGTCGCGCATCCCCTCGCTCGCGCTGAGCAGCTCCGATTCGGTCACGGGCGGCAAATTCGAGCCCGGCTGCGTGAACAGATCGCCGCAGAGCAGCGTCTTCGAGGACAGATCGAACAGGATGCCGCAGTCCCAGCCGTGCGGAACATGCGGCGTGTAGAACCACTTCATCCGGCGGCTACCGATGGAAAATTCCTCGCCGTCGGCCAAGCCGCGGGCCGGTCGGGAGCCAAAGTCGTTGAGCGAGGTCAGGACGCCGATTTCCGCTCCGAACGCCGTCGCCTCGGGCGCGGCCGCCAGGAATTCGTTCAGCGCGCCAAATTCGTCGCCTTCGAAATGCGATCCGCCGATCCAGCGAAGCTTTCGGGCCGGCAAGACTTTACCGATGGCTTCCATGGTGAGCGGGAATAGCTTCCGGTATCCAGCGTGGAACAGCAGGGGCTGGTCGTCGGCAATCAGATAGGAATTCGCGCTGAATCCCCCGGGAATGACGTCGAGCGGCGTCGAGACGCGACAGATTCCCGTGGAGACCTCGTCGATACGGGTGCCGGCTTCTTGATTCGTGATCATTTCTGTTCTCCTTTTCTTCGAGAAATCCGCTTGGCGGCCCTACCCAAAACGCTTCTCGAAGAGTGAAGCGCCACTAACTCATTTAAAAATGCGATCCGCCGTTCGAGCTTCATTTTGCGGATCAGTACAGAGCAGAAGGCAGATAGGCCCCGTTGGGCTCATTATGCATAACGTGCGGCCTCTCCGTTACAGATAAACGCCGGTTGTCGACCCCCTGCTTGCGCTACCTCGCGCCGCCCCGCGCTCCAGCCGGTTCGGCGTTATTGCTGCTGCGTGTCGGCCGAAGGCCCGTAGATTCCCGGGACCTTACCGCCCATCGGGCGCAGGTAGGTGCTGAGCTGGCCGCGGTGGTGAACCGAGTGCTTGGCGGCCATCGCCAGGAAGTTGATTCCAGGAGCCTGGATGATGCCGAGCAAGTCGATGACTTTCATCAAGTTCTCGCCGGACATGGCGCGCACGCGGTCGAGGGCGGGCGGCACGTTTTCTTTGTAACGGGCGGCAGCGTCGGCCGGACTCATAATTCCGCAGGCGTCGGAATCATCGGGCCGAGGGGCGAATTCGCCGTTCGCGATGCAGTTCAGCAGCCACTCGTCCTCAAGAGCGATATGCCGGACGAGCCCCAGACCGGTCTTGGACTTCGTATCCGGCCGGTAGCCGAAATGGCTGCTCGGGACTGCCTGGATGACGCGCAGGGTTGTCTGCATTTCGTTTCTGAAATCAGTTACGAGGAACTCAGCGACAGTCTTGGCTTCTTTAGGGTCCATGAAATTCTCCTTTGTTTAAGAGACATCTTCGCTTCTTGTCCGTGAGAGGACCATCCAAGTACAATCGGCCACATCTCAATCCCCTATGTGTAACGAGCAGCCTCCCCGTCACACATAAAATATGTGCTGATGCAACTTGGCCTGACCGATGCCGAACTGGTGCGGCAAATCGGCGCCGGAAACGATCCGGAAGCCAAGACCGAGCTGTTTCGCCGCATGGCGCCGCGCGTTCGGCTCTATGGATTGCGTCACTTGCGCGACGCACAGGCCGCGGATGACCTCACGCAGCAGGTCCTCATGGCGACGCTGCAAACTCTGCGGGCGGGCGCCCTGCGGGAACCGGAGAAACTCGCCTCTTTCGTGCTGGGAACGTGCCGGATGACCGTGCTCGACCTGCGCCGCGGCGTTCAAAGAAAAGAACGCCTGCTCGAGCAGTTTGCGGCGGAGCTGCCGGTATCGGTCCAGCCGTCCACGCCGCACCTCGACCATGAACAACTGGCTCGCTGCATGGAGGGCCTGAAAGAGCGCGAGCGCACGGCGATCGTCATGACCTTTTACGACGAGCGGACCGGCGGGGATGTCGCTAGCCTCCTGGGCATCTCGGAAGCCAACCTGCGAGTGATCCGCCATCGGGCGATCCATCAACTGCGCGAGTGTATGGGGGCATCCGCATGACGATGCCGAGCAAAGACAATCCGCTCCGCTGTGCGCGTCCCATCGATGCGGCCGTCCTCGCCGACGATTGGCTCGGCCGGCTGCCGGATTCGGAAGAAAAGGCCGTCGAGGAGCATCTGCTGGCCTGCGACCTGTGCGGGGCGAGTCTCCGCGAGGTGATCGCTCTGACCGAAGGGATTCGCGGCCTGGCCCGCGAAGGGTCCCTGCGGATGGTTGTGAGCGACGCATTCATCGAGAGCGCGGCGAAAGAAGGCTTGCGTGTTCGAGAATACGCCCCGCCGCCGGGAGGCAGCGTTGCCTGCACGGTGACGGCCGAAGACGACATCCTGGTCGCGCGCCTGGCCGCGAATCTGAGCGGGGCAAAGCGCGTCGATCTTTGCATCTGCGATGAACACCGCACCGAACTGCTTCGCCCGCCGGACATCCCGGTTCGTCCCGGGGCGAGCGATATTCTCTACCAGGAGTCGATACGCCTCTTGAAGGCCGCGCCGGACTTCGTCATGATCGCGCGTCTGGTCGAGCTCGATGAATCCGGCCGCGAGAGCCTGCTCGGCGAGTATACGTTCAACCACACGCGCTCATTGCCCGGCCTGGGCGGGCAGTAGCCGGATCGCATCCCCCAAATGTCAATCGTGTGGCGGAAAACCGTGGCGCCGCATTTCACCCGAAGGAAGGCAGTTTTGTTCGAGCCAGACAGCGCAGGGGGTATCGCACGCCTCGGGCTTGAGGGGCGATTCGGTGAGGCGGCCCGCCTTCCTATCCCGCCGGGCGAAACCCGGACACGGCGGGGCCGGCCAGAGGCAACCGCGCGGGGTTTATCCCTCGGCTTCGCGCAGGAAGCGAGCCGATTCCTCGGGCGGGGTGGGATTGATGTAGAAACCGGTGCCCCACTCGAAGCCGGCGACCTTGGTGAGCGTGGGCATCATTTCGATGTGCCAGTGGTAATGTTCATTCCGCTCTTCGCCGATCGGGGAGCTGTGAACGACGAAGTTATAGGGCGGGTGGTCGAGCGCCTGATCGAGCCGCTGCAGCATATTGCGCAGCATCGACGCGGCGCTGGAAATCACCGCCGCCGGTTCGATCTCAAAAGCGGAGCCGTGCGCCTTCGGCAGCACCCAGGTCTCGAAGGGGAAGCGCGGCGCGTAGGGAGCCAGCGCGATGCAGTGATCGTTCTCGGCGATCAGACGCGAGCCGTCCTCGCATTCCTGCCGGACGATGTCGCAGAAAATGCACCGCTCCTTCTCCTCGAAGTAGCGCCGGGCGTTCTCGAGTTCCTCGTGAACCTGCTTGGGAATGATGGCCAGGGCAATCAACTGGGAATGCGTATGCTCGAGCGAGGCCCCGGCCGCTTCGCCGTAATTCTTGAATACGAGCACGTAGCGAAACCGCTTGTCGTTTTTCAAGTCGACCATGCGGTCGCGGTACGCGCACAGCACCTGCTCGACTTGCGGCTCCGACATCGAAGCCAAGGTGCTTCGATGCTCGGGCGTCTCGATGATCACTTCATGGGCGCCGATGCCGTTCATCCGGTCGAACAGGCCGATGCCCTGCCGGTCGAGCGACCCTTCGATGCCCAGCGCCGGGAATTTGTTCGGAACGACGCGAACGCTCCAGCCCGGGCCGTTGGCCTGACGGCCGTTCTGGGAGTAAGCCATAATTTCCGGTGGTGTCTTGGCTTCATTGCCATAACAAAAGGGACACACACCGTTCCCTTTGATTTCCACACTCGACTTGGCGAAGTCGCTAGGTCTTTTGGCGCGGTCGGTTGAGATGATCACCCAGCGGTGGGTGATCGGGTCTTTCCTCAGTTCAGGCAACCCGTTTGCCTCCTCAGCCTCCCGCACGTATGCCGGAAGGGCAACTAACCCCGCGTGCCTTCCTCATTCCCGCACTTCCTCATTATATATGGTTAGGCAAGCGCTAAAAGCATTGCTTCAGTGGACAACCTGTGGAAATCGATACCCCCCCTACTCACACGACACAGCCCACCTGCCCCCTGGGCGGTCATTTTTCCCCAAAGGCGCCTTTATACAGGCGCACGTCGGGCGGGCGGCCGGGCCGGCTCCGGATGGCCACCACATCGAATCTCCATACGGTATCGCGAATATGGCGTTCGGCCAGAAACCGCCGGGCCATGCGGGTGAGCAGGCGCTGTTTTTCGGCCGTCACCGCCAGTTCCGGCTCGGCATTCTCGGCCGTGCGCGTCTTCACCTCGACGAACGCCAGCTGCGGGCCGTCGTAGCCCACCAGATCGACCTCGCCGCGCAGACCCGGAATCTGGTAATTGCGCGCCACCAGCAGGTAGCCCTGCCTGCGCAAGAACCAATAGGCGTACGTTTCCCCGCGGATTCCCGTGCGCCGTCCCGTGCCGCCGTCGCCGGCGAGTCCGTTCCGCGCCCGCCACCGCACGAGCGCGAACACCGCGCGCCCCAGCAGATTCATCGCCTACTTCACGACCTCGAGTTCAAACTCCATCCACTTGCCGCGCACCACGAAGCAGAGGTAATACTCCCAAAATCGCCGGAACCTCTTCGAGTGATTCACCAGGAACTCGAATCCCAGCCAGCGCCACAGGCTCAGCATGCGAATCCGCAGCCGGCGCTCTTTGAGGCGCACGCCCGTATACCAGTGGTCGTGGCCGTGAATGCCCCCGGGGTAGAAATAACGCATGGAGAAACTATTCCAATGGGTGCGGTGCGTCGGATCGGCGTAGGAACTCGAATCGGAGCAGTGCGGCGTGATGATGACCAGTGTTCCCCCCGCCCGCGTGACGCGATGCATCTCTTCGATCAAGCGGATGGGATCGGAGACGTGTTCGATCAGGTGCGAGGCGCGCACCTGATCGAATGAGCTATTGGCGAAGGGCAGCGGCGTCGAATCGAAGTCGCACAACACGTCCGCCGAGGTCTGCCGGAGCCGGTCGGCTCCGATCGCCCCCGGGTATTTGTTGGGCCCGCAACCCAAGTCGAGGATGCGTGGCAACGCAGTCTCCGAAACGGGCCGCTTCAGGCGGCCCGTTCAACTTCGGCGATCGACGCTTCGAGAGTGTCGAGGGCAAAGTCGGCCTGTTCCGTATCGATCATGAGGGGCGGTGAAAGGCGCAGCGTGCTTTCCCCCGCGCCGAGCACCAGCAACCCCTTCTGGAACGCGCTTTCGACCACCCGGTCGCGAAGATCCGGGGCCGGCGCCCGGCCTTGGCGGTCGGTGACAAACTCGATTCCCAGCATCAACCCCAGCCCGCGCACGTCACCCACCGTGCGGAAACGACCGGTCCATCCCTTCATCCGGTTCATCATGTACTCGCCGACGCGCCGGCTGTTTTCCAGATACTCGCTCTCCAGCAGGTCGATCGTCGCCAGCGCGGCCGCCAGGGAGACGGGATTACCGCCGAACGTTGAAGCATGCGCGCCGGGCTTCCATTGCATCAGGCTCGCCCGCGCCACGGTGACGCCCAGCGGCATCCCGGATGCAATGCCCTTGGCGATACAGATGATATCCGGCTCGATCCCGGAATGATCCGATGCCCACCATTTCCCCGTGCGGCCCATGCCCGACTGCACTTCATCGGCGACGAGCAGAATGCCGTGCCGCTTGCAGAGAGCGGCCAGATCGTGCAGGAACTTTTTCGGCGCCGGGATATACCCTCCCTCGCCCTGCACGGGCTCGATGAACACCGCGGCGACCTCTTCGGGATCGACCAGCTTCTTGAAGAGGACCTTTTCCAGGTACTCGATGCAGTCGTCGCCGCAATCGTGGGCGCCCGCGCCAAACGGGCAACGATACGGGTTCGGATAGGGCATATGGAAAACGCCCGAAAGCAGCGTTCCGAATCCCTTCCTCTGCACGGCCTTGCTCGCCGTGAGGGAAAGCGCCCCGTTGGTCCGCCCATGGAAACAGCCGTGAAAGGCGATCAGCTTATCGCGGCCCGTGGCGTAGCGCGCCAGTTTGATCGCCGCTTCGATGGTTTCGGCGCCGGAATTGGAATAGAAGACGCGCTTCGGTTCGCTGCCCGGGGTGATCTTCTCGAGCCGCGCGGCCAGCTCGGTCAACTGCGGATAGTAGAAATCCGTTCCCGAAATATGAATCAGCTCGGCCGCCTGGCGCTGAATGGCCTCGACCACCTTCGGATGGCAATGCCCGGTGGCGACCACGGCGATGCCGGCCGCGAAATCGAGGAAAACATTTCCATCGACGTCCTCGATCATCGCGCCATGGCCCCGGCGTGCCACAAGCGGGTAGCTGCGCGTGCAGGACGGCGAGATGTAGCGCTCGTCGAGAGCGACAGCTTCTTTGGCAAGCGGTCCCGGAAGCGGCATCCGCACCCGTGGCAGTTTCGTATCCATGGCAGCCTCAATCATTGCTCCTCCTTAAGATGTGCGCTTCTGATCCGCGCGTGGCGCGGCGGGAGAGGGAACCGGGTTAATCGACGCCGAAGAAGCGGGGACGGTCTTCCGCAGGCGGTCGATGCCCGGGCAGCGGGAGTCGCGGTCGGAACGGTCCGAAAAGGCTCATTTGCGTTTCCAACGTACAGTGCCGTCCTTCAAATCTTCGAGAATGATACCACGCGAGGCCAAATCCTGCCGAATGCCATCGGCGGCCTGAAAGTCCCGGCGCTGCCGCGCCTGCTGGCGCGCTTCGACGAGGCTTTCGATCTTCTCGTCCGGGAGTTCGGCCGAGGCCACGGCGTAACCGAGCCGCTGAAGCTTTTCGGCGTCGTCGTCGACGACCACGGCGAAAATCGAGTCGAAATGCTCGATCAGAGCGAGGGCGGCCGGGGCGTCGGCCCGGGAGAATTCTCCCCGGTCGATCGCCGTATTCACTTCGCGCACCAGATCGAAGATTGCCGCCAGGGCCTGCGCGGTGTTCAAGTCGTCTTCGAGGCCGGCCTCGAAGTCCTTCCCGGCCGCCTCGATTCGCGAACCGAACGGCGTGGATGTCCGCTTCGGCAGCGCTTCGTTCCGCAACCGCCCGGCGAAATTGCGCAAGCGCTCGACGGAACTGGCGGCCTGCTGCAATCCCTCGAAGGTGAAATTCAACTGCCGGCGATAGGGAACCGAAGCCAGCAGGAACCGCACCGCCGACGGCCGCTGTCCCCGCTCGAGCAGGTCGCGCAGGGTATAGAAATTGCCGGCGGATTTCGACATCTTTTCGCCGTTCACAAGCAGGTGTTCGGCGTGCATCCAGTACCGCACGAACGGCTGCCCGGTGGCCGCCTCGCTTTGGGCGATTTCGTTCTCATGGTGCGGGAACACCAGATCGACCCCGCCGGTGTGGATATCGAGCGTCGGGCCCAGATATTTCATCGACATGGCCGAGCATTCGACGTGCCAGCCGGGCCGGCCGGGACCAATGGGCGTTTCCCAGAAATGTTCGCCCGGCTTGCCGGCCTTCCACAAGGCGAAATCGCGAGCGTCGTCCTTCTCGTAACGGTCCACGTCGACCCGCGCGCCCGATTGAATGCCCGAGAAATTCACTTTCGAGAGGCGCCCGTACCGGGGAAAACGGCCGATCCGGAAGTAGATCGAACCATCGCCGCGGTAGGCGTAGCCGCGCTCGACGAGCGTGGCCACCAGCGCCACCATGTCGTCGATATGATCGGTCGCCCGCGCCAGCGTCTCCGGCGTTTCGAGATTCAGCAGGGCCATGTCTTCCCGAAACGCCCGGATGTAGCGATCGGTGTATTCGCGAAGGTTCATCCCGGCGGCCGGCGCGTTCAGAATGATGCGGTCGTCGACATCGGTCAGGTTCATCACCTGATTCACGCGGTAACCGCGCGAGCGCAGGAAGCGCCGGAGCACGTCCTGAAAGACAAATGTGCGGAAATTTCCAATGTGAGCGAAGTCGTAGACCGTCGGCCCGCAGGTGTAGATCCGCACTTCACCCGGGTGCAAAGGCTCGAACGGCTCTTTTTTCCCCGTCAGCGTGTTTTGAATCAGTATTTGACCCATTTCGTTTCGAACCAACCCGCACTCCCGCCGAGGCCGAAAAAGCGTTTTACGCCGTCGATCACGGCGAGGCCCGTCGCAACGCGTGTGCGATTCTAGAGGACGCCGCTGGAAGTCCGCAATTCGCGCCCCGACCCATTCCGGCGCCCGGCGCTCAGGCAGCCGGCTGACCGGCCACGATGGCCGCGGTGCGGAAAGCCAGATCGACGCACGACCCGGTCGATATTCCGTCGAGATAATTGCCGATGAGAAACAGTCCCGGGACCCGCTCGGCTTCCGCGCGAATCCCCGCAACCAGCCGCTCGTGTCCCACGTTGTACTGGGGCAACGCGCGGCGATACACATTCACGACCCGCTCGACCGGCCGCCCGGTGATGCCGAGAATCGGCGTCATTTCCTTCTCGACGACGTCGCCAATCTCGTCCGGGGCCAGCTCGGCCGTTGCCGGATCGGCAGCGCCACCGGCGAAACTCGCCAGATTCACGAAGCCCGAGCCGGCACGGCCCGCAAAGAGCGAAGACATCCAGACCGTGCCCAGCAATTTCAGGCGCTCGCTGCGCGCCACCAGAAAACCGAACCCCTCCAGGCGATTTTGCACCTGCTCGCGCCGGTATCCGGTTCCCACAACGGCCACCGGAGCATATTCCATTCGCTGCAACAGATCGCCCAGGCGCGCCGACAGGCCGGCCACCATGCGGGCCGCCGCGCCGGCCGGCGTGGCCATGACCACCCGGTCCGCCATTCGTGTTTCCGTGCCGGCCGCCCCGCGCACGCGCAGGGCAAACCCCTTCCCATTTTCCTTGTCCGCCCGGCTGACGGATTCGACGCTCGTCCCCAGAGATACACGGCCGGAGAGTTTGGCCGCCAGCGATTCCATCAAGCCCGCGTTTCCGCCGCGTATCGCGGAGAGGGTTGGGCGAGCGCGGCCGCTCCGGCGCGCCGAGCGCATGGCCCGTAACGCTCCGCGCAGGATGCTTCCCTGCTCGAGTTCCCAACGATGCAAGTCGGGAAAGGCGTCGCGCAGTCCCAAGCGCGCCGGATCACCGGCGTAGATGCCCGAAACAAACGGACCAGCCAGGCGATCGAGCAGTTCCGGACCGAATTTCCGCTCGACGAATTCCGCGAGTGTTTCCTCGCGCTCGGGCGGTTTGGACCGTCCGACCAGATCACGGAGGAAGCGAACCCTCGTGCCGAAACCGAGCAGCGACCCGCCGATCAAAATCTGCGGTCCCATCGGGACCGGATGCAGCCGGCCACCGGCGAATACGTACCGCGCCGCCCGCGCCGGGGCCGATATCAACCGATCCTCGATTCCAGCGCCTCGGATCAGTTCGGCGAGCCCGGGTGTCAGCTGAAAACTCTGCGGTCCCAGTTCGAATAGAAACCCGTTGCGGGCCTCGCTGGCGATTACGCCACCCACGCGGTCCGACTCTTCCACGACCGACACGTCCAAGCCGCGCTCGGCCAGGCGAAAAGCGCATGCCAGACCGGAAATCCCCGCGCCGATGACGATTACCCGCATCCGCCTACCCGGTCTCGCCCCTCCCATCAGCCCGGGCCTTGCGGCCGATCGGCGCCGACTGGCCTGCCCGGACGAAAGCCCTGGCGTACTCGAGCGGCGTCATCGGCAGCAGTCCATGACCGAGGTTCAAAATATGGCCCGCGCCGCCGGTCTGCTCGACCGCCCCGCGCGCGGCCCGCTCGGCCGTCTCAACCGATCCGAGCAGCGCGTATGGGTCGGCATTGCCCTGCAAGGCAAAATTCGGTCCCAGGAGCCGCCGGGCCTCGGACAGATCGACCCTCCAATCCACGCTGAGCACCGTGGCGCCCGTTTTCGCCATGCTTTCGAGGAGATGGGAACAGCCGCGCGCATACAGGATCACCGGGGTCCCGGCCGCCTGCAACGTGTCAATCGCCAGGCGCGTCGCCGGCAGGGCAAAGGCCTCGTAGGAGGCGCGGTCCAGCTCGCCGGCCCAGGTGTCGAACAGTTGCACGACCGAGGCTCCGGCGCGAATCTGAGCGGCCAGGTAGAGGCCCGTGACGCGCGCAATCTTCTCGAGCAGCGCGGCGAGCAGGGCCGGCTGGGCGAACAGCATTTGCCTGGCGCGGTGAGCGGTGCTGGAATCTTCCCCGTGCGCCAGCATGTAGCAGGCCAGCGTCCAAGGCGCGCCGGCAAATCCAATGACCGGAATTTCCGGCCCGAGCCGGCGCGCGATCTGCCGGATCGCATCGCCGACGAATCTCGTCTCACGTTCCGGATCGAACTCGCGGAGGCGCGAAATGCCGTCCCGGTCCGGGCTGAAACCGTCGAGAACGGGCCCGGCATCGCCCACCGCGAGCCCCAGGCCCATCGCCTCGGCCACCACGAGAATGTCGCTGAATACGATCGATGCGTCGACGCCGAGCGCCTCGACGGGCTCGGCGGAAACCTCGGCGGCCAGCTCCGGCGTCTTGCACAGCTCCAGAAAGGAGTGCCGCTGCCGCAAGGCGCGATAACCGGGCAGGGCGCGCCCGGCCTGCCGCATCATCCACACCGGCACGCGGTCCACCGGTTGATTCCGGCAAGCCGCCAGCAAGCGCTCCTTGCCGTTCACGGCGACGGGGTTCCTACCTGCGCTCCGGCGCGGGCCGAGGCGTGGCGCTATCGGATCTCAAGGATTTCCTTCTCTTTCGAGGCCGACAGGTCTTCCATTTTCTTGGTTTCCTGGTGGGTGATCTTCTCGAGTTCGTCGAGCGAGCGGGTGCGGTCGTCTTCGCCGATCTTTTTGTCTTTTTCCAGCCGCTCGATGCCTTCCTTGACGTCCCGCCGGGCGTTGCGGATGCCGGAGCGATGTTCTTCGAGGATGCGGTGCAGGTGCTTGACCATCTCTTTTCGCCGTTCCTCGTTGAGCGGGGGAATCGGGATGCGGATGACCCGGCCGTCGCTGGCCGGGTTCAGACCGAGATCGGAGGACAGCACCGCCTTCTCGATCAGCGGAACCACCGCGCGGTCCCAGGGGGAGACGACGATCAGCGTCGGATCGGGCACGGTGAGGGTGCCGAGCTGATTGACCGGCATGGGAGTGCCGTGATAATCCACGCGAATATGGTCGAGCAGGGCCGCGCTGGCGCGGCCGGTGCGTAACGTGGAGACTTCCCGGCGGAAATCCTCCACAGATTTTTCCATCTGCGTTCTGGCCAGCGCCAACCCTTCCTTGGTCGTCGCAAATGTGTGCATCGCGCCGCTACCTCCTGATTCGCGTCTTGCGTTCTTCAGCCCGCGGTCACCTTCGAGCCGACCCGCTCGCCCATCACCACGCGCCGGATATTTCCCGACACCGTCAGATTGAAGACGATGATCGGCAGATTGTTGTCCATGCAGAGGGTCACGGCGGTGGAATCCATCACCGCCAGGCCGCGCCGGATGACTTCCATGTAGCTGAGTTTTTCGATCATGCGCGCCCCGGCCACTTTTTCCGGGTCGGCATCGTAGATGCCGTCCACGCGCGTCGCCTTCAAGATGGCCTCGGCTTTGATTTCCATGGCGCGCAGGGCCGCGGCCGTATCGGTGGAAAAGTAGGGATTGCCGGTGCCGGCGGCGAGGATGATCACCCGCCCCTTTTCCAGATGGCGCATCGCCCGCCGGCGGATAAAGGGCTCGGCCAACTGGCGCATCTCGATGGCGCTCAGCAGGCGCGTCTGGCAACCGAGTTTTTCGAGGGCGTCCTGCAGGGCCAGCCCGTTGATCACCGTGGCCAGCATTCCCATCGCGTCCGCCGTCGTGCGCTCGATCGCCAGCGATTTCTGGCGCGAACCGCGGAAGATGTTTCCCCCGCCCACCACGATGGCGGTTTCGACGCCCAGGTCCCGAACCTCTTTGACCTCGCGCGCAATCGCCTGGACGGTTTCGCCGTGGATGCCGGAACCCTGGGTTCCCTGGAGCGATTCACCGGAAAGCTTTAGCACCAGCCGGCGGAAAACCGGCGCCGGGCGGTTCACTGACGATTTTTTGGAGGCCTCGCGTGTCGCCATCGACAGTTGCAGCCAAGAGGGGAGTTGGCGAACTTACCTTTCCTTCGCGGATTCGAACGGGCTTCCCGGCAGCCCCGCGATCTATCGGAAACCGGCGACCGGCTTACTGCGCCGGAGAGGGCGCGACGGGGGCCCCAGCAGCCGCCTCTTCGCCCACTTTAAAACGAACAAAGCGCCGGACCGACACCTTTTCGCCCAGCCGCGCGACCGCCTGTTCGATTAGCTCCCGCACCGTGACCGCCTCGTCCTTGATGAAGCGCTGCTCGTACAGGCAGTTCTCCTCATAGAACTTGTCCATTTTCCCGGAGACGATCTGATCGAGAAACTTTTCCGGCCGGCCGCTCGTGCGCGCCTGTTCGCGGTAGACTTCGCGTTCCCGCTCCAGAATCTTCTCGGTCACGTCTTCCCGGCGGACGAACCGCGGATCGAGCGCGGCGATGTGCATCGCCACGTCGTGACAGAGCTGCTGGAATTCATCGGTGCGCGCGACGAAATCGGTTTCGCAGTTCACCTCGACCAGGACCCCGATTTTACCGCCCGCGTGCACGTAACTGCCCATGGAGCCTTCGGTGGCTTCGCGGCCGGCCTTCTTTTGGGCTATCGCCTGGCCGCGCTTGCGGAGCACCTGGACGGCCTGCTCGAAGTCTCCGTTGGCCTCGGTGAGGGCGCTGCGGCAAGCCATGAAGCCTGCGCCGGTGCGGTCGCGCAACTCCTTCACCTGCTGCGCGCTGATGGCTGTTTGTTCCGGATTCGGTGTCATCGTTCCCATCTTTCTTACCCCGCCGGCGATCGATTCGCCCTGCCGCGGCGGCCGCGGCCGCCGAGAAAACTGCCTCTAATTCTCCGGCTTCGCCGCTTCGCCTTCCTGCAGCACGGGCTGGTCCGCCACGACGGCTTCACCGGGAGCGCCTTCGGCGTCCTGAGCGACGAAATGTCCTTCCGGCTTCTCGTAAGCCTCGTATGCGCTCGTATCCACATACTCGACGCCGGCTTCGGCCGCTTCCGCAGCCAACTCCTCGGCGGTTTTCTGTTGGGCAAGTTGCGATTGCTCGTACGCCTGCCGGCCCTCGATGACCGCCTCGGCGACCTTCGACGTAAACAGACGGATGGCCCGCAGCGCGTCGTCGTTGCCCGGAATGATCCAGTCCACGACTTCCGGATCGCAGTTCGTATCCACCACCGCGACGACCGGGATTCCCATCCGCCGCGCCTCATTCACCGCGATCTCTTCCTTGTTCGAATCGATCACGAACAGCGCGTCGGGCATGCCCGGCAGATTCTCGATGCCGGCCAGGTTCTGCTGCAGATGCTTCATTTCCCGTTCCATCCGCACCGCCTGCTTCTTCGGCAGCTGCGCCATGCGGCCGTCTTCCACCATCGCCTTAAAGCCCTTCAGCTTCTTGATCGACTTCTGGACAGTCGCCCAATTCGTCAGCGTTCCGCCCAGCCAGCGATGGTTCACATAAAACATTCCGCAGCGCGCCGCTTCCTCGGCGATGGCCTCCTGGGCCTGGCGCTTGGTTCCCACGAAAAGCAGCGACTTCCCCTGCAGACCCAGATCGGTGACGAACCGGGCCGATTCCCGGAACATTTTCAGCGTCTTCTGCAAATCGATAATATGAATGCCGTTGCGCTCCCCGAATATGTACTCCCGCATTCTCGGGTTCCAGCGCCGGGTCTGGTGACCGAAGTGGACACCAGCCTCCAACAACTCCTTCATCGTAATCTCTACTGCCAACGGGCCTCCTTGAGGATTCGGATCGCCTGCGGCCATCCGTATCGAGAACCCTCTTGCCGGCTCCTTGCCGGCCGTGAAATACCCCGATCGATTCGGGGCGGAAAACAGACTATCGTTTGCTGAACTGGAAGCGTCGGCGCGCGCCCTTCTGACCGTACTTCTTGCGTTCCTTCATTCGAGGGTCGCGCGTTACCATCCCCCTCTTCCGGAGCACCGGCTGCAGATCGGCATTGAACGAAATCAGCGCCCTGGCGATTCCCAGCCGCATCGCCGCCAGCTGCGCCGGAACACCGCCGCCGGCCACCGTCGCCTTGATGTCGAACTGGCTGACCGTGCCGGTGACGCGGAAAGGTTCGAGCAGCTGCGCTTCCCGTTGCAGGGGAAGCATCGAATGGAAGTAGGCTTCCGCCGGCTCCCTGTTCACCTCGACTTTTCCCGTGCCAGGCCGCAACGCCACGCGCGCGACCGCTGTCTTCCGCCGTCCCGTGCCTTGATAGAAACCGCCCGGCTTCACCGCCGGAGACTGAGGAACCACACCTTCGACCGCTGAACTCAACGTATTACCCTCCTGCGGATCTCTCGCCAGCCGGACCCGTTAAAACGAGAGCGGCTGCGGATTCTGCCCCCGGTGCCGCTCGAGACCTGCCGCGTCGAGATACACGCGCAGCTTGCGCGCCCGGTGCGCTCGCAACTTGTTCTTGGGGAGCATGCCGAGGATGGCTTCCCTCACCACCCAATCGGCGCGTTCCGGCAGTAGCCGTTTCATCGGGACTTCCTTCAGCCCGCCCGGATAGCCGCTGTGATGACGGTAGATCTTTTGGTCGATCTTTCCGCCGGTCACCCGGATCTTCGCTGCGTTGATGATAACGACGTGGTCGCCACAATCCAGATGCGGCGTGAATTGGGGTTTATCCTTACCGATCAGGACACGAGCCACGCGCGATGCCAATCGCCCGAGCACCTGTCCCTCGGCGTCCACCACGAACCAACTTGCGCCGTGTTGCAGAGCTTCTGCCTCGCGGCCTTTAGGAGTATATGTTTGCATGGTTTTACTGTGGCGCCCAGACCTAGGGCGCAAACCACAAGAGTAAGCGATGCCTCCCAACCTGTCAACGCAACTTCCCGCGTGAATGCCGAAAGGCGCGAACCGGCGCCAAATAGCAAGGGCGGCTCCGCCCTTCTACGGCGCGTTTAATGAGGCAAACGGCGGCGCGGTGCGGGTCCGACTCGTATTCGAGGATGAGTTCACCATAGGACGATGGCAAACCCTTCAGCACGTCCGTGAGATTTTTTTCCGCAACGGCGGGCTACCGGCGTAAATGGAGCACTCGAACCCGCGACGGGGTGTTCCGAAACCTGTTCCGTGCGAAAGACCCCATGCGGACGCTCAAGGGGCCAGTAGGCCCAAGAGCGCCACCCGCCACCACAAGTCTATTGCGTACAACATGTAACCCCAAAAGACTGGTACACTTTTGCATGGGTGCCGCGAGCAGATTCTTTTGCCTGTTCGCCCCCTCACCCTGGCGGTGAGGGATGGCGCAGCCGGCGCCCGACGGTTACCGGCCGAAGCCAAAAGCATTTGACGAGTTGTTCTCCACACCGCCTATGTCTTATATTTCCGGGACGGTGAAATGACACGGGGATGACTCCAACCGAATACTGCCGCACAGAGCTGAACGTGCCGAACGATTCCCGCGCCGTTGGCGCCGTCCGCGGGGCGCTCCAGCACACCGCTCGCCATCTCGGCCTTCCCTCCAGCGAAGAAGACCTTCTGATCTCCTCGACAGAGGAATTGTTGTGTTCCGCGCTGGACTCGCTCGGTCCCGAAACCGGCCTTTTCGTCGTCATCCAGGAGCGGGCCGACCGCATCGAGATCGAATTGAGACGGCCGGGTGGAAAGGCAGCGGCGTGGCCGGAGACGAAAAAACTGGCCGGCATCGACGTGGTCGCGCAGGAAACCGGCGCCCGCGACACGAGCTTGAAGCTGGTGAAGTTCCTGCAAGGCGGAGCCAAGCCGGCGCACATGCACAACTGAGCGCCCCCGGCCGGGCGCCCACCCTCCCGGCTACATCTTCACGGCAAAGGTGCGCTGCGCGATCATCTTTGTCAGCTGGTCCTCGGTCAGATTGAGATTCACGTCGAGCCGGTCGCCGCGAGGGGTCACCTGCGTCTCCCCGAGCACCTCCGCCAGCCCCGGGTTGGACTGGCTGGACTGGTATCGCTGATAGAGAATGCCCGCCTGCAACAGTGCCGCGAAGTTATTGGCGTCCGTGGGAGTGTCGCAGACGGCCTCGAACTCGGTCTGGACGCTCGAGGAGGCGCTCACCTCGATCGTCATGGCGTGAATTTTTTGGAGAAGCGGCGTTGTCTGCTGGCTGGACGCCACCTCCGGCAGCATTTGCCGCAGCCCCAACTGGGTGTAATGCTGATCGAGCGCCGCCCAGATCAGCCCCTGCCCGTTCACCTGATTGATCAACGGAAAGAGCGTGTTGTTAGCCAGCAGGCTGGGCGCGCCGTCCATGCGCACCGCCAGCATTTTCTCGATGGCGTCCCCTTGCCCGAAGACCGCCGTATTGGGATCGAGGAAGAAAAAATAGATATCGTAGGGGCTTGCACCCGAGCCGTAGGCATAGAGGGTATAACCGCGGGATTTCCGCGTGGGCAGCTTCAGATTCTTCATGTTCGTTTCGACCGCGTCCGGCTGGAATTCGCCCAGGGCGACGCCCAGCACCTCTTCGGGCGCGCTTTTGCTCGCCGGGATCGTGCCGAAGGCCAGATCCTCGACCTGTGTGTTCGGGTCGATCCCGACCGAATTCAGGAACTGCTCGAACTGGCGAAACCGCGCGGGAAGAATCTGCTGCTGCAGCGCGGGAAACCATTTGTACTGCTGGGCCGATTTCATGTCGGCGTAAGCGAATTCGCCGACGCTCTGCGGAAACAGCCCGATCACGTCGGTATTCAGCGTTCCCGCGCGCGATGCGGGAGCCAGAAACAGGATCGCCGCAGCCACCATCACCCACGCCGCCTTTTGGTTCATGCCGTTTCCCCCTTTTGCGCCTCTTCCGGCGCCGCCGCTACCGAAGTCGCCTTCGCCAGCCGGTTTTCGAGCACGTGATCTCTGCCGCAATCTTCCAGCTGAAGGTAATAATCCGCCGTCATTTCCATGGCCCGCCGCGGCACCAGCCCGACGATTTCCGTGCCGGCAATCGTAACATCGCGGCTGGCCGCCTCGCTCCGCGCCAGATCGAGCACGCGGTGCATCGGCGTTTGCTCGAAATCGGTCAGGTTGATCGATACCTGCGTCAGGTTTCGCGATCTCAACTCGACTCCGATCGCCTTCACGCCCGCCAGCCCGCCGCTGGAGAACCGGAGGGCCTTGGCGATCTCCTTCGCCACGGCAACATCCGGCGTGTTCAAGTGGATGTTATAGGCGATCAGAAACTTCCGCGCGCCAACCATCGTCGCGCCGGCCGTCGGGTGCAGCCGCCGCTCTCCGACGTCCGGGGCGCGCTCCGGATTCCGGAGCACTTCCTCGCGCAAGCCCTCGAACTGCCCTCGCCGCACCTCTTCGAGCCTCACGCGATCGGGCCGCCTGGCCGCCGCCTCATAGAAATAGACGGGGATGCGAAACCGCTCCCAAATCTCGTCGCCCACGCGCCAAGCCAGCGTCGCGCACCCCTCTATCGTAACTTCCTCCACCGGCACGAACGGCACGACGTCGGTCGCACCGACGCGCGGGTGCACGCCGTCCTGCCGGGTCAGGTCGATCAGCTCCGCCGCCCGGCCGACTCCCCGTAGCACGGCTTCGGCGACCGCGTCCGGCTCTCCGGCCAGCGTAATGACCGAGCGATTGTGGTCGGCGTCCATCTGGCGGTCGAGTATCCACGCCCCGGCGACGCCGCTCATCGCTTGCTCCAGTGCGTCCACTTTCGCCTGGTCGCGCCCTTCGGAGAAATTCGGCACGCATTCGACGATCTTGGCCATCCGCCTGTTTCCACCCCGCCGCCAGGAAAATCCGCTCCACCCGCCTGCCTATATTAAAGATGCCTTTCCCGCTCAATTGGCTGGAAATGTTTTTCAAACCCAACCGCTGCCGGCTTTCCTAATCGTTCCTGGGGCACTGGATTCCGTGACAGCGGGCACCTTAACCGCATCCGGCTGACCGGCATTGGCCAGCTACGCCATGGCGAGCCCGGAATCGCTGGTCAGTAAACGCTCGATTCGCCCGCCCATCTCCTGGGTTCCGTCGGCGACGATCGCATAGCCGGAACGTTGCCACTGGCCGATTTCGCCGCCCTTTTGAAACCAGGCCCAACTGGCCCCGCTTGCGGCTTCGAGCAGCGAATTCAGAAGCTTCCCATCGGATGCGGCAACGTTCCCGCCATGCACCGCTTCCCTTTCCGCTTCCCGGGAGGGCAGCGCTGTCGATACGGGGTTGAAATCTTCTCCGGCGATCACGACGGGCGCCTTCAGCTCCGCCCGCGCCACCAGGTCGTTGATGGCAACGCCGAGGCGAACCCGCTCCGCCCGTCCCAGCCAACAAGCACGCGCGGGCAATCCCTGGAACCGCACCTGCTTTCCCGCCAGCCGAATCCAGCGCGAGAAAATCTCGTCTTCGCCGAACATGTCGAGGGCCAGCCGATCGATGCGGCGGATCTCTTCCGGCTCGCCCGATAGCGCCACATAACGCAATGGCCGCCGCCCATCGGCCAGAATCGGCCGAATGTAGGCATCGGCGAAACCCGGGAAATCGTAGGCGTTTTTTACGCCCGCTTCGCAAGCGATCGCGCGAATGCCGTTTCCGTATTCGAACGCCGTCGAACCCAGTTTCGCCAGGGCCAGCATTCCCTCGACGTGCCGGACGATCGATTCCATCGCCCGCTGGCGATATTCCTGCGGATCGCGCTCGCGTAGTTCAGCCGCCTGCTCCATCGTGAGCCCGCTCGGCACATAGCCGTTCAACGGATCGCGCGCGGCACATTGATCCGTCAGCAGATCGGGAACCACCCCGCGACGCGCCAGTTCCGGAATGACGTCAGCGCAGTTGCCCACCAGCCCAACCGAGGCCGCTTCCCTTTTGCGGACGGCGTTTTTCAAAATCCGCAGCGCCTCGTCCAGGCTGTTGACCATCACCTCGCCCGAGCCTCTCTTCATCCACTTCTTGATCCGCTCCGGATCGACTTCGACGCACAGAATCGCCGCTCCGTTCATCGTCGCCGCCAGCGGCTCGACGCCGCCCGTCCTTCCCATTCCGCCGGTAACGATCAGTTTCCCCGCCAGGTCGCCGCCGAAATGCTTTTTCCCGGCTGCGGCGAAGATTTCGTAGGTTTCATCGAGGATTTCCTGCGTGCCGATGTAGGTCCAGCTTCCCGCCCCGTCGCCGGTGAGCAGAACTCGCGGGGAGGATTCCTGCGTCGGGAAAATCCCGGCCGGCTTTCCCGCCTCGACGAGCAGCGTCTGGCCGCTTTCCAACTCGCCGAGCGAGCAGGCGATGGCGTCGAACGAGGCCCAATCCTTTGCGGCGCGCACCGATCCGCCGCAAACCACCAGATCTTGCGGATTTTCGGCGATTTCCGGATCGAGGCAGTTCATCAGCATGCGCAGCGCTGCCTCCTGACCCCAACCTTTAGAGGTGCGGCCGGCTCCTCGCGGTGCGCCTAGCTTGCGCGCCCAGGGACGGTCGGGAGTGGCTGTCTTGTCCACGATGGCCTCGGAGCGCCTGCCACCCTTTGAACGAAGGGCGAAGCGCCCGGTTCCCTTCATCATAACGTCAACGCAGCCGGCGCGGACAGCCGAGCCCCCGCCCTTAGCGCAATTGCATCGCCCGCCCGCCTGCGGTACATTGCGACGCGAGCGCCACCCATGAAGTATCCGACATTGGTGCAAAGCTTTCTGGCCGCGGTGGAACACTACCCGAATCCCCGCACACAGATGCACAAGGAGGGTGGCCGCTGGAACTCGGCCTCCTCGGCGGAGATGCTTCGCCGCGTCGCCGGCCTGGCCACGGGGCTTGGGCAGTCGGGCATCTTCCAGGGCGACCGCGTGGCCATCTTTTCGCCCAACCGGCCCGAATGGCATGTCGCCGACCTGGCGATTCTCGGTCTGGGCGCGGTGACCGTCCCCATCTATTTCAACGAATCGCCCGACCGGCTCGTCTACATTCTGAACCACTCAGAAGCCAAGGCCGCCATCGCCGTCGGCCCCGCGCAGGTCGATCTCCTGCTCGCCTGCCGCGACCGCCTCCCGTTGCTCGAAACCATCGTCGTCGCCGCATACGGCAAGCCCTTGCCGCGCGAAATCCGGCGTTACCAGGACCTGATCGGCCGGGCCGATCCGCACGATATCGGCGCCTACGCGAGCCACGCCAGCCGGGTTTCCCCTTCGGATCTGGCCGCCATCATCTACACCTCCGGAACCACGGGCGAGCCCAAGGGCGTCATGCTGACGCACGCCAATTTCAGCTCCAACGCCCTCGATACGGGCCGCGTCCTCGAACTTCGCCGCACCGACGTCTCCCTCTCGTTCCTTCCCCTGGCTCACGTCTACCAGCGCATCATGGACTATATGTGCCTGTTTCGGGGGGTGGCCATCGCCTACGTCGAGCGCATGGATGAGGTTCCGCAGGCGCTGCTCGAAGTGCGCCCCACCGTCGCCGCCGCCGTCCCCCGGTTTTTCGAAAAGATTTATGCCGGGATCATGGAAGCGCGCGGGCGTCTAGGCCCTCGGCGGCTCCGGCTTTTCGACTGGGGAATGGCAGTCGCCCGGGAAGCGGTCGGCTGGCGGGCCTACGGCCGTCCCCTGCCTTTCAAGCGCAAGCTCGTCTGGATGGGCGCCAACCTGCTCGTCTACCGCCGCATTCGCCGCCGCCTCGGGAGCCGAATCCGGCTTTTGAATTCCGGCAGCGCCCCGCTCAGCCGCGGCCTGGGGGAATTTTTCTGGTCGATCGGGGTCCCCGTTCTCGAAGGCTATGGCTTGACCGAAACCTCGCCTGTCGTCTCGGCCAGTTCCTTCCGGGCTCGCCGCCTGGGAACGGTCGGCCGGCCGATCCCCAACGTCGAAGTGCGCATCGCCGACGACGGGGAAATCCTCGTGCGCGGACCGTGCGTGATGAAGGGATATTTCAAGGCGCCGGAGGCGACCGCCGAGGTCCTTTCCCCCGACGGCTGGCTCCGCACCGGCGACATCGGCCTCGTCGACGCCGACGGTTTCCTCGCCATTACCGATCGCAAGAAGGATCTGCTGAAAACCGCCGGCGGGAAACTCATCGCTCCCCAACCGATCGAAAGCCTTTTGAAGAGCAGTCCCTACATCCTGAACGCCTGCGTGTTAGGCGACCGGCGCAAATACGTCGCCGCGCTCCTGGTGCCGAATTGCGAAACCTTGCGCGCCCGGGCGCGCCAGGAGGCGATCTCGCTCGGCTCGGCCGCCGAAATCGCCGCGCATCCCTGGGCCCAGAAACTCATCGGCGAAGAAATCGCCCGGCTCACCGAGCCGCTCGCCCAATATGACCGGCCGAAGCGCTTCCTCCTGCTCGATCGCGACTTCGCCTACGAGCGGGGTGAGCTGACCTACACGATGAAACTGCGCCGCCGCTGGATCGAGGAGAAATACCAAAGCGAGGTGGAAAAGCTCTTCGCCGACACCGCCGAGCCCCTCCCCGAATTATCCTCATAGGGGCAAACACCCGGCCCGCAGCATGCTGCGGTTTATTCCTCAATCGGGGCGTCATCCTCTGCCCAGGGCATCTCGGCAAGGTCTCCTAGTCCGGGAAAAAGCTCCCTCACGGCAGCAGGGCTCCTAGGAACGCACGTAATTGTGACCTTGTCGAAGGGCACGAAATGCCGCGGCCCGAGAAAAAACGAGATAACGTCGCTGGCCGGCAGCATCACCACCTTCTCCATCCTGCGGGCGACCTCGTCATACCGGTCCTTGACCAGAAGCTGGTGCGATGCGGTGACTGTGACCGATTCGCCCTCGCGGAGCTGGCCCACCTGGTGATTGGTTCGGGGACCCACGTCGAGCGGCCCTAGCACGTTACCCTCTCCCCAAATGTCGGTGTCCTCCCTGGCCGTAATCCTATAGTCGTAGAGATGCCATAGCTCGATGGCAGGTGGAATCCACTTGGCATCCTGGATCTTTGGCCCAATCTGTAGGAATGCCTGAAGGCAGAAGCCCGCGACTTCCTCTCGCCAGTTGCCGGGGTGGCCGAACTTGCTCTGGGCCCACGTGATATGAAAAGGCTCATTTCCCAGGCGCAGTACTTTTGGCAGGAACTCCTGAAGCCTCAGGAAGGTGTTGGCATCGACGCCGAAGCCAGAAAGCATGATGGCGTTCTCGGCACTAGCCTCGCCCACGCCGATTCGCGAGAGAACGGGATTACCGTCCAGGAGAACGCAGAGGGCCTTACCAAGCTCCTCGAGGCACCTCCTGTAGTCATGGACCTCCGCGGCGACCTTTGCCGCGGCGAAATGCTCCTTCGCCTCTGGGTCGGCAAGGAGTTCTGACTCGTCGAGGTCGTCGAGGCCGGCCCCAACGCAATCCTGGCATAGTTGGGAGAGCAACTTGTAGGTGTCCGTCCCCACATTGCCCCACTGTCTGGTGTTCGGGAGTATGCCCCTGTGCTTTAGGCTGTTCCTTACGTCGTTTAGGCTGTTGAAGTATGTGATCGGCTTTTGCACTCTGTCATTGACCTGGACCATGTTCAGGGACTCGACCATGGAGGGGGTCTTGGCGGAGGTTTTGGACGGCCCGCCTTGGTGATCTACTATCGCCGCGAAGACGAGGTCGGCAGCATCGTGGGAGGTTAGGACCTGACGGGCTACGGTGAACGCGTCAGGCTCACCCCACGGGGGCGTCCCGTACGGGGCAAGGATCGACTTTGCGAGCAAGATGCGCCGAACGACGTCCGGTCGAAGCGCCATGCGCTTGATGATAAGCCCAGGGGCCCGGTCAGTGCGAGGCTAGCCGGCCCACTCCCCCGCGGAGGGCAAATCGGCCCCGGTGCCATAGGCAAGACGAACTGCGGGCGCAGGAGTACAATTTGCTTTCAAGGTGTGGCTTGCTTTTCTCGGCACCGCCCTACAGAGCAGCATTCGGCTGCGTCAGGAGTCGATCATGGAAGATCCGCTTGTCATTGCCGGCCGCACGTTTCGCTCGCGCCTGATCGTCGGGACGGGCAAGTACCGCACCCTGCGCGACATGGCCCAGGCCATCGAAGCCTCGGGCGCCGACATGGTGACCGTCGCCCTGCGGCGCATCCAACTGGCCGACCGGCCGGGCGAGACCTTGCTCGATCATCTCGACGGCGAGCGTTATTTCCTGCTGCCCAACACCGCCGGCTGCTACACAGCCGACGAAGCGATTCGCACGGCGCACCTGGCGCGCGAGCTGGGCCTGTCGAACTGGATCAAGCTCGAAGTCATTGGCGATCAGCAAACCCTTTTCCCCGACACCGATCAGCTTCTCGCCGCCACGCGCACGCTCGTCGCCGAAGGGTTCATCGTGCTTCCCTACACGACCGACGACCTGATCGTTGCCCGCAAACTCGTCGAGGCGGGGGCGGCCGCGGTGATGCCGCTCGGCGCGCCGATCGGCTCCGGGCTCGGCATTCAGAACACGACGAATCTGCGCATTCTCCGCGAGCGCATCACCGAGGTTCCGCTCATCGTCGATGCCGGGGTCGGCACGGCCAGCGACGCCACGCTCGCCATGGAACTCGGCTTCGAGGGCGTGCTGATGAATACCGCCATTGCCGGAGCGCACGAACCGGTCCTCATGGCCGAGGCCATGCGCGCCGCGGTGGACGGCGGCCGCAAGGCGTTTCTCGCCGGCCGCATCGAAAAGAAGCTCTACGCCACAGCCTCCAGCCCGCTCGCCGGCGTCATCCGCTAGTTGCGCCGGCCGGCTTTGGGCCGGCCGGGACCTATTTTGTCTGCCCCGGAACGTTGCCCGGCCGGAAAAAGCCTGTCCGCTGCATGGCGATCCCGCAGGCTTTCCATTCCGAATTTTTCGCGTGTGAGTTGACCGGCCGGAGGATTCTAATCGCCTGCGGGTTGCTGGGAACCGAACGCGATGGTCATCGGCGTGTCCTTTCGCAGGACGACGTTGCGGCCGTCGGCAATGAAATGATCGTAGACGGACCAGGCGGCCCCGTAGATGCCAAGCGCCTGTCCCATGATGCGCGAACTGACCAGCGCGCCCGCGACCAAGCCGACCATACGGAAACCCGAACCGCCGGCCAGCCCGCGGTTCGTGAGGTCGCTGCCCTGGCCACCGGCGGCGCGGCCGGCCTCGGAATCGAACGTCGAGGTCGCGATGGCCAGGGAAAGAACGGTATCGAGATAGCGCGTTTTGTGCTCGGCAATGGTGGCGCCGTCTTCCGAATCGAGCTGGATGTGCGTGCCGCTGCCCACGGCGAGGCCCGTGACGTTCGCATCGACGAGGCTCGCGGCGCCCGAGGGCAACCTCATCTTGTGAATGGCAATGCGCAGCAGGCCGTTGTGATGGAAATGCCTGGCCGGGTGCGCCTCGACGACGACGCCCTCGAGGCGCGCGCCTTCGGGCAGCAACAGCTTCCTGTCACGCGAATAAAGCGGCTCGGTGATGACCGCCACGACCGGGGTTCCCTTGCGCGCGGTGGCCGAACTGAGCGCCGTCACCAGACGCGCCTCGACAACGCTGTTCGCCGACGGCGGATCGCCATAATCGGCCAGATCACCGGCGGTGAGCGTCTCCTGGCCGCAGCGCAACGGATGAAGCAGATCGGCATCGAAGACCGTGCCGCGGCGCAAATACCGGCGGTGATAGGGAAGCTCGTGGATCGCGAGATTCTTCACATAGCGGAAACTGACGATCTTCTTCGCCTGATGCAGCGCGCCATGCCACTGCTGGCTGGCGTCCCGTTTCAGCCGGTGGAACAAGCCCGCCTTCACCGGCCTGTTCTGCTTCGCAACCAGGCGGATGACGTCCCGAATCCCCGGCGAGACGCGCGTATCGATCGGCATGCGAGCGCCATTCTTGAGCACCAGCGTATCGAATTCGATCCGGGCAGTCGCGAGCGGCGTGAAATTGCCATTCATCATCGCCTCGGCGCGCCGGAATTTCGATGCGGGGACAATCCGGATCACCTTGCCATCGACCTGGCTGCCGGCGGGCACCACAACGCGATTGAATGAATAGACCGGCTCGATGACCAGGGCGACAACCGGCCGGCCCACCTTCCCGATTGCGACTTTCTTGAGCAACGCCACCCGCAGCGGCGTACCCACGGGCAGGGTCAGTTGGATGAGTTTGGTTTCGGACAAAGCCTTACGCGGCGCCAGCCTTTGATTGACAGACTGGGGGGGCCGGAGAGGTTGGTGGCTGAGAGATTGGGGCCGGACAAGCCCGGAAGGGGGAGGCGTCTGCGGCGTGGCCAACTCCGGCACACCCTTGGGCGTCCGCGGAACTGGCTTCGCCTGGGAAAACGAGCCGACCGCGCAGAAAACAACCGCACCGGCACACATGGCAACACGAGACATCCTCATCTCTCGGGATGGTCGACAGTTTCCGGGATCTCGCAGCTCGATTGCCTCCGGTCGGACACCTCTACTGATGGTTTCTGATCATTTCGATTCAGGCAAGGGCCAAAGGGTGGTCCAGGCCAGCCACGTACACCTCCGAACGAAGCGCTCGAACGCAGTCCCCGAGCGAAAACCCAGAGCAGGACCCCAAGCAGAAAAAGGCTCGAACGCTACAGAGGGAAATTCCTGCTGGGGCCGCGAGTTCCGCGGCCCCAGCAGGACCGGTAATTTCGCCATCGGCCATTCATGACAGAAGGCAACGGGCCCGAAGGCAGCCGGGCCGGAGACGACCCACGAGCCGATGGCGCTGCCGCTACGGGTTCGTCTGGGGCAACGACGGGGCCGATTCCGGCCGAGCCGCGTGCCCGTGCCAGCCGTGGCGAGCGAAGCCCTCGCGCATCTGCTGGAGCTTCTGCCGTTGTTCGGGTGTCAGATCGCTGCGCAGGCCGAGCATGTAATCGACCTGTTTCTTTCTCTCGGCCAGTTGGGTAGCGCTGATTTCGTCCAGTTTCTGATCGATCGCCGCGCGGTCGGGAGTCTCGGCGGTGATCAGATTCCGAAGTTGCAATTCGCCTACCTGCGCATCGGCCCGGCTGCGAATCTGCGCTATCTGGAAATCGGTCGTCTGCTGGCGGATCTTCGCCGCCTGCGCGTCAGTGATGCCGAGCCGCTGGCGGAGGGTCGCATTGTTCACCATCCGGTCCACTCGGGAGGCCAGCCCCAATCCGGGGCCGAACCCCATGCCCATGCGGCGGCCGCCAGGCCCTCCCATGCCGTGTTCGCGCCAGATGAACATCCTGTTCCTGCCAGGACCCCCCGTTCGGCAGGTCACATTTGAATTCGCCGTCATCGGCGGGCCGGGGGGCGGGGCTTGCCGGGTGTCCTGCGCCCATGCGGGCGCAATGCCGACCATTGCTGCCAAAAGAGCCAAAGCGGTTCCGCGTGCGATTCGCATTTTCGAACACTCCTCAAATTAGGGGGCATTCCGGGTTCAGGTCGCTGGCCGGGTTCCAGGACGCCCACAAACCAGCGCACTTCCTCTGCCATCTCTTATTACCCCGGCAGGGGCCCGAAGTTCCAAATAATCCACCCGGAACCGGCTGCCGGTTGCGCTGCGGCCGGGCTCAGTCGGTGACGCGGACGCGGTAGGTGAGCGTCGCCGAGCCGCCCGCGGGCACGGGAACGTCGAATTCGAGCGTGAAGGCGTTCGGCTTTTTCGCCGGGAAATTCGACCCGACCAGTTCCCAGCTTCCGCCAACGGGTTCGCGGACCTCGACGGTTACCGGCTCGGATTTGTGGTTGTGAAGCGTCACTTCGAAGGCGGATTCGCGCACGCGGGGCGAGATGACGCGAAAGTCGGTCTGGCGGCGCCGGGCCGTAATATCGAAAGCATTTCCGATGTTCAGGCGAGCGGTTTCGCCCTTGGGCGTATGGTCGATGCGGTCTTCGCCGAGGAAAATGGGATTTCCCTGGCTGTCGGGCTGGTAGACGCGAACGGTTCCGGCCGGCAGGGGCTCGCCAAGCCCCGCACCCGCGTCGTTGCGAAAAGAGAGGTAGACGCTCGCGGGCACCGGCGTGGGCGCGCCCTGGGGCAGGCGCGTGCGGAAAATCTCCGAATGGCCTTCGACCACGTAGGTTTCGACGACCGGGACGGCGGGAGCCGAGAGAAGGTGTATCTGCTTGGATTCGTTGCTGCGCAGGTCGACGCGGCGGTTGAGCTGATACAGGTGATATTCCCCCGTGGCCTGCTGCGTGAATTGCCCGCCCACGCCGCCGACGACGGCCGCCTGGGCTCTGAGCATCATCGGCATCGGCCGTGGCCCCGGCCCAGCCGCGCGATGCACCTGGCCGGCCACCAGGGAAAGCGAGGCGTTTTCGAAGGCGGCGCCGCTATTGTTTTTGAGCGTGACCCATCCGTCGATGCTGCCCTTTTGGCCGTTTCGCGTGAGATCCAGAACGTAATTCGCGTCCCAGTTCATTTGATCGGCGAGGTAGGAAACCTCCAGTGTGCGCTCGCCCGGCCGAGCGTTGCGCAGCGACCAGACCAGGGTGGGGCTGCTATAGAGCCCGCCGGGCAATTCGGGAAACCGATAGCCGTTTGGCTGGATGCCGGTGACGATCTCGTTGCCGATTTTCCAAACCGGGCCATTGGTCGAAAGCAGAACGGCGGGGACGTCGGTTTCATGCGTCGCGCCGTTTTGCCGGCCGCGAAAGATGAGGGTCATCTGCTTACCCAGGTATTTATCGAGCAGCCGCCCGGGGCTGAGCAGATCGTATTCGTAGGACTGATCCATCACGTCGATCCCTCGCGCGGGCGCGAGGTGAACCGTCGACGACTCGATCGAGTTGGGTACATCCTCGAACGCGAGCCGCACCGCGCCCGCCGGCAACTGCACGCGGCGCGCTTCGCGCACCAGGGCAAAATTCGAGTTGTAGAGGGTGATGGCGAGAGAAACCCGGCCTTTTGAGCTGCTCGACACCTCGGCCGGCGACGCGGCCGATTGCGGCGGCAGCGGAGCCGCGGTTAGAGATGCCGCCAGCACGAGCCCCGACAGGAGCCCCTGCACGAGACAACGTCCGGCCCATTTCCATTCTTTCCCCCTACTGTTTTTCGCGCGCATTTTTTTCGCAAGCATGGCACCCTCCTGATTACACCGATTGCTACGGCCGGGGATAGACGTCCCCGGCTAGACACCTGCCGCCAAAGAATCTAAGATGTTTTTTTATTCGAGAGAGTTGGGGTTGCCGTGCCGCTGGAACTTGCCCCCATTCGACCTCCTCTTGTCCATCATCCCGCGCAACGCACCGGAGGGACCTGCATGACCGATCAGGTCGAGCGGCACCATTCTATCGATTCCGGGAGCCACCGCGACGAAAACCGGGGAGCGGCCTGAATCCGGCGGGTCCGCCCGCCGCCGGCGCCGGACCTGCGGCGTGAGGTCAAAAACCACTGATGTTTACCTGCCCTAGTTGCGAACAGACCATCAACTCCGCGAGCGAGGTCTGCCCGTACTGCGGGGCGAATCTCGCGCCCGAGCCCGTAGCCACCCGGCGAAAAGCCCAACGCAAGGGGCTGCTCTGGACGCTGGTGGGAGCGGCGCTGGTCATCGGCGCCGTCTGGGCCATGGTGTGGCTCGTTTTGCCCAAGCCGGATGTGCCGGACCACGCCGAAGCCGAAGCGGGCGCCATCAGTGCGCTGCGGCAAGTCGTGAAAATCGTCGCGGCCTATGACAAAGAGCAAGGAACCTATCCCAACACGATCCAGGAAGTCAGCGGCCAGGCCTCGGCCGTCTATTCCGGGGCCCACACGGAAGGCTACTCGCTCGTTTATCTTCCGGGGCCGGCGGGGAGCGACGGGAACATTCATGCGTTCGTCATGCTCGCCCGTCCCGAGTACTACGGTTATCGCAATTTCTATGTCGATCAGACCGGCGTAATCCGCTCGACGAAACAGAATCGTGAGGCGACGATTCGCGACCGTCCCATTTCCTGAGCCGTTCGAGCGGGCGGGCCTGCCCTGCCTGATCCGCTTTCCCTTCAAAAACGACAGGCTGGCGGAAGGACTGGCGCGACTTCCCATTTCAGCATAAAATTCCGCTTTGTCATTCTCCATCTGGAATGCAAGGCCGGGTTACGAGGGTTCTTCACAAAGTCAACTTCCATGTGGATATTGAGCCCGAGCGCGCCGGGTCCAACACGATGGCCGCGTTTCTCACAATCCATCGGAAAGACGGGCAAGTGGTCACAGGCCGCGCGGATTTCCCTAAGCGCGGCCCTTTCCATTTCATGCCCCTTGCATAAGCGGCTGCAAAGTTCAAGGGATGTGCCGAATATGCGGATTGGCCCTCGGCCAAGGCCCGAAAAGACCGTGGGGTTTGTCAAAAGCCTGGAGAAAATCCCGGACGCTAGCGCCACGTCGCCCTGGCCGTTTGCCGGGGAAAATTAACGACAGCTCTTATGAAAACTTTTCGCATCGCGGTCATCCCGGGAGACGGAATCGGCAAGGAGGTTGTCCCCGAGGGAATTCGCGTCCTGGACGCCGCCGGCCGGCGCTACGGGTTTGAGTGCAACTGGCATGCTTTCGATTGGAGCTGCGAAACCTACGTCGCCACCGGACGAATGATGCCCGAGGACGGCTTGCGGCAACTACGGCCGTTCGACGCCATATTCGTAGGCGCCGTTGGCCACCCCGGCGTCCCCGATCACGTTTCGGCTTGGGGCCTCACCATGCCCATCCGGCGGGGATTCCACCAATACGTCAATCTTCGTCCGGTGCGCCTTTTCGAAGGCATGGAGACTCCGCTGCGGAACCGGAAAGCGGGTGAGATCGATTTCTGCGTCGTCCGGGAAAATAACGAGGGAGAGTACTGCAACGTTGGCGGACGTCTCTACCAGGACACCGACGAAGAGATGGCCATCCAACAGTCCGTGTTTACAAAACGCGGCGTCGACCGCGTGCTGCGTTTTGCCTTCGAACTGGCGCAGTCCAGAAACAGGCATCTCACTTCCGCCACGAAATCAAACGGGATCATCCACACCATGCCGTTCTGGGATGAATGCTTCCGCCGCATGGCCGTTGAATATCCCGACGTGCGCACCGACCAATATCACATCGATATTCTCACCGCGCACTTCGTGCGCCATCCGGATTGGTTCGACGTGGTTGTCGGCTCCAACCTCTTTGGGGATATCCTTTCGGACTTGGGCCCGGCCGTTGCCGGTTCGATCGGCATTGCCCCTTCGGCCAATCTCAATCCGGAAAGGACGTACCCGTCCATGTTCGAACCCGTTCACGGCTCCGCGCCCGACATCGCGGGGAAAGGCGTAGCCAACCCGATCGGCCAGATCGGGTCCGGCGCGATGATGCTGCGGCACCTGGGCGTGCCGGAGGCCGCCGACGCGATCGAAAACGCCATTTCCGAAGTTTTGTCGCAAACCGGCCTCCGTACGCCGGACATGGGCGGCAAGGCCTCGACCACCGAACTCGGAACTGCGATCGCCTCGCTGGTGGAGGGGTAAGGCTGGATGTATGCCTGTTGTTGGTATCTCTTGCGGCTTCTTGTGCCGTCTGTAAACTGGCCCTAGCGCCGCCGAGCGATGCAAGGACGCTAACGAATAAGCAGCCCGGGGGAATCATAAATTCATTTGATACGGAGGGAAGGACATGCCGGATAACTCGAAAAAAGATTTCTTTGAGAAAACTGACGAATCGAAGTTGACTCGGCGCGAGATGTTCGGGTTCGCGGGAATGGCCCTGGCCGCCACCGCCCTTCCCGTACGTTTCCCCGTGGGCGCGCCATCGACGGAAGCGCCTGCCGGGACCGCTCCCGCGGCGCCAGGCGTGAGCCCGGTCATGGAGAAGCTCTCCACCTACATGAGCGAAGCCGGTGACCGTCCCCTGCCCGCCGAAGCGGCCGAAAAAACCAAAGAGCATATCCTGGATACTCTTGCCGCCATGATTTCCGGTTCGACTCTGATACCCGGGCAAAAGGGGATCGAGTTCGCTCAGAAGTACGGGGGTAAGCCGGTCTCGACCGTTGTTGCGTCGAATATTCTTTGTGGCCCCATCGAAGCAGCCCTGGCCAATGGCATGCTGGCTCATTCCGATGAAACGGACGATTCGCATGCTCCCTCTCAATCCCACCCCGCCTGCGGCATTATCCCGGCAGCCCTCGCCGTGGGAGAAATGTTCGGCACCAGCGGCACGCGGCTCATCCGCGCCGTGGCTCTCGGCTACGACGTCGGCACGCGAGTTACGATGACCCTGGGCGCCGAGAAATTCGAAGCCGATAGCCACTGGAGCACTCACAGCATTGCCCCTCTTTTCGGCGCGGCTGCCGCTTGTGGCTGCATCGCCAGCATGGACGCTCACCAGATGCGGCTGTTGCTTGGCTATACTGCGCAGCAATCCTCCGGCCTGGCCGCCTGGCATCGCGACACCCAGCATGTACAAAAATCCTTCGTTTTCGCCGGCATGCCCGCTCGCGGCGGCGTCACCTCCGCCCTGCTTGTGTACGACGGCTGGACGGGCGTCGAGGATCTTTTCTCGGGCGCGGACAACTTTTTTGACGCCTACAAGCCCAGCGCCAATCCGGCCGGCTTGATCGACCAATTGGGCGTCCGCTACGAAATCAACCGGACCAACATCAAGAAATGGTGCGTGGGCTCGCCCATCCAGGCGGCTCTACAGGGCATCGTCCTTCTCCGGAAGCAACATCCTTTCACGGCGGATCAGGTGCGCCACGTGACGGTGCAACTGGCCACCGATGAGGCAGCTATCGTAAACAACCGCGAAATGCCGGACATTTGCCTGCAGCAAATGATCGCGGTCATGTTGATGGACAATGCCGTGACGTTTCACTCGGCCAATGATGCCGCGCGGATGAAGGATCCCGCCACGCTCCGCGAACGCGCTAAGGTCACGCTCGTTTCCAGCGAACAGTTGCAACACCTCATGCCCTTGCGCGTCGCCATCGTGGATGTCACCTTGGCCGATGGCACGCATTTGACCCAGCGCGTAGACAAAGTTCCCGGCACCCCGCAAAATCCCATGTCCAGCGAAGAAATCGCCGCAAAAGCCCGCGACCTCATCGCTTCCCTGCTCGGCGAGGCCAAAACCTCGGCCCTGATCGAAAAAATTTACAACCTGGAGAAAATCAACGACATCCGCGATTTGAGACCGCTCTTGCAAAAGGCATAACTTCATCGCATGTCATGAGCCAGGCAACTTGGTGAGCATCGGCGGTATTCGCAGGACCGGAACGGCGATCGCGTTACCAAGGATAAGGGGTAAGCTGGACCCCTGTCCGCCATTGGCATTTCGCGCGGGTTGCTTCGCGGACAAGAAGATTGTTTCACATGGCGGAGGAGCAGGCAGCCATACAAGGAGAGAAGAATATGCCGAATGATTGGGAAGAAAAGGATGCAAAAGATACACCGGAGGAAACCGATGAAAAGGGGGTAACCCGGCGCGATCTGTTCGGGTTCGCGGGGATAGCCCTCGCCGCCACCGCCCTTCCCGTACGTTTCCCCGTGACCTCAGGATCGGCCAAGACGGCTCCCGGGACTGCTCCCGCCGCGTCAGGCGTGAGCCCGGTCATGGAGAAGCTCTCCACCTATATGAGCGACGCCGGCGGCCGTCCCCTGCCCGGCAACGTGGCCCAAACGACCAAAGAGCATATTCTGGACACTTTGGGCGCCATGGTTTCCGGCTCGAATCTGCTCCCCGGGCGCAAAGCCATCGATTTCGCCGAAAACTACGGCGGCAAACCGGTCGCGACCGTTGTGGCCACAAAGATGGCGATTGGGCCCATCGAAGCGGCCCTGACCAATGCCATGATGGCTCACGCCTACGAAACCGACGATTCGGCCAGCGCCCCGAAATGCCACCCCGGGTGCGGCGTGGTCCCTGCCGCCCTGGCGATGGGAGAACTACTCGGCGCCAGCGGCACGCGGCTGATCCGCGCCGTCGCTCTCGGCTACGACGTCGGCAACCGCGTCACACTCACTCTGGGCGGCCGCGCATTTGAAGTGGAAAGCCACTGGAGCACTCATACCATCGCCCCTCTTTTCGGCGCGTCCGCCGCTTGCGGCTGCCTTGCCGATTTCGACGCTCACCATATGCGATTGATGCTCGGTTACACCGCGCAGCAATCCTCCGGCCTGGGCGCCTGGGACCGCGACACCCAGCATATTCAAAAGGCCTTCGTTTTCGGGGGCATGGGCGCGCGCGGCGGAGTCGTCTCCGCCCTGGTCGTTCATTACGGCTGGACCGGCGTCGAGGACATTTTCTCGGGACCGAACAACTTTTTTGACGCCTACAAGCCGAGCGCCAATCCGGAAGGGCTGATTGATAAGCTGGGGGAAAGCTATCAGATCACCCTGACCGACATCAAGAAATGGCCCGTGGGCTCGCCGATTCAGGCGGTTCTCGATGCCTTCGTCCTTCTCCGGAAGAAGCATCCGTTCACGGCCGACCAGGTGCGCCACGTGACGATTCAGCTGCCAACCAGTCTGGCCTCCATCGTGAACAACCGGAAGATGCCGGACATATGCGTGCAGCACATCGCGGCGGTCATGATGATGGACGGCACCGTAACGTTCCACTCCGCCAACGATATGGCGCGCATGAAGGACCCCGCCACACTCCGCGAGCGCGCCAAAGTCACGCTCGTCCCCAGCGAAGAGTTGGAGCGCATGCTTCCCGTGCGGGCCGCCATCGTGGCCGTCACCTTGACCGATGGCACGAATCTGACCGAGCGCGTGAACCACGTTCGCGGCAGCTTCATGAATCCCATGACCAGCGAAGAGGTCGCCACCAAAGCCCGTGACCTCATGACTCCCGTGCTCGGGGCCGCCAAGACCTCGGCCCTGATCGATAAAATTTACAATTTGGAGAAAGTCAAGGACATCCGCGAGTTGAGGCCGCTCCTGCAAAAGACCTAACTTCACGGCGTTTCCAGGGATGCAACGAGCGCAGCGGTACGAAGCTGCACCCGTTTGTCTTATACTGGCCCTGTCGCACGTTCCTCGCCCGTTTGAGCGACTCCGGGCGCGACGGGCGGACGCCAATCCGAATCGCCGGGTGCGGCGGTGAATGCTGCTTCCGGCATTGTCTGGTGAATTGCCCGCAAGCGGTGTACAGTAAAGAAGTTGCAGGCGCGCGGAGAGGTGCTGGAGTGGCTGAACAGGGCTGCCTGCTAAGCAGTTGCACCCGCTAAAACGGGTGCCGGGGGTTCGAATCCCCCCCTCTCCGCCAGAACCAAGGGCTTCTGAATTACGCCAACGCAGTTGCACCCGCAGCATTGTTCTTGCCGCCCGCTATCGCGGCCCGGGGGTGTGCCGGTCGAATCCCCCCCTCTCCGCCAGTTTTACATGGTTCCCGGTCCGTCCCATTATTTTTATTCAACGGCTGCGATAGCGTTCGTTTCGCTTCGGCCCGCGGCGGCAGGGCACCCAGGTGACGGATTGTTCCGAAGTTCAAAGAACGTTGCTGGACCGAAGAGGACTCCTCTATAATAACCGCGTCATTTCCTTGTGGCCCCGCTTCTTACGGGGCTTGGGTTGGACACCCTCATGATTGACGCTGCTGCCAAGATACGTTCCAAACTCGAGCAGGAAATCAGGGTCATCGAGCTCGAACTCAACACCGAGCTCCCGAAGGAGCTGATGAAGGCTCGGGCGCACGGTGACTTGTCGGAAAACGCCGAATATAAGTACGCGAAAGAACGCCAAGGGTTTCTCTCGGCCCGTCTCGGTCAGCTGAAAAAGCGCCTGGCGGACATCTCGTTGATCAACCTGAACAATATCCCCCGCGACCGGATCGCCTACGGCTCCCGCGTCAAGCTGATCGACCTCAAGAGCCAGACGGAGATCGAGTACACGCTCGTTACCGTCGAGGAGTCCGACGTCGCCAAGGGAATGATTTCCACCACTTCGCCCATCGGCAGGGCGCTGCTCGGCCGCCGCGCGGGCGACGAGGTGCAGGTGCAGACGCCGGCCGGCATCAAGGAATTCGAAATTCTGAATCTGCTCACGATTTACGATCTCGGCTGAGCGCCGGCCGCGCTCGCCTCTCCGTTCATGCAAAAGCGCCGTCTTGTTCGCGCCTCCACATGGCTCCCCGACGCCGTCGTCCGGCTCGTGGCCCGCACGGGCATCCATCCGAATTTTCTGAGCGCCCTGGGGCTGGTGGTGAGCCTTTCGGCGGCGGCTTCCCTGGGGTCGGGGCGGTTCGCCACGGCCGGCGTGGCGATGTTGGGGGCCGGGATGATGGACTGGCTGGACGGTTCGGTGGCGCGAGTTCAGGGCCGCGCGTCGCGATTTGGTGAATTTCTCGATTCCTCCTTCGACTGCTATTCCGATCTGATTCTTTTCGTTGGCCTGCTGGTCTACTACGCCCGGGTCAACCGGTTCCTCTATGCCGTCCTGGTGTGCGTGGCGATGGCGGGATCGGTGATGGTCGGCTACTCGCGGGCGCGGTCGGCGTCGCTGGTCGCCCATGGCGACCGCGGGCCGCTGGCCGGGCTGGATCGTTGCTTTTGGGAGCGGCCCGAGCGGATCGGGCTCATGATCCTGGGGGCGGTGACGAACCGCATGGCCCCGGTGCTGTGGATTCTGGCCATCGGTCCCAATGTCGGCGTGGTCGGCACGATTCTGCGCGCCCGCCGCAAAATCCACCTGATGACCGAGCAGGAAAGCGCCCACCCCTCGACCGCCCAAGCCATACGGAGCCGCTAGCGGCTCCGGTTGCCGCGAACCAAAGGCCGTCAGCTGTCTCCGCCGCTGGCGCCGACGCGCCCGCGACGGCGGAGCACCATGGCCCACAATTCCCTGATATATTGACCGACCTCGCGCAATTGAAACAGGCGGCTGAGGCCCATCCAGACGGCAAAGCCGATGCCGGTGACGATGACCAGGTCGAGAAACGCGCCCAGGGTCGTGTGCCATGAATTCCAGTGGCCGATGCGCCTCATCGCCGGATAGCAGATGATGGCCATCCCCGCGGAAGCGGCGCAAACCTTCAGAAAGAAAACCGTCAGCTCGCCCGCCTGCCGATTCCGGGTGCGGCGCATGAGCAGCACGAAAAGCGCGATGGTGTAGATGGAGATGCCGATCGAGCTGGCCAGCGCGAGACCCACGTACTGCATCCGGTGGGAGAGCCACCAGTAGAGCGGCAAATTGAGGAAGGTCAGCACGGTCCCCGCGACCGCCGGGGTGATCGTATCGCGGGTGGCGTAAAAACCGCGCGCCAGCAGGCTATGCGCGCCCCAGGCGGTCAGGCCGAGCGAGAAGAAGACTAGCGTACGAGCCGTCGCTTCGAGATCGAATTCGCTGAGACGCGTATGGGAGAAAACCAGGTGAACGATCGCGGAACTCTGGGCTATCGTGAGAGCGGCGATCGGAATCAGCAGCAGCAGCATGGCCTTAAGGGTGTGGTTCAGCAGCCGGTTCAGTTCCTCGTATTTCTTCTCCGAGTACAGTTGCGCGAGCACGGGGAAGGAAGCCACCCCGATCGCCTGCCCCACGACGCCAAGCGGCACGCGCATCAGCGTCTTGGCATAGGAAAGCCACGTGATGGACGCCGGCTGCAGGTACGAGCCAAACCAACGGATGATCCAATCGTCGGTGAAAGGGATCGACAGCGCCAGCATGATGGGTACGGTCAGCTTCAGAAATAGCAGGAAGCCGGGATGGCGCAGGTCCAGCCGCGGACGATACCGCGCGCCGGCGCGGCGCGCCCCGTAAATCTGGAGCAAAAGGTTCCCTGCCAGCGCCCCGACCACCACGCCCACCGCGAAACCGGCGATGCCGATCCGCGGCGCGAGGAAAAAGCCGCCGAGAATGATGGCCGTGTTGTAGACGATCGGCGCCATCGACGGCACCAGGAACTGCCCCCGCGCGTACTGCACGGCCGCCAGGATGCCTCCGACGTAGAAGCAGATCTGCGCGGGGAGCATCACGCGCGTCAGGAAAACCAGCAAGGCCCGCTGGCTGCCGTGAAAGCCGGGCGCAATCACGCTCACCAGATCGTGCGCGTAGATTTCGGCGGCAATCACCAGCACAATCAGCACCAGCCCCATGAACGTGGCCACCGTCGAAAACACTTCCCAGCCTTCCTCTTCCCTCCCTTCGGCGATGTATTTCGTGAAGACGGGTATGAACGTGAGGCTGAGCGCGCCCCCGGCCACCAGATAGTTCAGGAAATCGGGCAGGGTAAAGGCGGCGTAATAGGCGTCGGTCGTGGCGTTCGAGCCGACCTGGTGGGCGACGGTCCATTCCCGGAAAAACCCGAGGAAACGGCTGGCCAGAACGCTTGCCATCACGATCCCGGTCGCCGCAACGATCTGATGCTGCAGGCTTTTTTGGTTTTTTTGGCTTTTTTCCGGCAACCGAATCCTTTCCGGATCGTTCGATTCCCGCCGGCGCACGCGGCCCGCGTTCTCGGAGACTCTACCCCGGTAGCGGGAGGCGGCGCCAGAGCATAGAATGCCGGATGTGCGCATGGATGCCGCCGGCGAACCGATGGAGAAAGGCGAGTGCCGGTTCTGCGCGCTGGCGCGGGGCGAACTCCCCGCCACGGTTGTCTTTGAATGGCGCGAAGCGATCGCCTTCCTCGATCACCGCCCGCTCTTTCCCGGCCATTGCCTGCTGATTCCGCGCGACCACATTCAAACCCTCGACGATCTGCCGCAGCGTCACGTCGGGCCGTTCTTCCGGATCGTTCAGCAGCTCTCCCGCGCGGTCGAGACGGCCATGGGGGCCGAGGGAACCTTCGTCGCCATCAATAACCGGGTCAGCCAGAGCGTGCCCCACCTGCATGTGCATGTCGTTCCGCGGCGGAAGGGCGACGGGATGCGCGGCTTTTTCTGGCCCCGGCAGAAATATCCCGACGCGTCCGCCGAACGGGGCGTCGCGGAAGCGATTCGCGCCGCGCTGGCCGCTTCGCAAACCTCGAAGCCATAGACCGGCGGGTGGCGCACCCTCGCGGTGGTTTCACCAACTGATTTTTCGGGTGGCGGGTGGCCCACGGCCGCGGTATTGATCTTAGGGGATTTTACGGGTGCCCTACGCTCGGTTTGAAGCTGTGAAGAAACCGCCCGGCCGGGCTGGTTTCTTCACAGCTTCAAGTCAAAGGGTGGGGCACCCGAAAAAGCACAGCCCGTAGTGAAGGGCGCGATGCTATGATGCCCCGGTGTGCGCGATGAATGGTTCCCGGTCGCGGGAAGAGTGGGCCACCCGCCGGGTCATGAAGTCCCTGCACACGCTCGCGCTCGGCGCGCTCCTCCTCGCGGTGGCGGCTGGTGCAACCACCCGCGCTCCGCGGGCGACCACGTGGAAGACATTCCGCAGTGAGACCTACCATTACACGGTGCGCTACCCCGGTTCCTGGTACCTATTTGTAACGGCCTTGAGGCCAAAGCTCGATTACCTGGACATCCTTAGCTTTCCGCCGTCCGAGACCTGGAAGGGCGTGGTGATCAAAAAGGGTGGGGCAGAAATTTCCGTAGCCGCCGCGCCCCGCGATGTAGACACCCTCCGGGAGTGGATCGATCATACCGCCAAGCTCGATACGGACGTGCGGTCCCAAGTGATCGCGCGGTTCGCCCGCCAGCCATCTGGGTGCAAGGTCCTCACAAGGATCACGTCGCTGTCGCGTGTCGGCCCGGCAACCTACCAGGAGTTCACGGACTTCTTCTGCACCACGGACCACGGTCCCTACGTGGTCACACTGGTAACTTGGAAAGGAGACCCCAAGCGGAGGCACTTTCAAGATGTGGCGCTGAAAGTGGCCCTGAGCCTGCGTTCCTGGTAGCCAATGTCGCTCAGCCAAAGGTTGCCGCAATCGCAGGCCTATGCCGACTGCGTTAAGAACAGCGGGGACGAAGCAAGCCTGCAGGCGGGCCTGCGGTACATTAGCGGCGGGCGGATAGGCAAGGGTGCTTTCTTCAGCGCACTCCTCGGGAATCCGATCTCGGGGATAATCCAGACGGGCGGGTGGCCCACATGCGCCGTGTTGCTATGCCCTTCCTCATGCGAGCCGGAATTTAGATTTGGCGGGTGGCGCACCTTCGGGGTGTTTTGACGACTCGGAGAACTCGGGGACAGAGAACTCGGGGACAGACGGGACATTTTCTGCTAGTGTACGCGGATGGCTCGGCTCGCTCGCGTCGTAGTCGCAAACCTGCCGCACCACGTAACCCAGCGCGGCAACGCCCGACAGTCTATTCTCGGGACCGACAGGCAGGAGTGACGGAAAAAACTTCCCGTCTGTCCCCGATCGCCCGTCCCCGATCGCCCCGATCGCCGTCGAGACGTAGTCGATGCTGAAAGGAGGCGGCCTTTTCATGGCAGAGTGTAGTGTGGCGATTCAGAAATTCGTTACCCAAATGGGCGGAGCTTCAGGGGCTAAAGCCCTTGACAATGCGGGACTTAATGTCGGAGCTAAAGCTCCGACCCCCTGAAAACCACGCAACGAACTTCTGAATCACTACAGTAGCCAGTCCGAGTTCCTGGTTGAAGCGCATTCTTCCCGGCAGGTGGTGGGGCGGTTCGAGGGTGACCGGTTGACCAGCGACGGCGGGGCACTGCTGTTGCGGGAGGCGGATCAGTCAAAAACGAAATTCGAGGCCGATATTGGCCTGACCCTGCTCGGCATAATTATGGACGGGCGTGTTGAAGCAGCCGAGGGAAGGGTCGCAGAAAATGGTGTTCGATGAAGTGGTACGCGACGGAGACCAGCGCAATTCCGCGCGCAAGGCCACTTGCGGCGCGAACAGATACTTCACGCCGCCTCCGATGTTGTAGGAGAAGCGATTGTGGAAATTCAAAACTCCATTGGAATCAAAATGGGTGACTCCGAAACCGGCGACGACAAATGGTCGGAGCGGCGAGCGCGTCGAGATTTCGTAGAGCAGACTTAGCTGGTACATGTCGAGATGGGCTCCGTTGGTCAGCGTGAGAGTACTGTCGGTGAGTTTGTCGTGCGCGCTTAACGTGGTGCTCTGGCGGTTCCACATGAATTCGCCAAACAGGTGTGGAACGATGGCCACGCCGATATCGAATCCTCCATTGAGCGAGCTGCTGATGGGCAGATAATCGACGTTTGGCGTGTTGACATTGACGCGCCCTCCAAAGCGAACGCCGATAAAGGGCGTAATCGTAAATCTCGTCTCATATCTGGACGCATAGGAGGGCGGAGACGACGGTGGCGGATACGGCGGGGGTGGGGGATATGACGGTGGTGGTGGCGGATACTCTTGAGCGTGCGCTGCAGAGGGCGCCATCGCAATAGAAATGCATGCCAGCGAAAGCAAGATGAAAACTTTCATCCTGGGCAAAAACGTCATTTGCCTCGTGTGCCCCAATCTGCATCTGACC